>JAEWZY010000018.1 GCA_023394955.1 Bacillota bacterium
AGCTCAAAGCTTGCAGTTCTTTAACTCCAAATCGCTAGTTCCGAACTCCGCGTGAGCAGTTCCCAGCACCAAACCAGCAGTTTGAAACTCCAAGTAAGCGGTTCCCAACTCCAAGAATGGGGTTTTAAACCCCGCGCGAGCAGTCCTGAACTCCGTGTCGGCAGCCCTTCAACTCCAAAAAGACAGTTCCGAACTCCATGTTACAAAATAAATAATGCTTCGCGATTAAACTGCCGCGTCCCTCTCTTGGTTGCCAGTCGAAAGGCCATGGATGGCGGCGGTCTACTAAAAACCGGGATTGACTAGCAGGAGGTTCGAAACCACGCCGGTTCTATGGGACAGGATGTCCACAAGGCGAGGCCCCACGGATGGATAAGGCCGAGCCCAAGCGCCTTTTTTGCGTCACTTTTTGGGCGAGCAAAAAGCGACCCGCCGTCGGAACCGTGGACCAGCAGAAATTAACAACTATTAGCCTCAAAACAGTTTTGGTTTTCAATAAGATATAAACTAACAGGGAATCTTTAAAGACATTTCTTAATAATAAATTATACTCGGCCAAAAATAAAACCCTCCCCATTTAAACCAACAAGGAGGATCTTATTCTTATAAAATTTTAGCAAAATGAGTCCTAGGCGCTTTCTTCCTCGTCCTTCCGCGACTTGCCCGGGTATCGGGCCCGAAGATCGTTATAAATCGTCTCCGCCTTTTGAACCTTTGATTTCTTCCCATATCGCACCGCATTGTAAAAGATCAACACTCCGCTGAGAGCTTCGCTCCCTGACAAAGTCATCGTGTCCGAAAGCCCGTCGGTCACTTGCAACAGCGGCTGATACATAGACCGGATCAACTCTACCGCTCTAAAATCATTGACCAGCTCTTCCACATTCAAATACGCCGGGATCAAGTCCGGGTTTTGCTGGCAATGTTCAACGCCTTTTTGGACAAAACCCATTGTTTTCAGTCCCATCTTCGGCAACTCCTGCCGTTCTTCCGGAGAAAGCGTCTTCAAATGCGGCAAGAGTTTAGTGGTCAGCACATTAATAGCCGCCTTAATCTCCGTCAGATCCGCCTCAGTAATGTTAAGCGACACTAAATTTGGTTGCGCCATCAAATTTTCACTCCTTTTACATGATTACCTAATCCTTACATAATTAGGTTGCTTTCAATATAACATATTTCCGCTCGGGTTACAATAACAATTTTCCAAATTATCTAATAATATTATAATTAATTACAAATTGACGGGATTGATCTAGCCCCATTCGGGTTGATCTGTGACAACCATGGTATTTATGCCGCGGATTGGCAAAGAAATCATGTCAAACAACCGGCAAAAATATGATGAGGAATCAAACAAGAGCAGTGGAGCGGCGCCGGCGAATATATTAAAGAAATTAGTCAATAATAACCTGCTTTCGCTCATTCTTCATCCACCTCATATTTCTTTTGCGAAAACCCCTTGATAAACCCGGCTCTTTAGGGAGAGATTATAACCGTCAACCAAAAGTCAACGCGGCCTAGCGAAAACATGAAGGAGGTTAATTTATGGCCCAAGCGACAAAAGAGACGGGACCCAAGGCGGCCAATACCGACCAAATCCGGGGGGCCATTGATGGTTTAGTCCAAAAAGCAAACCAGGCCCAATTAAAATTCATGGAGTACAATCAAGAACGGATCGACGCCATCGTTAAGGCAATGGCCTTGGCGGGGATCGCCCAACATATGGACCTGGCCCGGCTGGCCCATGAAGAGACCGGGATGGGGGTTTATGAGGACAAAATCACCAAGAACCTTTTCGCCACCGAATATGTTTATCACGATATCAAAAATGAAAAGACCGTCGGGGTCATCGAGGAAAACCATGAGGAAGGCTATTTGAAAGTGGCTGAACCGATCGGGATCATCGCCGGAGTGACCCCGGTGACCAATCCCACCTCGACCACGATGTTCAAATGCCTGATCGCCGTGAAAACCCGGAACCCGATTATCTTCAGTTTCCACCCCAAATCCCTCCGGTCCAGCATCGCCGCGGCCCAAGTGATGCTGGAGGCGGCTCTGGCCGCCGGCGCGCCGGAAGGAGCCATCGGTTGGATCGAGGAGCCGTCGGTGGAAGCTACCAATTTGTTGATGAAACATCCCGGAGTCAGTATGGTCTTGGCCACCGGGGGCTCGGGGATGGTCGAGTCCGCCTATTCCAGCGGCAAGCCCGCCTTGGGAGTAGGGCCGGGCAATGTCCCCGCCTATATCGAAAAAAGCGCCAACCTGCGGCGGGCAGTGGCGGATCTGATCTTAAGCAAGACCTTTGACAATGGGATGATCTGCGCTTCCGAACAGGCGGTCATCATCGACCGGGAGGTGGCGGAGGAGGTTAAAGGGATTATGAGGGAGTACGGTTGCTACTTCCTGAAACCCGGTGAGATCGAATCCGTATCCAAAGTGGCCATTGATGAGCGCAGGATGGCCATGAGTCCGGCGGTGGTCGGGCAGCCGGCGGACCGGATCGCCGAGATGGCCGGGGTTCAGGTCCCGGCCGATACCAAGATCTTAGTGGCTGAACTTGAAGGAGTGGGGCCGGAGTATCCTCTTTCCCGGGAGAAACTCAGTCCGATTCTGGCTTGCTACATTGTATCCGATTACCGCGAAGGCATTGAACGCTGCCGGGAAATGACCGAGTTCGGGGGCTTGGGCCATTCGGCGGTGGTCCATTCCGAAGATCAGCAAATCGTGGAGGAATTCGCCCGACAGGTACGGACCGGCCGGTTGTTGGTGAATTCCCCTTCATCCCATGGGGCCATCGGCGATCTGTACAATACTAACACACCTTCGCTGACCTTGGGATGCGGGTCGATGGGGCGCAACTCAACCACGGACAATATCAGCGTTGATAATCTGATCAACATCAAACGGGTGGCCATCAGGAAAGACCGGATGAAATGGTTTAAAATACCCCAAAAGATCTACTTCGAATACGGTTCCCTCCATTATCTTTCTAAAATGAAAGGGAAGAAAGCCTTCATCGTGACCGATCCTTACATGGTCAAACTGGGTTTCGTGGAGAAGGTCACCTACCAGTTGGAGAAGGCGGCCTTTGAATGGGAGATCTTTTCCGAGGTTGAGCCGGACCCGTCGGTGGAGACGGTCCGGAAAGGCTGCGCCGAGATGGAACTCTTTAGCCCGGATATCATCATCGCTCTGGGCGGAGGATCGGCCATTGACGCGGCCAAAGGGATGTGGCTCTTCTACGAGAACCCGGAGACCCAATTCGAAACCCTCCGGCTCAAGTTCGCCGACATCCGGAAGAGAGCTTTTAAATTTCCGCAGTTAGGGAGGAGGTCTACCTTTGTGGCGATTCCCACCACCTCCGGGACGGGCTCGGAGGTGACCGCCTTTGCGGTAATTACCGATACTGAACGAAATATCAAGTATCCTCTGGCCGATTATGAGCTGACCCCGGACATCGCCATCATCGATCCGGACCTGACACTGACCGTGCCCCAAACTGTGACCGCCGATACCGGGCTGGATGTGCTGACCCATGCCGTTGAGGCCTATGTTTCGGTAATGGCCTCCGATTATACGGACGCCCTGGCGGAAAAAACCATTAAACTGGTCTTTGAATACTTGCCCCGGGCTTTTCAAAACGGCCGGGATAAGGAGGCCCGGGAACGGATGCATAACGCTTCCTGTATCGCCGGGATGGCTTTTACCAACGCCTTCTTAGGGTTGAACCACAGCATGGCTCATATTCTGGGCGGCAAGTTTCACCTCCCCCACGGCCGGGCCAATGCGATTCTCATGCCGTACCTGATCGGGTATAATGCCAAAAAACCCACCAAATTTCAAGCTTTTCCCCAGTACGAATATCCCCATGCCGATCGGCGTTACGCGGAGATCGCCCGTTTCCTGGGGCTGCCTGCCCAGACCGATGGGGAAGGAGTCGCCAGTCTCATCCGGGCGATCCGGGAATTGCTTCAGAAGGTCAATATTCCGTTGACTCTACGAGAAGCCGGGGTTTCCAGGGAATTTTTCGAACAAGAGCTTCAAGAAATGGCGGATATCGCGTTCAACGACCAATGCACCGGGACCAACCCCCGGATGCCCCTGGTCTCGGAGATCGTCGGGATTTACCGGGAGGCTTATGAAGGAGTCAAAGTTGAACGGGTGAGTCCGGTTTTGGCATAACGGTAAAATAAAAACACCCCGTAGGGTGTTTTTTAAAAATATTCAATTGTCCTAACGGCTGCTCCTAAGAAGCGGCCGTTTTCAGCAGACTTTTCTCAGTGCCGCGGCAGACGGTCATTTCTTTGACAGTCCGCGGTTGGAGGACTTTCCGCAGATATTCAACGGCATTTTGAGTCATGCCCCCGCCGCAAGTGAAGACATCGATGGCGGCGTAACCTCGTTCGGGATAAGTATGAATCGAAATATGACTCTCCGATAAAAGCAATAATCCCGTGAAGCCTTGGGGTTCAAATTTGTGAGAACGTTCTCCTAAAATAGTCATTTGGGCGCTTTGCGCCGCCTGCCGGAGAGAATCCATCAAAAATTGCGCATCATTGAGCTTTTCGAACTGGCAACCCCAAAAATCAGCCAGAACGTGAGCACCTACAGTATCAAAACCCTGCATTCCCCTCACCCCTTCAAAAAAATAAATCTTCTGGTTAGGAAGAACCCTTTTGACCCATAAGCACCCTGATTTCCCTTTACCCGATGATGCACTAAGGCTCGCCTCGGGATATATGTTAGATCAGGACATATGTATTTGTCGGTAAAAAACGGAAGATTTCACGCTCCCTAAGGTTAATACAAACAAAATTATAATAACAGATGTCTACTCCGATGTCAATCATTTGGACCAATTTCTAGATTGGAAACTTTGAAAGGGGCTTTAGTAATTCTATCTTGATCTCCTTCTGAATATTAGTATCTAGAAAATGCTACTGCAAGCTTAAACTAGCGGTCTAAAAGCGACCCTTCCCCTGAAAGGGAATTGGCTGGAATTGTATGCCAATGTATAGATTTGGGCTTCGAAGCCTAACTTCTAAATCCAGGAACCATGACAGGTTCCCTTTAAGGGATAGGGTTGGGCCTATGATCCTATGTTAAAAAACTTTTGATTCCGGGGGAAGCGTCAATGGGTTGGAAACCGACAATAATCATAGTCATTCAGCGCAAACTTTTCTATCTGGGAATAATGGCCTTGGCAGCGGTCTTTGGCTGGTGGCTCTATCATGAACCGGCAATCCGGGTTAATCTGCCATTTATCTCGACCATCTCCGGGAAAAAAATAGTAATCGACGCCGGACATGGCGGGATTGACCCCGGAACCAGGTCCAAGACGGGTCTGTTGGAGAAAGAGATTAATCTGGATATCGCTTTGAGACTAAAGCGGCGCTTGTCGATGGTGGGTGTTTATTGTGTGATGATTCGCGAGACGGACCGGGATTTTTCCGACAGCGACGAGGATTTTTTCACCAAAAAAAGGAGGGATCTTAGTTACCGGACCCGGGCCGCCAATCAAAGCGGAGCGGATCTGTACTTGTCGATCCATGCTAATAGTTTCCCCCAAAGTATTTATAAAGGGGCGCAGACCTTTTATGAAAAATCCGATCCCCGGTCCAAATTTCTGGCCGAAACAGTTCAGTATCATTTAGTTAAGGGGCTGGGGCCGAACCGGCGCCGGGCTAAAGCCGGAGATTACCGGGTCTTAAACGATACCGATATGCCCGGAGTTATGATTGAGGTTGGTTTTTTGTCAAACCCGGAGGAAGCCGAGTTGTTAAAGGACGGGGGCTACCGGGAACGCATCGCTAAAGCGGTCTTTTATGGACTAATCGATTATTTCGGCAACCGGAAAAGATGTTTGCCAAAGGTTGAAGCGGAGCGGTAGGAATTTAGAATGGTTAGGAGAATAGTTAAAAAGTAAGTCGAAAGTCGAAAGTCGAAAGTCAAAAGTAAAAAGCCGGAGGATCAGGCGTGTTATTAGAAAGCCAATACTTGTTGGGGAATGATTAAGCTTGAATAAGACTGCCGAATCAATCGGCGGGCTGCTTTTGACATAAAAAAGGGTGGAATAAATTGAGAGCGGAAATTATTTGTATCGGAACTGAGTTATTACTGGGGCAGGTTGTGGATACCAATGCCGCCTATTTAGCCAAAGAATTGGCCGGATTAGGAATTGACCTGTATCATAAAAGCACTGTCGGGGATAATCTGGAGCGGATCATCGCTACCCTGGGACAAGCCTGGGAGCGATCGGATCTATTGATTCTCTCGGGCGGGCTGGGACCTACTCAAGATGACCTTACTAGGGAGGCCGTTGCCGGCCTGCTCCATGAAGAGTTGGAGTTCAACTCCGAAGCCTGGGAACAGGTCCGCGCTTATTTTGACAAAACCGGGCGCCTCATTTCCGAGAACAACCGGCGTCAGGCCATGTTCCCCCGGTCGGGGCGGGTAATTTCCAATCGCTTAGGCACCGCTCCGGCAATGCTGGTGGAGCAGGACGAACATATCTTGCTCGCTCTGCCCGGGGTCCCTTCCGAGCTGAAAGACTTGTGGGAAACTTCGTTCCAGCCTTATTTGCGAAAGGAATTGCAGCGCAGCGGCCAATCGGTCCTTGACTCTTTGTTTGTGAGGATGATCGGCATCGGTGAAGCAGCGATGGAAGAAAAGATTATCGACCTGATTAAAGACCAAACCAACCCGACGATCGCCCCTTACGCCTCCCGGGGTGAGGTGGCGCTCCGGATTACCGCTAAAAGCGATCATCAAGAGTGTAACCGGGGTTTGATCGAGCGGGCCTTGGCCGGTGTGAAAGAACGGCTTGGGCAATACATTTATGGTTACGATCAGGATAATTTAGAGACGGTCATCGGGCGGATGCTTAAAACCAAAGGATGGCGTTTGGGGTTGGCGGAATCATGCACCGGCGGACTAATCGGCCACCGGATTACCAATGTCCCCGGCAGTTCCGATTATTATCTGGGGGGAGTCAACAGTTATAGCGACCGGCTTAAAATGGGGCTCCTCGGAGTGAAGGAAGGAACTCTTGCCGCTCATGGAGCGGTAAGCTCCGAAACCGCTAAAGAAATGGCTGAAGGGCTCCGGGAACGGACCGGGGCCGATGTTGGCTTAGGGATTACCGGCATCGCCGGCCCCGGAGGCGGGAGCGAAGCTAAGCCGGTGGGCCTGGTTTATCTGGCGGTCGCCTTACCGGATCGGACCGAAGTGGAACGGCGGATCTTTCCCTTCGACCGGACCGGCAACAAGGAAGCAGCCGCCCAAGCCGGTCTAACGCTGCTGTGGCGGTGTTTGAGGGAGTAGTCGGTAGCTTATCTGGGGGAATTGGTAATGCGTCTTTCCGGAGGAGCGGTTTACCGTAAAGTCCGGGAATTTTTATTTCAATGAAAGGAATCCAACGGGTTTCCGCGAATCATTTGACATGATTAGATTGATTTGTTATACTTTAGCAGAACATATGTTTGGAATGAGTGGGAGGTATTTAAAATGTCGGATAAACAAAAGGCGCTGGAAGTCGCCTTATTACAAATTGAAAAACAGTTTGGCAAAGGATCGATTATGAAGTTGGGTGAAGCCGCGGATAAGATGAACATCGAGGTGATACCGACAGGCGCGCTCACCCTTGATCTGGCTTTGGGAGTCGGCGGCATTCCCCGGGGGAGAATAGTTGAGATTTATGGTCCGGAGTCGTCCGGTAAAACTACCGTCGCTTTGCACATCGCGGCTGAAGCCCAACGGTTGGGCGGCATCGCCGCATTTGTCGACGCCGAACACGCTTTAGACCCTCTCTATGCCAAAAGATTAGGGGTTGACATCGATAATCTGCTGATTTCGCAGCCGGATACCGGCGAACAAGCGTTGGAGATTACCGAAGCCCTCGTCCGGAGCGGAGCGGTCGATATTATTGTCATTGACTCGGTAGCGGCCTTAACTCCCCAGGCGGAGATCGAAGGGGAGATGGGAGACACCCATGTAGGCCTCCAGGCCAGGTTGATGTCTCAGGCTTTGCGTAAATTGACCGCAGTGGTTAGTAAATCAAACACCATTACCATTTTTATCAACCAGATTCGCGAAAAAGTGGGTGTTATGTTCGGCAATCCGGAGGTTACTCCAGGTGGACGGGCTTTAAAGTTCTATTCCTCAGTCCGACTGGAGATTAGAAAAGTGGAGACTCTCAAACAAGGGACCGATATTGTCGGCACCCGAACCAAGGCCAAGGTAGTCAAGAACAAAGTGGCGCCTCCTTTTAAGGATGCTGAATTTGAGATTATCTACGGTGAAGGGATCTCCAAAGCCGGTTGTATTTTGGATATGGCGGTGGATCTTAATATCGTCAACAAGAGCGGGGCTTGGTTTTCCTATGGTGAAAACCGGATCGGACAGGGCCGGGACAATGCCAGGGAGTTCCTGAAAAAAGACCCTAAGTTAATGGCCGAGATTGAGGGGAAGGTCAGGGCTGGGATTGGCTTATTAAAAGAAGAGCGCCCGCCTGAAAAGCCGGCGGCCAAAGAGGCCGCGTCAACTAAAGGAAAGTAACCCATGGCGGAGCGCGCCCCAATGGACTTAGCCCTGAAAAGCTTAAGCCGCCAGGCTTATAGCCGTAGTAAAATGATCACCAGGCTTAACCGGGCGGGGTTTGATCAGAACCAAATCGATGAGTGCGTCGGCCAGTTGGAGAACTGGGGTTATCTAAACGATCGGGAATTTGGGATCGGACGGATCGTTACTCTCCAAGCCAGATTAAAGAGTAAGTATTATGTAGCGGGGGATCTGGAATTCCAAGGGATCTCATCCGAGTTGGTCCGAGAATTGCTCGCTGAATTTTATCCCGAAGAGATGGAGCTTGAAATCGCCTGTAAACTATTGCAAAAAAAACCGGGCCAAAAAAACAAAGGTTGCAGCCTTTTAGTGAGGGCCGGTTTTTCGGAAAGTACCATCCATCGGTGTTTTCCGGATGTGTTTTTTTAGAAATCACGTATCGCGTTGAGTGTAGAAATGTTTGGCGCAGATTCTTTTAAGAGGGCATTTCTTATTCGGAAGCGAATGGGATTTTATGAATTATGACTCCGTAAGCTAGGACGAGGACTACTTGACACCGGATTTAAAAAAGTTTACAATAAACTCTTGAGGACAGAACATGAGCCGAGTTCTTACTCGGCTTGTTTTGTATTTATTTTTCTTTAATCTCTATTTCCGAACAAACTATTGGTTTTTTATATTAAAAAAACATTCAGGAGGTGATTAGAATCTCAGTTTTTCTATATGCTATAATAGGTTTTGTCTTGGGGGTTTTTGGCTTTGGCATATATAGTAAACTTAAACTACAGTCAGCCAGGGATTACGCTCGGAAAATAATTGAGGAAGCCAAAAAAGAAGTTGAATCCATCAAGCGGGAAGCTTTGCTCGAGGCAAAAGAGGAAGCGTTAAAAGTAAAAAACGAGCTCGAACGGGAAAACCGGGAGCGCCGTGCCGATATTCAACGTTTGGAAAAAAGATTGCTTCAAAAGGAAGAATCACTTGACCGGAAATACGAGGTTTTAGAAAAAAAGGAAGAGAACTTAGCTCAAAGAGAAGTCGAAATTGAAAAATTAAAAAGTGAATTACAAGAGACCCATAAGAAACACCGTTACGAATTGGAGAGAATCTCCGGATTGAGCAGTGAAGAAGCTAAGGCGCTTCTTTTAAAAGATGTTGAAGAAGAGATCAAACAGGAAATAGCTATTAAAATACGGGATTTGGAAGCTAAAGCGAAGGAAGAGTCAGACCGGAAAGGGCGAGAGATCATTTCATTGGCGATCCAACGCTGTGCGGCGGACCATGTGGCCGAAGCCACTGTTTCGGTGGTGGCCTTACCCAATGATGAGATGAAAGGAAGAATCATTGGGCGCGAGGGCAGAAATATCAGGGCTTTGGAGACATTAACCGGAATTGACTTAATAATTGATGATACCCCGGAAGCGGTTATATTATCGGGTTTTGATCCGATCAGGCGTGAAGTGGCCCGCCTTTCATTGGAAAAACTCATTGTCGACGGCCGAATCCATCCCGCCAGGATTGAAGAGATGGTCGAGAAGTCCCAAAAAGAAGTGGAAAGCATCATTAAAGAAGAAGGCGAGCGGGCCACTTTTGAAACTGGAATTCACGGAATCCATCCGGAGATCATTAAATTGTTGGGCCGGTTAAAATATCGTACCAGTTATGGGCAGAATGTATTGAAGCATTCCATTGAAGTCGCTCATTTGTGTGGTTTGATCGCCAGTGAACTTGGGGCTGATGTTACTTTGGCTAAACGCGCCGGTTTGCTGCACGACATTGGAAAAGCGATCAACCATGAGGTTGAAGGACCACATGTGACAATTGGGGCTGATATAGCCAAAAAATATCGGGAGAGTTTTCTGGTGGTTAACGCAATCGCCGCTCATCATGGCGATGTAGAAGCAGCTTCCATTGAAGCGGTGTTGGTTCAAGCTTGCGATGCCATTTCGGCGGCCCGGCCCGGCGCCCGCCGCGAAACATTGGAGTCTTATATCAAACGCCTCGAAAAACTGGAAAAGATCGCTGAGTCTTTTGAAGGCGTTGAGAAATCTTACGCGATCCAAGCGGGACGGGAAATCCGGATTATGGTAAAACCGGATCGGATTGATGATTTGAATTCGGTTCGGATCGCCCGGGAAATCGTCAAAAAGATCGAAGAGGAGTTGGAATATCCGGGACAGATTAAAGTTACCGTTATCCGGGAGACCAGGGCGGTAGAATACGCCAAATAATTGATTGATGAATTAGATAATAGCAATTTCGTATAATTAATAGTTGCTGACTGGGAAGGAAGGGGGAGGAACTTGAAAGGCATCTTCTGGAAAGAAGGAGAATCCTTCTCCAACTCGATGAGTTTAATCGCTTTTTTACTGGTAAGATACCCTGAAATCGGAACAGTCCGTTTCGATCCTGATCAAAAAATTTTACAATTTTCATTTATTCTCAGCAAAATCCTGACGGAAACGGAATTCGAACCCTTTAGGGAAAATCTAATGCTTAGCGTGAATGCCATATCTGAGCTACAGGAGCGGAATTCAGGGCGTATCCAAATTAAATTTTCAGTATGTGATGGCTTGTCTTTTGTAGAAATATTGAGGGATATCGATTCCTTGAACCAGGAAGAGATTGCCTTGATTATTGGGGTAGTAAACCGGTATTTTGAAGGGGACCTACTCTTGGATCAACAGGAAAGCATTCAAGAGGAGGATATGGTCCTTCAAGAAGAAATGATCGAACACATGCTGGAAGATTTGAAGGACTCTCGGCAGGAAAAAAGGCTGATTGGATTCAGAGAAGAGGGCCGGGTCTTGATTTTTAACAGAGCTAATTTACACAAATAATGGTCTTGAAATGGGGTGCTGTGGAGGTTGCAGTACCCCTTCTAATGATTGCAGGCAAGAGGCGCGGAGCATAAGACATTGGTATTTAAAAGAATACTTTATGGGAAAACTCAGGGTTGGAATGGGGCCGGTCCGTTGTTAGGGATCTTGGAAGGCGGTAGGGATCGATGCTGAAGATATTGTTTATTGGGGATATCGTTGGAAAACCGGGGCGTAAAATTATTAAAAAATGTTTAGAAGGGATTATCGAAGAAGAAGAGATCGATCTAACCGTGGCTAACGGGGAGAATGCCGCGGGGGGGTTCGGAATAACTTACGATGTGTCTCAAGAGATCCTCGACGCCGGGGTAAATCTGATTACTCTTGGGAACCATACTTGGGATAACCGTGATATTAACCGTGTTTTAGAAGAAGAACCTAGAGTAATCCGGCCGGCGAACTATCCCGAGGGCACCCCCGGGCAAGGTTATTACATAATTGAGACGGCTAAAGGGGTTGCGGTAGGTGTCATCAACTTATTGGGCCAGGTTTTTTTAGACGCGCTGCGCTGTCCCTTTCGGGTCGCCGACGAATGTTTAACTAAAATTAAAAAAAGGACCAATGTTATTATTGTTGATGTTCACGCCGAAACCACCTCTGAAAAGATGGCTTTAGGGTGGTACCTGGATGGGCGGGTGACGGCGGTCTTGGGTACCCATACTCATATTCCCACTGCCGATGAGAGAGTTTTACCAAAGGGAACCGCATATATTACCGATGCTGGGATGACTGGGCCTTTAAATTCCGTGCTGGGGATCGAACCGGAGATTGTAATTACTAAATTTCTGACTAAACGCCCTATCCGGTTTGAGGTGGCTTCAGGCCCGATTAAATTGGATGGCGTAATCTTTGAGGTGAACGAATCCGGTTTAGCGACAAGAATCAAAAGGATTCAACGACATTTGGATTAATCCCCAAATTTTGATCAGAATGGAATGGGAGAGGGATGAAAAGATGGAAGTGTTGAAAGTTTCTTCAAAATCCAGCCCCAATGCGGTAGCAGGGGCGCTGGCGGGAGTTCTTCGCGAAAAAGGAAGCGTTGAAATTCAAGCAATCGGCGCCGGCGCAATTAACCAAGCCGTTAAAGGGGTGGCAATTGCCAGAGGTTTTGTCGCTCCCAGCGGAATGGATCTGATTTGTATCCCGGCATTTATGGAAACCACTATTGATGGAGAAAACCGGACCGCTGTAAAACTTATTGTAGAACCAAAGTAATTCGTTGATTAATACGCGCTCGTATAGGTTGTTTAAAAATGCAGGTAACCCTGTATTTTTTTATTTTTATGTTACCAAACGGAAAGAAAGTACCCAATTACCATGGAGGGAAGAGTCTTGGCGATAATTACTTGAAGGTAAAGCGGGGGCGGATCAGAATTAATCAAAAAACACCATTCACATTTCTAGCAATTAATACTGCAAAAATCGAAGCTCTATTTAAAAGAACAAACACATCAGGGAGGTACCTGGAATGGAACTCACCGGCAAAAGGATCCGCTTACGTCCTCTTTCCGTTAATGACTTGGAAGCCTTGGCCTGTTGGAACCGGGATGAGGAACTTCAAAAATTTGTTGACTGTAACCTTCCTACGACTCATCATCAATTAAAACGCTGGTATCAAGCTAATGTTCCCGACCGCCGCTATCAAGTTTTTGCCATTGAAACCGTTAACGGGAGGCTCATTGGCGACTTGGAACTGGACCATATTTGTTGGAGTAGACGTGAAGCCGAACTACGGATCAGAATCGGAGAAAAGGACTGCTGGAATCAAGGCTTGGGCACGGAGGCGATTCAACTAGTCTTTAATTATATACTTGCCGGGAAAAAATTCAACCGGATTTATCTACGAGTGTACCGTTTTAATAAACGGGCCATCAGCTGTTACCTTAAAAATGGTTTTAGGCAAGTAGGAATCTTACGAAGGCCGACCAAAGGTTGGAAAGATATAGTATTAATGGAAATTGATTATATTGAATATCAAAAAACTATCCGATCGAAGGTTGGGTAAAGAAATAAAAAAAATTTTTCCAGCATCTATCTGGTTCTTAGGAAAAGTTTCCTTTGGTGGTTCGGGTTTCCCCGAAAAGGAATTGGCCCTCTAGTTGTCGAAATATGATCGCTCAGAAAACGGATTAATTGGGAGGGCCATCCATGTCGGAGATTAAAATTGTAATCGCAGATAATAATCGGGAGCTATGCGCTACCCTAGCGGACCTAATTGAATTGCAAGAAGATATGGAGCTAATCGGCACGGCTTATGATGGAATTGAAGCCCTGCAGATTGTGGAAGAGACCAAACCAAGTGTGCTAATTTTGGATATAACCATGCCTTATCTGGATGGAATAGGGGTGTTGGAAAAATTAGCCGAATTTGAGCAACCTCCGGTAGTAATTATTTTGACCGCTTTTGAGCAGGAAGCGATGATCCAACGCTTGATCACAATGGGAGCTTCTTATTATATGGTCAAGCCCTTTGACGCTTCGACGCTTATTGAGAGAATTAGGCAATTTGCTAAAAAACGTCAAACATCTCCATTGAAAACTATCAAGACTTCCGAAGAACCGGGGCTTTACACTGCTAACCGCCGCGAAAAAACCAATAGCCAACTTGAACTGGAAGTGAGCAAATTATTTCATGAAATGGGCATTCCCGCCCATTTCAGGGGTTACGCTTACTTGCGGGATGCGATTATAATCTCCGCCAGAGAAGTTGAAGTGCTTGGCAATATCACCAAAAATCTTTATCCCCGGATAGCTGAGAAATACCGTTCCTCGGCAAGCGGGGTCGAGTCGGCCATCCGGCATACGATCGAGATTGGTTGGGAAAGAGGAAATTCTGAATTTATCCGTGACTTTTTCGGAGCTGAAAATGGCAAGAACCGCTTTCCGACCACAGCTTCTTTTATAGCTAAAGTAGCTGATAAATTAAGGTTGGAATCGAAACTAACCTAAGTTTAGGGAATATATAAAGATAGCTTGTAAAATGAATCCCTTTATAGGGATTTCTTTTTAATCGGATTTATTACGGCAGGATAAAAAAATGCGAATTTGACACGCTAAATTCAAAAAGAGTATTATAGGAATAATACTATTTACTCTGTTTCATACGTTGGAGAGCAAATTGATTCTTAAAGGTTTAAGTTTGCCGGAATTGCAGGATTGTTTAAACGCCATAGGGCTTCCTAAATACCGAAGCAACCAGATTTATGCGTGGATGTACCGACGGAAGGTTTGTAGTTGGGAAGAGATGACCGATCTTCCCAAGGAGTTGCGGCAGGTTTTTCAGGAACAAGGAGTCTCCCTAGGCTGCCTTGCCTTGGTTTCCCAGGTCCGGGCTGATGATGGAGTAACAAAATACTTATTCAGATTGGATGACGGACAAACAATAGAAAGCGTATATCTTCCGGAAACCCACCGGCATACTGTCTGCCTTTCCGCTCAAGTCGGGTGTGGGATGGGTTGTTTATTTTGCGCGACGGGACAACGGGGAATGATCCGGAACTTAAGCCCGGCGGAGATAATTGACCAGCCCTTGCGAATCAGCAGGATAACCGGGAACAGAATCAGTAGTTTAGTGGTTATGGGACAAGGGGAACCTTTGCTTAATTACGATTCGCTGTTCAAGGCGATTAGAATTATTAATGATCCTCACGGGATAGGAATCGGAGCCAGGCATATTACTATTTCCACCTGTGGAATCGTTCCGGAAATCAAAAAACTGGCGGAGGAACCATTCCAGGTAAATTTGGCCGTTTCCTTACATGCCGCTGATAATCAACTGCGTGATCATCTCATGCCTGTAAACAGAAGATTTCCTTTGGAACAATTAATTGAAGCGTGCCGTACCTATTTATCCCGTACCAACCGGAGGATTACTTTTGAATATACCTTAATTGACGGAGTTAATGACCGTTCGATTGATTTGGATAATTTAATCCGACTGCTAACAGGGATGCTATGCCATGTAAATCTGATTCCTTTTAACCCAATACCCAATTCAACCCTGAGACGCTCAAAAGAAGAAAGGATCAAAGAGTTTGCAGCCGGTTTAAAACAAGCGCATATCGAAACTACTATTCGTAAAGAAAGAGGCGGCGAACTAGCTGCGGCATGTGGGCAATTACAAGGTAAAGGCAATGTATTAAATGAAACTGATTAGAAAGCTAAAAAGTATCTGGCGAAGTTTTAGCGGTTCCCGCTCTGATTCGGTGAGAACCGATTCGGAAGGCGATAAGGAGTTTACTTTAAAGCGAACCAGGCTAAACCGGCGCACTAAGCTTTTTTTCAAAACTCAATCTAGAAATGGAGCGCCTTATCATACTAAAAGGTTTAGACGCAGTGAAACAAAGAAATATTGTCGATGGGTCTTTACAGTAGTTGAAGGAAACGACCAAGGGCGGCAATTTATCGGCGCCACTCCTGAGTTGAAAATCGGAAGGCAACCTGAAAACCATATCTGTTTAAGGGATCCTAAGGTTTCCCGGTTTCACGCATTAATCAAGCTTAAAGATTTCTATTTAATAATCAAAGATTTAGAAAGCACCAACGGAACACTGGTTAATAATGCGAGAATCAGGCGGCATAAACTCCAACCGGGCGATCTGATCAAGTTGGGCGATTCAATTATAAGAGTTACCCTGGAAAAGGATTAAGAGTTTAATGACGCATCAGAGGTGAGCGAATGAAAGCTGCAGGCAGGACCGATCGGGGAAAAGTGCGAGAGATAAATGAAGATACATTCGGTTATCATGACAATCTATTTGTTGTGGCGGACGGCATGGGCGGCCATCAAGCCGGAGAAGTCGCCAGCGCTATTGCTGTAGAAACTATCCTTAAGGCTGATTTATCCAGTGAAGTTAAAGGGGTTTTAAAAAAAACCTTAGCAGCGGCGAATCAGGCGATTCTTAAAGAAGCGGCCCAAAACAAAGAACTTAATGGTATGGGAACAACGGTAGCTGTGCTATATTTGGGAACTGAGCGGGCCTATGTAACCCATATCGGGGATAGCCGGGTTTATTACCTTTCGGGTGATGATTTGAAACAATTAACCCACGATCATTCATTAGTCTATGAATTAGTTAAATCGGGTGAAATAACCGCTGAGGAAGCTAAAAGCCACCCTCAACGAAACATTTTAACACGGGCTCTAGGAAGTAACGAGACATTGGTAACGGAAATTATCGAAATTGAAGTAACTAAAGGCGACAAATTTCTATTGTGCAGCGATGGCCTGACAAACTCGATCCCGGAAGCTCTCATCAAGGAGCTTATGTCCGGCGGGGAAGAGCCGGAAGCCATTGTTGAACGCATGATTAATTCGGCTAATGAATTAGGAGGAACTGATAATATTACCGTTGTTTTAGTTGAAATTTAGTAATTCAGTAATTTCACGGCAGGATTTTCTATAATATCAACGAAAAAATAAAGTTATCTAGATTTGATTCTTGCCGATATATTAATTGGACTAATCCGAAATATAAGAATATGCCAAGATGGGGAATACAGAATTGAGGTGTGGTGTTGATTGGTAAAATCTTAGGAAATCGCTACCGTCTGTTGGAACTAATAGGCGAAGGCGGCATGGCCTTAGTATATAAAGCGGAAGACTCTCTGTTATGTAGAGCTGTAGCCGTTAAAATATTGCGCCCTCAATATGCTAGCGACGCTGAATTCGTGGAACGGTTTCATCGTGAAGCAAAATCGGCGGCAAGTCTGTCCCATCCGAATGTGGTTAATATTTTCGATGTAGGCAAGGAAGACAATACCGACTACATTGTAATGGAATACATCCCTGGAGATAATCTAAAAGACATTATTAAACGCGATGCCCCAATGGCTGTGGAACGGGCGCTAGACATAACCAGGCAGATTGGGGAAGCATTGCACCATGCCCATCAACGTAATATTATCCACCGGGATATTAAGCCCCATAATATCTTAGTTACTCCCGAAGGCCAAATTAAAGTGACTGATTTTGGAATTGCCAGGGCGATTAGCGCTGGTTCTTTCACGCAAACCGGTATGGTTGTTGGTTCAGTGCAGTATTCTTCTCCGGAACAGGTTAAAGGAGGAGTGGTTGGGCCCCAGTCCGACCTCTACTCATTAGGTTGTGTTTTATATGAATTACTTACCGGAACTATCCCATTTCAAGGAGACACATCGATCTCCATTGCGATGCAGCATTTACAAGGCAATTTGGTTCCCATCCGGGAATTGCGTCCGAATATTCCAACTGCAGTCGCTAGAATTGTTGAACAGGCAATGGCCAAAGAGATTACGGAACGATATCCTTCCGCTTTGGCTATGTTGAAAGATATTAATCTTATTAACTCTAAAGACTACCATAAACAAAATTTGATCAACAATACCGATCTTCCGACCCAAACTTGGAAATCGGTGAACGTCCCCAAAGAACAGGACGGGAAAAACGGACGCAACTGGCTTACCTGGTTGATCCTTGGTTTTTCCATCAGCATGGTTTTGGTGGGAGTCATCGCTTTTTTCTTTGTTAGTATAACGAATCCCTTTACCAAAAGCGGAGTAGTGGAAGTCCCTGACCTTGTGGGCGAAGAATTGATTGACGCCCGGCAGATTGTAAGAAATCAACGGTTGAATTTAAGGGTGATCAATTATTTATATAATTCGGAATATCCCAATGCTACTATTATCTCGCAACGGCCGATCGCCGGTGAAAAAAGAAAGATCAACAGCGAGGTTGAGGTAGTAGTTAGCAAAGGTCCGCAACTGGTGAGAGTCCCGAACCTAGTGGGTAAGAATCAACTGGAAGCGGAGTTGATCTTAGAAGAGACCGGATTAACTTTGGGAGAAATTTTAGTTGATTCCAGTCCGGAGTTTCCGGAAGGTGTGGTTATCAAACAACTTCCCGATAAAAACACCCAAATTGAACATGGCGCTAGTGTTTCAATTACGCTAAATATTACTGAGGCCAATTTGGTTAAAGTTCCGAACTTTATCGGCAGGCCTTTGTCGGAAGTCAGAGCCGACTTAATATCCTTGGGTTTAGTATTTAACCAAGCGACCCCTACTCCTAGTAATATTTATCCCGAAGGAGTAGTGATTGATCAGCGGCCTTTGCCATATGATCGGGTCCCACTGGGGACCGCCATGAATTTTATCGTTAGTTCCGGTCCGGAGTCAAACTAAGTTTGAGTCAAATTCTTTTTTGAATTTTAAAGTAGGCAGGCATTAATTTGGGTAGAGACGGCTTTGAAATTTTAGTTGGCAGGATAGTCAGGGCAATCGGAGGCTTTTTCTATGTTGATCCGTTGACCGGCTGCGATAATCTTATCGAATGCTCGGTCCGGGGTAAACTTAAACAAACTGTGCCCGATCTTTTAGTCGGAGATAAAGTTAAATATCACCGGGAAGGTTCTAAGGGGATAATTTTCGATGTCTTGCCCAGAGAATCGATTTTAAAACGGCCATACATTACCAATGTGGATTTGCTAGTGGTTGTTTTTGCCCACCAAAATCCCGAGCCTAATCCCGGCTTGATTGCGCGTTTTTTGATCTTAGCGGACAGCTGTGAAATCCCATATCTTTTGGTTTTTAATAAAACCGATCTGGTTGGGAAGGGAAAAGCTGATAAATTAGCGAATATTTATCTTAAATACGGTTATCAGGTTTTATGTACCAGTGTAGTGAATAATCTGGGCAAGCGGACTTTGCTAAAGGCCTTATCCGGTAAAGTTGCGGTACTAACCGGACCCTCCGGAGTCGGCAAATCAGCCTTGCTAAATATGTTGAGCCCCGGACTAAAACTAAAGACCGGTCTTCTCAGTTCAAAGATTAGCCGGGGGAAGCATACTACCAGAGAGGTGCAGTTATTAAGGATCAATCCCCAGACTTATGTAGCGGATACCCCTGGTTTTTCACAGATTACTTTGGAACATTTAAAACCGGAGGACTTGGCGCCGCTTTATCCTGACTTTCGCGAATATTTAGGAAAGTGCCGTTTTACATCTTGTATTCATCAAAATGAACCTGGATGCGCTATAAAAAGAGGACTGGAGAATAGGGAAATCGATCCCGAGAGGTATGATTCGTATTTGGAATTATTAATTGAAATCAAAGAGAACTGGGCAAACCGTTATCGATAAGGAGAATATGAATGGTAGAAATTGCGCCATCGATTTTAAATTCCAATCTATTGAACTTGAGAGAATCAGTTAGTGAGATCAGTGGAGCGGATTGGCTCCATTTTGACGTAATGGATGGGCATTTTGTTCCTAATTTAACTTTTGGCCCGATGTTTGTGGAGGCTATCAAGGAGATAACCAATTTACCGATTGAATCACATTTAATGGTTAATAATCCGGAGTTTTTTGTGCCCCTCTATGCCAAAGCCGGTAGTAAACGGATTATTATTCATACTGAAAACACCTACCACTTACATCGGATGGTTCAAAAAATAAAAGAGTCCGGTTGCGAAGCGGGAGTTGCTTTAAATCCAGCCACACCTTTGACAGTGGTTGATTATATTCTGGCAGAGGTGGATCTGGTTTTGATAATGACGGTAAATCCAGGATATGGAGGTCAAAAATTAATCACGGGAATGATCCCGAAGATTAAAAAGTTACGGGAGATGATTGATTCCCAAAACACTGCGTGCAAAATTGAGGTTGATGGCGGTGTTAACTGGGAAAACGCTTCTGCCTTGGTTGAAGCGGGGGTCGATGTAATTGTCGCGGGCACCTTAATTTTTCGGGAATCGGACCGAAAAAACGCAGTGGCTCGATTAAAAGGAATTGCAACTAAAGGAGGTAATTAATTGTCGTTCGAGCATATTGATTCATTTGTTAAAGCAGCGTATTCCGTTATTGAAAATATGTTGGATCCCAAAGTCGAAGCCGGAAAACCGTTCTTCAACCAAGAACCGCTGAGTAAGTATGAAGTAGCCGTTTTAGTTGGAGTTTTTGGCGATTTGCAAGGTCAAGTAATTTGCGGAATGACTGCCGATACCGCTAAAAAAATCGCTTCTCAAATGTTAATGACTGAAGTCGCTGAGATTGATATGATGAGTGAGAGCGCCCTATGTGAATTAAAAAACATCATTGTTGGCAATGCTAGTACTAATCTATCCTTAACCGGTTACCGTTGTAACATTACTCCGCCTCTGTTCATCATGGGGGGGGAGATACCTGATTTCTTAAAGCATATTCATACCGCGCTCGCTATCCCGCTTAAAACGCCCTTTGGCGAAGTAGATATGAATATCGCCCTCCGTAAAGACGAAATAAGTTGAGGCAGTAGGGCATAGGGGTGAGGCTTATGGAAGACAACATGGAAACTACCAGACGGTTTTTGGCTAAAGAAGAGAATTTTTCCGAGGTTTCCTTGATATTGCATGAAGTTTGTTTAGCCTTAGAAGAAAAAGGATATGATCCCTTGGATCAGATTGTAGGATACTTACTTTCAGGAGACCCTGCTTATATCACCAGTTATCGAAATGCTAGGGTGTTGATTAAACGGTTGGAGCGGGACCGGATCATGGAGGAACTGGTTCGAAACTATTTGGAGTCTCAAGGAATAAATTAATTATTATTGAGGTAACAAATTGTTTAATTACATGAATCCCCATAAATAGAGGCGGGTGTGTTCTAAACCGCACCTGATTTCCATAGTTTTAAAATGGGAATCTAATGTATTGCAATATTTCAAACAATGGTTATGCGACATACCTCCTTGATTTTATAATTAATAAATGGGGTGAAATGATGTCAACTTTGTTGGGAACCGAGTTAAACTCGACCCTCAAGGATCTCTTTGATAAGAGGATTAGCACTGCCATCATGGCCACTCTCGATCAAAGCCAACATCCTCACACCGCTCCTTTCAACTATATTACAGCAAGTGATCCAAAGCATTTAAGGTTAGCAATCTCCCGCAATCAACAAACCTTTTTAAATATTCAAGCTAATGGAAACATTGCCCTCGCTATTCTTGAAGAAGGTGATATTGCGGTTTGCATTAAAGGTTTTGCCCGCGTAATCCGTGACTCAATGGGATTCGATTATAACATGGCTATAATTGAGATTGAAATTACCGAAATAAAAAAAGATAATTCACCATCCCACTTTGTAACCCAAGGAATTCGGATTCGGCACCGGAGCGAGCCTTATTTACTGGAATCAAGGCGTATTTTTCAAGAGCTGACTTCGGAATGGTAAAAACTATTTATTAAAATGATGACTAATAAATGAAGGTTATTATCAATAAAACAAGAAATAATCCGCAACATTTATTTAGGAGTTTAATGATGAAAAAACTCAAACTATTGAGCTTCCTTTTATTTGCTGGAATAATACTGGGATGTAGCGGAAAAATGCCGCTTCCAATAGAAGGTGTTTATCCGTTAAAGACCAAGAACTTAACGATCTTCGATCTATATACCCAAGAATATCAGATCAATTCTAATGTAGCCGAAGTGGTTGAGGCGAGACCGGAAAAGATAACAATTGATTTTGATCTACATCAATTGAAGGATTATCGTTTCGGCAATTTTAAGTTAGGCAACAATAATCAGCAAACCTGGTTTGTAATGGGCAAAGACGACCAGGGTTATTGGTCGGAGTTCTATATCGACCAAAATAATGATTTGAAAATTAACGAAAGTGAAAAAATTAAAAGTTTCCAAAGTGGCCAAGACAGAGTGAAGGGATTGAATCGGTCTCAATCTTTGACCTTAATACCGGTTCGAGTTAAAGTATCTTATAAAGGTTTAGCGGGGGAAACTCAAAAAAATATCTACCTTTTTATTATTACTACTGTTTATTCTAAAAAGAACGCTTCCGATCTAATGGTGGAAGCGATTAACGCCAGTTTTTTGGATGGAGAAATCCAAGTAGCATCCGGCGAAGTTAGAAAAAGAATAAATTTCAGGCTAATCGATGCCAATAGTAACGGCTGTTTTAATGATTACGGCACTGATTTAATTTTCTTTGATCTTAATTCCAATAATTATTATCAACGGAAGGAAAGCCATAAGTTAGTAGAGTTTTTCAATCTTCAGACCATCACCGGAGAAGAAAGACAATTTCGAATTATTGTCCCGCCTTATCCGGCCAAAATAGCAATTATCGGAGCTGGCCAAGAGTATGATTTAGTAGAACTCGAAGCCAAATCAGACCCGGAAGAGGAAGATGAAACGGAAGAGTCAGCCCCTGTAAATAATAGTACGGAAGAAAAAGGACCGGAATAAGCTAATCTGGAATATTAAGCTTTGATTATACTTTCCAGGTATCACTCCTCAGCCCGATGCGTAAGGCCTCAAGGGCTAGGGCTTCAGTTGGAGGGATATTGCCTAAATTGACGTTGGGTCCGAATTTGTTAATCAGTCTTGCTTGTTGTTTTTTTAAAGGAGCTTCCCAGATCAGTTTTTCCTGTGGAACGCTTTGATTCAACTGGTTTAACTTTTCTTCAATGACTCCGCCCTGATTATCGAAGATCCCAATTCCTTGGCCTGATTCGCGGGCCTCAATAATTACCCAGGATACTCCCATCGCTAAATCATTATTAATAGTCTTAATCAAGTTTTGTTCATCCGGTTGTAAGTCCGGATTTTTCTTTCCCGCTTCGGTGATCACTTTTAATCCGGAACGAAAAGCCAGATCAATCACTTTACAGCGTTCCCTCGCGGTTAACTGGATTGTCCCGTCGGAAATTTCCACCCACTTGAAACCCAGTCCACTCAGTTTTAAAAAAAACTGCTCCGTTTTATTTTGCCAATAGGCAATCTCGAAAAAGGTACCGCCGGGATAAACCGAAACCCCATTTTGAGTAGTCAATTCAAGTTTTTGTGATAAGACTTCCCTCTGATAAAGGGCGGTAGTTCCAAAAGTCAGTTTAATAAAATCAATGAATGTAGCGCTCATCTCCAATAGATTACCGGTTTCAGCCGGGGATAGTCCCTTATCGATCAACATAGTGATTCCGGTGGAGCGAGGTTTTTGTTTTCTACCGGACAACGGAGGTTTGAGAATTCCCTCCCATAAACTTTCCATTTGCATCACCCCGTCGTCATTTTATGCTTCGGGGCCGCTTTTTGTTGAGTATTAAAGTTTAATTTTTGAATTGAGGGATGAATAAGACATTATTAAATTGAAGCAAGAATAAGGATGATCCGGGGAGTGGAAATACGAATGATCCAAGATAATCTATTATTATTGGTCCTTCTGGTAATTGGGTTGCTATTTAATAATCATCTTATCGCTTCGGCGGCCGGAAGTCTATTAGTATTAAAGTTAGTCAAGTTCCAATCGGTTTTATATTTGTTTGAACGGCGAGCGATTGATATCGGTCTCCTCTTTCTATTAATCGCAGTCTTAGTTCCCTTTGCCCTAGATCGGGTAGGGATAAAAGATATCTGGCTTACTTTTCAAAGCATACCGGGGCTAATCGCGGTTATTGGAGGAGTAGCTGCGGCATATCTTTGCGGCCAGGGTTTGGTTTTACTCCAACTTCAACCGGAAGTAGTCGTGGGGTTAGTGATCGGAACAGTACTTGGAGTTTCCTTGCTTAAAGGGATTCCGGTAGGGCCTCTGGCGGCAGCAGGAGTGACGGCCATGTTATTAAATATTTTGGGAATTGGAAAAAAGTGATCTAATAATATCCAAATTATTCGGCGGGGGAGGATGAGACTATCGAACGGGCGGCTTTAAATAATATGGCGACGATTAGAATCATATCAGGCCTGCTTGAAATATTAGTCGCAATAATCTTTTTAAAAAGCGGCCGGATTGATTCAGCTTTACGTATGAATGCCTTTTTAGGGCTGGTAGGCCCCTTGGTATTTATAGCGGTGAGCGTATTAGGTATTGCTACGATCGCGGTCCATCTGCCCTGGTATAAAGTTATACTGCTTAGTTTGGGAATAGCCCTGGTTTTAATCGGAACCAAAATCTAACTGGGATTTAATTATTTGAAGTTCTCAATTATTCGCTAAAGTTTTATTATGAAGTTATTAGTCGTCTACCCGGCTTAGGGCAGACGACTAATAACCGGATTAAAACTGGACGGTCCAACTAATGAAAGCCTCGTTTTCTGTTTTCTCAGTCAAGTGGTTAAGGTCGATTCCAAATTCCAGTTGGTTAATGGGAGAGTAGTACTTGACAACGCTGCTACGTAACCGATAACCGTTTTCGGGTTGGCCGTAATCTTCAATATGGTTTAGGATTATCAAATGGTTAGCCAATTGATAATTTTTCGATAAAGGAGATAATAAAAACAGATCAACCCCTTGAGAATTAGGAAGGAACCATTCCCGATTATCCCCGGAGGAATGGGCTAAGCTGGAATAGGAAGGGGCGAAGTTAGGCCCAAAGTAACCTGCCTTAACTTGAAAGATCCCGTTTTTCGTATATTGTTTTTTGTAACTGACTAATAACCCGGGAGTCCAATTAACTGCATAATCCGGGTATTGATCGGATTTAAATGAATACCATCCCAATTCCGCCGCAAAAGAAGAGTTTGGATTGGCGGTCGACCAGTCGATACTGACATTTTTCTCACCGGCGACACCAAAGGGAATTAGATTGAGTCCGAATACTGAGTTTTTATTGGACCAACCAATTCTTCCAGCCAGGTAATCTTCGTTGACTTCGATTTTATCGGAACCGGGTATATATTGAGTATAAACCCTGGAATAGAGGCCGACAAGGTGATAATCGCCAAATGAACGTTGATATGCCAATCCTTCGGCAGGACTTGCAAAAAAGTCGGAGACCAAACCGAAAGGGCCAAAAGAATAGCGAAACCGGCCGAGATAATTCAGGCTTTTACTACGTTCCATCCTTAAAAAGGCTTCATCTATCTGGAGCGGGGCCACTACCGGAGGGTCTAAAGGTATATTTTCCGAGTCAAGGCTTTGGAAACTAAGGCCCCATCCTCCTTGGTGGGACATTTTTAACGAGAAAATTAAGTTTTGGTCGATAAATGCGTCTAAAAATAAATTAAGCTCTTGATTAACTTTGAATAATGATACCGAATCAAGATCGGATTCAGTTTGAATGTTAAAACTGCCGCCCAGAAGAAACCGGCCCCAAGTTGCTTCCAGATTATCGAAGCGATTTGATAATTCGGAAAGTTTCCGTTCGGTGGATTTAGAGGCTTGGGCGCCGAAGACCGGGAGCGAAGGAAGACTTAGTATGGTTATAATAGTAAAAATGGCGATATATTTTTTCAAGCTGTTTCCTCCTTAGCTTTTTTAAATATTAGGTAACCCTTGGACTTCCATGACCTCCGCGACTTCGTTCCATCCGGGAACATAGAGGATGATTCGGTTTTAAAGAATAGAATACCTGCTAGAAGGATATAATAAAAATATACCAGTCGTGGTAAAAAAAGAAAGCCGGGTTTCCGGCTTTATTTAATGATTATTAATACTACATTTCCCTGTGCTTGGGTCAGTAAGGGGTCAAGTAGCGGAGTGCCAGTTTTCGAACCGGCGGAAACTTTTGTTTTATTATATTAAAATAATGATTAAAATGTGATGGTTAGGGGACTAGCCCCTAACCTTACCGGGATAATAGCTGTTCCGCTTTTTCAATTAAACCGCGTACTATTAAACCGGCTTGACGGGTGGTGAGGTTTCCGTAGTCGTAATTGTCGTTTTCTACCTTGATTCGGTCGGCAAATCCTAATTCTTTAGCTATCTCGTATTTTACCTGGTCGGAAACGATACTGCCGCGACGACCCATAATTTCACCCCCTAATTGAAGTCAGATGAAAGGCGATTGAAATAACGGCTTTGGACTGACTTCAGCGTTAGTTTTTACTAAAACCAAAATTTTTAATAAATAGATTAAGCCCTCAAAAATCATGCATGAATTATATTTTGGTAAATTAAAATATGTTATAATGAACTCTGGTTGAACTTATGTTATGAGGGGAGTATTAACAGCGATGAAAAAACTCCATTTCGTAGGTATCGGCGGCGCTCGATTGAGTGGATTGGCCAAGTTATATCAAGAACGCGGTTATACCATTACCGGATCGGATGTTCATGAGTCAAACTCGGTTCATAGGCTTATTGAGAAAGGAATCAAAGTTTTTCCGGGACATGATCCGGTTAATATCGAAGGCGCTGATCTGGTAGTTTTTACAAATGCGGTTGGAAATGAAAACCCCGAGGTAAAGGCAGCTCAGGAACGGGGGATACCAATCGTTGAGGGTGCGGAACTATTAGGTGAATTTATGGAGGAAGTTGGACGGGGCATAGCGATCGCTGGAACCCATGGGAAGACAACTACGTCGGCCATGACTGCTCTGGCGTTAACAGCGTGCGGAGTAGATCCGACGGTGTTGATTGGCGGAGAAATCGAGGCTTTTCAAGGAAATCACCGTACCGGAAAATCCGAATATATAGTAGTTGAAGCCTGTGAATTCAAGAGGTCCTTTTTGCACCTCCGTCCTACCATAGAATTAATTACCAATATCGATTGGGACCACCCGGACTGTTTTCCCACTTTAAAGGATGTAGTTAAAACTTTTAACGATTTTGTGGATTTGCTCCCCAAAGATGGCGCTTTAATCCTTTGGGGCGATGATCCGAACGCCTCCGGCTTACGAAAAAGGTATAAGGGTAGGTCAATTACTTTTGGTTATCAACCTCAATTTGATTGGGAAATAGTTGATTACCAACTAAGCGAATCTTTGGGAATTGTTGGGCGGATTAATTATAAAGGCAAGAACCAAGGCGAACTTCGGTTAAAGGTTCCGGGACGTCATAATTTGCAAAATGCAGTGGGAGCTTTAGCCATTGCTTCAGAATTGGGAGTTGAAAATGATAAGACCCTCGGAGCATTGGCTGAATTTACCGGAGTAAAACGAAGATTTGAAATCAAAGGAGATTTTCATGGCGCGATTGTGGTCGATGATTACGCGCATCATCCCGGAGCTGTTAAGGCTACTTTGGCGACAGCGCGGCAAGCTTTCAAAGGCCGAATCTGGTGCCTGTTCCAACCTCATTTATATAGCCGTACTAAATTTCTATTAGACGAGTTTACTAAATCGTTTAGCGATGCGGATATTTTGGTTTTAGCCGATATTTATCCCGCTCGGGAAGTAGATCCCGGGGACATTTCCAGCCGTGAACTTGCTGAAAAAACCCGGCATTATCATACGGATGTCCGTTATTTGGGCGATTTTGAGTCCATAGTTGAGCATTTAGGCAGGCATGTCCGTCGGGGTGATCTGATCATTACGATGGGAGCGGGAAATATATTCGAAGTTGGAGAAAGATTGTTAACTAGAGTAGTTATCTGATGAACACCAACTTTACCACAAAAAATAAAGCCTGATTCGCAGGCTTTTTTCATTAACCGAATTGTGTTTGATTTATAATTGCACTATTAACATTCCATCTTCATATTCAAACTCATATCTTTTGTCTTCGACCGGGATTTGAAACCGGTTTAAAAACTTCTTCGCTACTACCATCTTAGTAGTTTGTCCTTGAATTTTAAAAGAATCAGGTGTGGGTTCGCTGACGGGCAAGATACCCATTTTTCTCACTTCCGGGTCAAAAAATAATTCTACAAAATTTATATCATTTAAATATTTTTCAACCACGGGTTTGTAAAAAGCGAATCTACCTTTACGATTAATTCCGATAGTTTTAGATGTCGCACCCTTTTTGGGTTTTTCCTTTTGAAATTTTATAAAAGCCAATAAAATCCCCCCTCTCTATGTTTTGTTTTTATTCGACAATTGTTGCTAATATTCCTGCCCAAAATAAAAATTTAACAAAAAGAAGAAAAACCACAATAAAACGATATTAACTGCTATCTTCAGAAAAATAAAGGAAATTACCTGAATTAACCGGTTTGTGAAGGTATATAGGTTGAAATTAACCTAATTAGAAGAAAAAGATGGAGAACTTCCTGGGTGGAGATGATTAATTGTTACGGTAAAATAATAATAAATATTAAATCCTTCCTTTGGATTTTAATATTTGCTAATGATTCTTTTAATTTAGTAATGCAGGAATTTGTGACTTTATTGAGAACTAATTTTTATTAAGCTATCTAAGATAAACCTAAACCAAAAATCTTTTATGAATAAAGCTAACTGCTAATATTCAACAGCTAGCTTTTGTCTTGGAAGGGATAAAATTAGTAACGCAATTAAGGGGATTAAGTCATAGTCATAAAAGTATCATAAATTTGGAGGAACTAATGAGATATCGATATATCATTTTTGATTTAGACAATACTTTATATCCTAAGGAATCAGGATTGTTGGACCAGGTTGACCAACAAATTGATCAGTATATTGGTTTGAAACTAAAGATCCCTGCAACAAAAATTCCCGGATTACGCCGGGAATATTGGAAAAAGTACGGCACAACTTTGGGAGGTATGGTCGCTTGTCATCAAATCGATCCCGACGAATATATTAATTATACTTATAATGTGAAAGTAACCGATTTTTTAAAGCCCGACCCTTTACTGGCTCAGGTTTTGAGCGGTTTAAAAATGAAAAAAGTCGTTTTTAGCAATAGTCCCTTAAATTATGTGGAAGAAGTATTGAATGTATTGCAAATTCGGGATTTTTTTGAAAAAGTTTATGATATTCGGTTTTGCGACTATCTCGGCAAACCAAACCTTTCAAGTTATTATAAAGTTTTGGTGGATTTGAAGGCTGAAGGAAGGGAATGCCTTTTCATCGATGACACTCCGGTAAATATATTAGGGGGCGAAGCTGCCGGCATCGACTCGATTTTATTGGGAAATACCACGATTGATGGTATTAAGTGGAAGACTTCCGGTTTGATGGAACTTCCGTCTCTAATTACAGAAATTCAAGGCGAACTTACAGCCTAAAGCTTTTTTAGTTTCTTGACCAGACTTCTAAATTGACGTTTATCGCCTTCGGCTAAAGAACGGTCGATTTGTTTCAATACTTCCGCTCTTTCATGTTCCTGTTTGAAACTGGCAAACCAGAGAGATAATTCGAAATCAATCAATAAAGGGTCGGATTGATTCTGATTTTGCCCGCGGTTCTCTTCGATAACGTTCAAATAAGCTTCGGATGCCGAGCGCTCAGGGAAATATAAAGTCAAATAGATAGGGCTTTCTTTTTCAGAACAGATATTTTCTAAGATAGATTGAAGATCGGTGTAGTTTTGGTCGTTAGTTTTATAAAGAAGCGGGGGCATCCCGGTTCCTTCGGTGGAAATAACAATTAAAGGCCGTAAATAAGAACCATTCATAACCAGTTTTAATCTGGATAGAAATTCTTCGGTTTGGATTAATTCTTGTAGGATATTTACCGAATGTTCATTTAAGAACCGGTAATTATCAATAAACCAATAAATAAAGTTCTTTTTTGCCCAAATACTTATTGTCTTCTTGGTCATGGTTGTTTACCCCGTTTTTTAATCTTCTAATATCAAGGTGTATTCCATTTCATACTAAGAGTTACATGTAATAAATAATGTCTAAATTCAATAAAGATCCAATACTATTTGAAAAGCAAATCAGTTGAAGACGACTATCTACTATTAATATTCGGAACAAGATGGCTCAAGACTGAGAGACAATTTTTTCCAACCCACTTATTCTTATTGAGGAGCGTTTGGCGAATTGTAAACGACGGGGGATAACCAAGCTTAATTTTGAATTCAATTATAGCGCTTAATCCCTTTGGTTATTGGAATAATATTTTAGAGGGGTGATGGAAGTGAAAGATCCAAGGCTGCAAAAGATGGCCCAAGGTTTAATCAATTATTCGGTAAAGCTACAACCTGGTGAGAAGATTTTAATTGAAGTGATCGATGCCGGTGCTCCCTTAGCGCTGGAGCTAGTGAAGGAGGTATACCGGGTTGGTGGAATTCCATTTGCGATAGTAAGAAACAAACAACTGGACCGCCAAATAATGCTAGGAGCAACTGAAGGGCAACTTGATAAAATGGCCCAATACGAATTGGTCCAAATGAAGGAGATGGATGCTTATATCGGTATTCGGGCGGCGGAAAATGCTAATGAAACGGCCGACGTTCCCGGCGAGCAACATCAATTATATATGAAACATTACTCCCGTCCGGTTGTAGAGGAAAGAGTCACTAACACCAAATGGTGTGTCATGCGTTATCCCAATCCGTCAATGGCGCAATCCGCCAATATGAGCACTGAAGCTTTTGAGGATTTCTACTTCGATGTATGTACCTTAGATTATAGTAAAATGGCGCAAGCTATGGAACCGCTAAAGCAATTAATGGAAAGAACCGACCAGGTACGTTTGGTTGGTGAAGGTACGGACTTATCATTTTCCATCAAAGGGTTTCCTGCAATTCCGTGCGCTGGTGAAATGAACATTCCGGATGGTGAAATTTTTACGGCCCCAGTCCGCGATTCGGTTAATGGAGTGATTACATATAATACTCCTGCAGTATACCAAGGGGTGACCTATGAACGGATTAGACTTGAGTTTCAAAATGGGAAAATAATCAAAGCCACTAGCAACGAGACTGAAAAGCTTAATCAAGTATTTAGTACGGATGATGGCGCTAGGTTTATTGGGGAGTTTTCAATTGGAGTGAATCCGTACATCTTAAAACCGATGAAAGATACCTTATTTGATGAAAAGATCTGCGGCAGTATCCATTTTACACCCGGCCAAGCTTACCAAGAATGTGATAACAGCAACCGCTCTGCTATTCATTGGGACTTGGTCCTGATTCAACTACCGGAATATGGCGGGGGAGAAATTTATTTTGATGGAAAAGAGATTCGTAAAGACGGGCGGTTTACCATTGCGGAACTTCAAGCGCTTAATCCTGAGAATTTAAAATGACTGGGAAATAAAAAGAGTGACTCACTATTGGTTTGGTTCATCGAAAAACGCATTTTGGTACCTTATATAGAAAATCCTGCCTGTTAGGCAGGATTTTCTAGTTTTTGGTTGAATTATTTTCGGGTATTATTAATTCGAATTTAAGTATTATTACTTAAATTAATAACCATCGAAAACTCGGTTCCCCCTTGTTCGGCTTGTTGATAAATGGTTTTTAGGCCATTCCAAATTTGTTCCGGGGTATCGCTGTAAAGATAGGTGCTCAGATTACCTGTTTCATACCTGAGACCGGTTTCTTTTAAAGCCTGGATTGCCTGGTTGACAATTTGGTCCGACTCAATAGTTTCTAAAGGAAATAAGGAAACTTCACATGTTAACAACTTTTTCAACCTCCGTCGAGAATTAAACTGGATTTCTGTCATACTTTTTCGAGTAAAATAAAATGACAAATCTTTGGATTAAGAATCAATGGCTATATGTGGCAATAATCTACGGTCGTCCCTGTTTTAGCACGACATTGATAGCATACCCACGGAAATAGAGGTTTAAACCGTAATCTACCGGTAATATATAGAAGAATACATTAAGGGAAAATTGCCAACAGTAAAGGCTGGTAAAAAAAGATGCGGCTAATACCGATTGAAAATGTTAAACCTGGTATGAAATTAGCGCGTGCAATTTTTAGGGACCAAGACAGTAAAATTTTACTCCGTCCCAATGTGGTATTAAAGCCGTCTTATATTCAAAAGATTAAAGATCTAAAATATCAATACATATATATAATGGAACCAGGTGATGCGGAACAAGATATTGTCAACCTGGAACCGATCAGAGAAGAAACTTTATTTCAGGCCAGGGGGCTAATTAAAAGATATTTCAGCCTTATAAGGCAGAATAAGACCATCGAAATATCCAGTATCAAATCGGTAATCGGGGAAATAGTGGATCAGATCATTAGAAACCCCAATATTGTATATAATATGGTAGATATCCGTTCGCACGATGATTATACATACGCCCATTCGGTTAATGTCTGCGTAATCTCGGTAATGATAGGCGTTGCCCTAAATCTCAACCGCAGGCAATTGGAAACATTAGGGATGGGGGCAATCATGCACGATATCGGAAAGATTTTGATTGATAATAAGATACTGAATAAACCGACCAAACTGGAACCGCAAGAATCTGAGTTGGTCCGGAAACATGCCAAAGATGGCTATGAAATGCTTAGAAAAAAGGCAAACATTACTTTTTTAGCTTCCCATATCGTCTTCCAACATCATGAGCGGGAAGACGGTTCCGGATACCCGCGGGGTTTGCTCGGGAAGAGAATTCATAGCTTTTCGAAAATAGTGGCGGTAGCCGACGCCTATGACGCGATGACTTCCAACCGGGTTTACCAGAAAGAACTTACTTCTTTACAAGCGATTGAAGAGATAAAACAAGAGGCTTCCCGTAAGTTTAATGCAGGAGTGGTCGAAGCGTTTTTACAGGTAGTGACCCCCTTTCCCGTCGGCAGCACGATAATTTTTAAAAATGGCGCTACAGGCATAGTTAAAGCTGTTTCCAGGATAGAATGTTTAGTGGAAATTGTTGAAGGACCCAATTGTGGAAATACCTTTAACCTTTATCATAGCCCCAATCTTAAAGTTGATAAAGTCTATTTTAGTAATTAGGACATTTATTAATGAAGGAGGTCCTGAAGAAAGATTATTTCATTGTGAAAGGATTTTTTGGCCTATCGTCAAATAAATTAATTTGTCTCAGAGACGCTCTCGATATATAAGGTGTGGTAAGAGGTGCCATTGTGGTCAAAGAATATACGGATATTCTGATCTTGTCGGCCAGTTACGGCGGGGGTCATAACCAGGTGGCCCGGGCCTTAACCCAGGGGATCCAAAGGCAAGCTCCAGGAATCAAGATTACTACAATTGATTATTGTGAACTACTTTTTCCCATAATCAACCGGATCAGCCAATTTAGTTATACCCAAAGCATTCGGCATTTTCCAGTCGGATATGCCTTATACTACCAAGCTACCGGTAATATTTCCTCCGATTCATTCTGGCAGCGAAGACTGAACCGGTTAGGTTATAGTGAATTGATCATGCTGGTCAACAGGTTGGAACCCCGGATAGTAATCTCCACCTTTCCTCTGCCCGCCGGTGTGCTTTCCCAGATGAAAGAGGCAGGTGTTCTTAACGCCCCGGTAGTTACGGTTATTACCGATATGTGTGTCCATAGCCAATGGATTCACCCGAAAACCGATCTCTATTTGGTAGGCTCTCCCGAAGTCGCCGCTGGGTTGGAAAAAAGGGGCGTCGCTAGAGAAAAGATTGGAATAACCGGCATTCCGATTTTGCCGGTTTTTAAAGAAAAGATCGACCCGGAGATGGTTAGGCGGGAATTTGGTTTTGATTCCAAAGGGAAAGTCATCTTATTTATGGGTGGTAACGATGGTATTTTTGGGACTAACCATTTTAATTTAATACTACGTGATCTGCCTCCGGATGTTCAATCCGTGATAATAACCGGTTCGAACCAGGATTTATACGACCGTTTGTGCTCTAATAGTTATCAAAAATATCAAGTCCGGGCCTTTAAATATGTTGAAAACGTGGCTGGGTTGATGAAGATTAGCGATTTATTGGTTACTAAGGCGGGAGGCGTTACTATATCCGAAGCTCTGGCGGTTAAATTACCGATGATCATCTTTAAGCCGACCCCAGGCCATGAGGGGGCAAACGCTAATTATCTTTTAAAACAGCGGGCTGCTTTCATCGTTAAAAGAGAGGGAAGTTTAAAAAAAGTAATTTATCGAATGATCGCTGATGAAGGTTTTCGTCAATGCTTTAGCCGTAATTGTTTTAAAATTGCCACTCCAGATTCGGCGGAGAACGGAGCACGGCTGATTATGAGGTTATTTACTCCTTCAGTCCGTCTTTTTAGGGAATATCAAGACCCCTTGGTAAGAAGAGAAATTCGCGCTTAATAATCCCAATGATGATAGTTTTGGTCTATTCTGTATATTCGTTTCACCAATATAACCATATCTAAAATTAATTTAATTGCTCTTTAATTATCTGGAAATGAAGGCGGTCGCTTGATTGGCATCGGTATCATTTTACTCTGGGGATTAGTTTTTCCATTCACTGATTGGTATGTGAGGCTTTTTTCCCGAAGAACAATTAAAAAAGGGTCGGGAACGGGAGCTAAAATTTGTTTATCCTTTGATGATGGCCCGGATCCCCGTTATACTCCGGAAGTATTGAAAATTCTCCGGGAATTTAAAGTTCCGGCGGTCTTTTTTTTAGTCGGGGCTAAGGCGGAGCGGACGCCGGATTTGGTAAAGCAAATCGAAGCTGAAGGGCATCAGATCGGTTGCCATACCTATGATCACCGTCACGCCTATTTACTTTCACCCTGGAAAAGCGTGGCCACTATCAGTAAAGGGCGGCAGGCAATCGAGAAGATCACCGGGAAACCTTTACGATGGTTTCGTCCGCCCTGGGGAGCGCTTAATCTATTCCAATATTGGTTTTTGAAACAGGTCGGTCTGGAAACCGTTCTCTGGACCGCCAATGCACGGGATTGGAATAAAAAGACCGGCGCTTTGGGGATTTTTAAGTTGTTATCCCAGAAAGTCAAGGCTGATTCGATCATTGTGTTGCATGATTCCGGCGGTGAAAAGGGTGCTCCTGAAAATACGGTGGCCGCATTGGCAGGTATTATTAATTGGATGCAAAACAACGGTTATACTTTTATTAGTTTGGAAGAGGCTTTGGGAGGGAACTAAAGATGTTAGGCGCTGGGATTCTCAGAAAAATTTGGGAGAGGATCGACGGGCTGTATCAAAAAAAGGTGGGGGCAGTAGCGATTCCCGGATCGCAAAACAGCTTGTTATTAATCTGTTATCATGATTATCAAGGGAAAAAATCAGTGGTTACCAAAGACGGGGTCACGATCAATCCCGGCGACCCAGTGGGGGAGTTTCATTTTAATAATAAAAAAATTACGGAGCTTGCGGCGGAGCCTTCAGAACGTTCAATGGAATGGCGCTTATTTGAAATGATAAAGGATGAGTTTGCAACCATAGCCGAAGCTAGCGCAGGTGGGTTAATTCCGAGTAATGTGAGAGCGTTTTACGGGGTTAATGTTTTGGCTGCGGGAGCAAAACGGTTGGGATTTACCTTGGTCCCTCTTGACCCGGGATGGAACCGCTGGTGGCTGGGTTTATGGGAATCAGTTTTACGTCTAGTTTATTACTCATTTAAAACCAAAAAGAAGGCCGCGTTAAAGAGAACTATGGACCCGTACGAAATCTGGATTACCAGCAGTGAGTTAATTCGTAAGCACCAACATCCAAACAGGAGATAACCTACTTAACCGGCCAGGCTAAACAGGATCTGGCGGAGTCGGGCGTATTCTTCGGGATTAATTTCGATAAAACTAATACCCGTTAAATAAGAACCGACGTTCCAATCCTGAGGGACCGACCAGCGGCAAGTAGCTTTCAGGGTCAGTTGATGGTTGGCAAAATCCAGCGTTAAAATGGAGCTGGAAGCCAGGTAAACCGGGAGACGAAGTTTGGCCCCGTTTAAGCTTAGATCTTCCACTTTTCCGAAGACGGCCCGTCCGTTATCTAAGATAACATCTACCAAAAAACATGCCGGGACTCGAAGATCCTGCCTGAGTTGATGCGGTTTTCTGGAGTTTTTCATAGAATAATTCGGTATCATCTTTATAACCTAACCTAATCTTTTATTTTATCTCTATGCTTCGATTTGGATTTTGATGACAAGCTGTTTGACAATTAAGGCAAAAGTAGTTTTCCCTTTCTATGACGCCTAAGATAGTTATGTGGTTTAGGGAGTAGCCAATCACTAGTTCAGTTTTGACCGAAAAAACACCGGATAAACATTGACTTTGATGGCGACTTTTGATATATTTTTTAGTGTAGGTAGTTAGTATAGATAGTTTAGATGGATAGTTTAGTTAGGGTAGCAAAGTTGAGTTGAGACGAGTGCAGGCGAGCGTTATTAAAATACGTTTATAAGCCGGGCGCTGGTTGCCCGGCTTTTTTATTTGGTCAAAAGGCATCAAATTAGATTCGGAGAGATCACAGATATCGTAGCTTACACAGATTGTAAGTTGTGTGAGACAGTCTCAAGGTTTAAAAATAGAATTTCAAGTTGAATCAATTGTAATTTTAAGACTTCAATGCTTCAACTTAGATCTGAACTTGAGGTGACTTTGGTGGCTAAAAAATTACTAATGGGGAATGAGGCCATCGCCAGGGGAGCGATAGAGGCCGGGCTTAATTTAGCCACGGCTTACCCGGGTACTCCTTCTTCGGAAATCATCGGCGCCCTGGCGGAACGGGCCGGGGAATTTCAATATTACGTTGAATGGTCGGTCAATGAGAAGGTAGCAATGGAAGTAGCTGCCGGGGCCGCTTACGCCGGGGCTAGAACTCTGGTGGCCATGAAACAAGTCGGCCTGAACGTGGCTAGTGATCCCTTGATGAGTCTCGCTTATATCGGAGTCAAAGGCGCTATGGTAGTGGTGGTGGCCGACGATCCGGGGCCTCATTCGTCCCAGACCGAACAGGACACAAGGACCTTTGCGAAATTCGCCAAGTTGCCGGTGTTCGATCCGTCCAGCCCTCAAGAAGCGTTGGCCATGACTAAGGCGGCATTTGAAGTTTCAGGCCATCATGGTTTGCCCGTCTTTCTCAGGCCTACCACCCGGGTCTGCCATGCCACCGAAGGGGTGGAATTCTCGGAGATTGAAATTAATCAACCGGACGGCTTTGAGAAAAATCCGAAGTGGGTCATTTTCCCCCGTTTATCCTATCTGAAACACCAATGGCTCGAGGAAGAGCTCCCCAAAATAGCGAGGGAATTCTCTTCCAGCGTCTGGAATCGGATTGAACCCGGCGGGCGGTTGGGGATTTTAACTAGCGGGGTGTCGTATTTATATGCTAAAGAGGCAGCTGCCAATCTGGGGTTGAAACCTACTTTTTTAAAGATCGGAACTCCACATCCTTTTCCCAATGACATTGCCGCCGATTTTCTCTCCCGGGTTGACCGGGTGATAGTAGCCGAAGAGTTAGATCCGGTTTTGGAAGAGGGGATTATCCAGCTCGCCGCCGGAATCAGGTTTAAGGGCCAAATCCATGGAAAACTATCCGGCGAACTGCCGCGGGCCGGGGAATATAGTTTTGATATAGTCCGTCAAAGTTTAATTAATATCTTAAAAATGCAAACACCTTCAGCCACAGTGGTTGAAAAGGAAAAGGCTCCGGAATTGCCGGTCCGCCCTCCGGTATTGTGCGCCGGTTGTTCGCACCGAGCCTCATTTTATGCGGTGAAGCGGGCTACCAAAGGGATGGAGGCCATTTATACCGGAGATATCGGTTGTTATACCCTGGGAAACGCTCCGCCGCTTTCGATGGTTGATACCTGTCTTTGTATGGGAGCGGGGATCACGGTTGCCCAGGGGTTATACAGAATCGACCCTCAACGGCCGGTGATCGCTTTTATTGGCGATTCGACTTTTTTCCACACTGGAATACCGGGAGTGATCAATGGGGTTTATAACAATCATCCGGTAAAAATCGTCTTGCTAGATAACGGAACCACCGCTATGACCGGTCATCAACCCCATCCGGGAATGGGACGGACCGCAGTGGGAGAGAAAGCGACTCCTATTGATCCGGTTGCCGTGCTAAAAGCTTGCGGGGTAGGTTTTGTTGAGGTTGCCGATCCCTTAGACCTTAAAGCGGCAAAAATTATTATCGAAAAAGCCCTTGCTTTTCCGGGAGTGGCGGCGGTAGTAATGCGGGCGCCATGCGCTGCTACGGTTAAGGCAAAAACAAAATACCAAGTGGATCCGGACTTGTGTACTAATTGCCGGTTATGCATCAAAGAACTGGGTTGTCCGGCTTTTTACACGGAGAAAAAACCGCAAATCAACCTATCTTGTCATGGTTGCGGCTTATGCGGCCAAGTATGTCCGGCGGGCGCTATCAAGGAGGTGTCCGACGGTGAATAATTTGAATATCATCATTGCCGGAGTGGGTGGACAAGGGACGATTTTGGCTTCGCGGGTTTTGGCCCAAGCAGCTTTAAATGCCGGGTTGGAAGCGAAAACCTCGGAAGCCATCGGCATGGCCCAACGGGAAGGGTCGGTCCAGAGTCATGTCCGGATCGGCGCAGCTGATTATGGACCAGTTATTGGGAGAAAGCAAGCCGATATCTTGCTCGGCTTTGAACCGGCTGAAGCCCAACGCGCCAGCAACCTGGTGAAACCCTCCGGGATTGGTTTGGTAAACATCCATCCGATCCGGCCGGTGACGGTAGCCCTGGGGAACGCGGCTTATCCCCTCGAACAGATTCAAGCCTTTTTAGGCAATCAGTCATTTCAAATCGTATTTCTCAACACTTTTCAAATGGCTGCCGTAGTCGGAAACATTAAAACGGTTAATGCCGTAATGTTAGGCGCTTTAGCGGGCAGCGGCAGGCTGCCCTTGAGTAAAGACCAGGTGAGAGAGGCCTTGTTGGAATTGGTCCCGGAACGGTTTAGGGAGATCAATGAACGGGCTTTTGAGTTAGGAAGTAAGTCAGTAGAGGAGGCTAGTTGAGATGATTGATAAAGTGGCGCCAATCGAACTTCAGGAACTGCGCGATCCGGACTATACCCGGATGAATGGGGAGGAAACTACCGGTTTTGTAAATCAAGCCCTTAAAAAGTTGTTGGTCCGGGTCGGCCAGCATAGCCCTTTTTACCAAAGAAAGTTTGAAGAAAACGGTTTTGAACCGCAAGATTTTTCGGAAGCGGTTGACTTGGGGAAGCTGCCCTTTACATACAAAGAGGAACTGCGAGATGTTTATCCCTTGGGGTTACAAGCCGTCCCCGACCGGGAAGTAGTCCGGATCCACTCCTCCTCCGGAACCACCGGTAAACCGGTTATTATTCCCTATACTAAAAAAGATGTTTACGATTGGTCGGTAATGTTTGCCCGTTGTTATTGCTTGGCCGGAGTCACTCGGGAGGACCGGGTCCAAATCACCCCTGGTTACGGCCTTTGGACCGCCGGAATCGGGTTTCAAGCCGGAGTGGAACGGCTGGGGGCCATGGCCATCCCGATGGGCCCCGGCAATACTGAAAAACAGATTCAAATGATGATCGACTTGAAGTCCACCGTCTTATGCAGCACCTCCTCTTACGCTTTGTTATTGGCGGAAGAGATCCAAAAAAGGGACCTCCGGGATCAGATTCACCTTAAAATCGGGGTTATGGGTTCGGAACGCTGGGGCGAGAAGATGCGAGACCGGATCGAAAACGAGCTGGGCGTGGAAAGTTTTGATATTTACGGCCTTACCGAGATCTATGGACCGGGAATCGGGATCGACTGCCGGTTTCACCGGGGGATCCATTACTGGTCGGACTATTTTTATTTCGAAATCATCGACCCTGTGACCGGACTGAATTTAACCGACGGGGAACTGGGCGAACTGGTAATCACCACCTTAAGCAAAGAAGGAGCGCCCTTGGTCCGTTACCGGACCAGGGATTTGACTAGAATTATCCCCGGGACTTGTTCTTGTGGGAGCGCCTATCCGAGGATCGACCGGATCTTAGGCAGAAGCGACGATATGATCAAGATTAAAGGTGTAAATATCTATCCCGGCCAGATCGAGGATGTCCTGAAAGAGACCGAAGGAGCCAGTAGTGAGTATCAAGTCCGTTTATCCAGGGTTGAAGCCAGGGACCAAATACTTTTGAAGGTGGAAGCCGAGGCGGGGCTGGATCCGAAACAATTGGCCGAACGGATTGGGGTTAATTTTAAAAAGCGGATTGGGATCCTCATCGATGTTCAGGTGGTTCCCCTAGGAAAGTTGCCGCGGAGCGAGAAGAAATCGAAACGGGTGTTGGATGAAAGGGAGATCTAAACATCAAGAGAGAAAACGATTAATATATTTATTTATCTCTCTCATATAAAATGTATATTGCTCAATAGTCTCACCAATGCTCTCAAAGACAATTCGGTCGTTAATGGTTTCATATTCATGAATCAACCTGTTTCTCAATCCGGTTGAAGGCGCGATTATTAGGGCGAATTTTTCTTCTAAAACGCCGCATTCCGCTAAGTCGATAAAGGAGTTAAAGTAATCACAAGCAGGCGGTTTTTTGAGATACGATAGAATAATGTTATTAATATCCAAGGCTAAATCGACGGTTAACTGGATTAACCGTTCAATTGCATATTTGGGGATCGAATCTTTTAGATAGTCTTGATATGTGTCGGGCGCGGTTTTTTTTAATTGGCTGAGATATTCCTTCATCTTTATTAATTTGTCAGTAATAAGCTCAAGGCCTGGCATGTTTTTCCTCCTAACTCAACTCTCGGTTCAAGTATTCCCGGCGCATCCGGCGTAAGCGGCGGGTGTCGGCATACCGGGCGGAGGCTTTAAGTTTAAACCGGAGAAAGCTTTCCTTTTCTTCATACAGAACCTTGCCGTTGGTCGCTACTTCGAACATTAACAGGGGAGACGCTTTACTCAAATCCACCAGATCGATCCGGTCCCGGCGATAAAGAAAGATCAGGTCTTTTAAGAGCCGGAGTTCTTCATCTGGAGAAAGGCTTCGTTCAGCTTGATATGCTAGATCAATATCGCTTTCCGGCGTGAAACGCTCGGTGCCGTATGAACCGAAGGATAACAAGAGGTTAAGATGATATTTTTCAATTAAAGGCGTTAGGTCCATGGCGGTCTCCCAATGTTTGTCGGTGTACAATTTAATTTTAGTTTACCGGAGCGGTTTATTCAATCTTTTTTTCAGTTTCCTGGTTACGATTCGTTTAATAATCCCTACCACTTTTTTACTCATCCCTACGGGGGATTTAGATTTTTTCCTCATGACTTTATGTTGTTTCCAATAAAAGAATATTTTGGGATTAGGGATTGATTTCCAATTAGCTTCAAAAAGTTGGAATTTTTAGAGAATGTTAATTGAGTTTCGAGAGGAGAGGTTTGAAGTATAGAGGGAACAACGCTGACAAAGACAAAACCAAAGCCAACAGTAAAATTGACAATCCAAGCTTACCGGAAATGGTAGGAAATACTGAAGTTATAAACAGATACTCTTGATTAACACACCACCATAAGACAGAGAGCAAAATTACTGATAAACCGCTTTGTATCAAACGTAGGCGGCGGGATTGTTTCGCCAAGGGTCCAAACCGGCGTTTGCCGGAGATCAATCCTTGCCCCAGACGGTATCCTTGCCATGATACAACAAATAATATTAGGCCGATTAATGCCCCTACTATCTTCTCCCCCCAGATGATTTTACCCATGCCGATCGAAGAGAATCCATTCCACTTGGCCCAATCCCTCAGTAGATAAGCAAAAAACGGCCAACTTCGCTGGCTGTTGGCGATAATAACAATGCCGTCGCCTGTCTCCGGAACGGAATGAAAATGGGTCATCCAGCCGGAGCCCTGGCCGCCGTGGGAGACGCCCCGTATACCATTGGGAAAGGTCTCAATAAAATGGCCTAATCCGTATGAATCAAATGCAAGGCTATAGAAGCCCGGCTTTTCGATCATTGGGGTATAAAGTTGGTTGATACTGTCGGAGGTAAGGGTTAAGCGAGCCGTATCGGAAAAGTCACTCATTCCGGCAGTGATGAAAGTCGCAATATCCTCAACGGTTGCGAACAGGCCGCCGGAGGCTTTTTCAGGATAAATATATACCGGGATGGGATTGGCTTTTAAGTCGTACCCAAAGGGGACAGCCGGGATCAATTCTGCGCTCCATGTGAAAATGGAGTCCCGCATTCCTAGTGGAAGCAGGACTTCCGCTTTCATATATTCGGCAAAGTCACGGCCGGTAACCTTTTCGATTAACAACTCAAGTAAGTTAAATCCGGTATTCGAATAAGAAAAAGCGGTTCCCGGCTCACGGATCAGCCGGACTTCCTTGGATAAACTTTCTTCCAAGCCAGGCACCGCTTTCTTGGGGGAATAACGCACTCCGACGGTCCCTAAAGGCAGACCGGCGTTATGGCTAAGTAGCTGTCTTATCGTTACCTTTTCCTTTGCATATTTCGACTTGGGAAATGTCCAACCGCCTAAATGTTGTTCAACCGGATCGTCTAAGCCGATCCGGCCTTGTTCGACTAATTTCATTACGCCCCAAGCGGTGACTGATTTTGAGATGGATTCTACCCGGCAACAGGTATTGACAGTCATCTTTCGGCCTGTTTCAAGGTGAGCATAACCATATGCCTTGGACCAAGGGATGGCGGCGTTTTTAACCAGAGCGACATTGACTCCGGGGATATCATACTTTTCCATCAAGAATGGAATACGTTCATCAAGATAGGCGGTGAAGTCTTCTAGAGAAGTGTCCTGATCTACTTCACCAATAAGGTGAAGTTTGAAAACGAATATTACCAGCGAGAAAGAGAGTGTTAAGACGATTAATATCTTAATCCATAAATTGTTTACCGGGTTTAATGAAACTATATTTTTAAGATCCATCTCGATATACTCCTTTACAACTAAAGATTTCTAACATGCCAATATTTTCATAGTGTTAAACATCCGCGGAAGCATGAAAAAAGCATCGTATTAAATTATCGGTTTTATTTATTCAACATTTATAATTGACTTTGTTAAATCATTAATTTAGCTCGTTTCGAAAATAATCGCGAAGGGTTTAACGGGTTATCTTCAAAACGTAAGTTCCAATTTAACGAAGTGAGCATAATAAAAACATTTAATCCGGATTTCCGGAAGAATCGAAAACTTCCCCCCTAAAAAAGGATTTGAATCACTATTGTTGAATAACTGATACTGTTTTTAAAAAACAAACACCCTTTAGTGTTTCACGGAGGTTTGACATGGAAAAAGCTTGGGGTGGGCGGTTTCAGAAAGAGACCGCTTCCTTGATGGATGATTTTCATTCCTCGATTCATTTCGATTGCCGGCTGGCCGAAGAAGATATCCGGGGCAGTATCGCCCATGCGGATATGCTGGGAGAGACCGGAATTATACCACGGTTGGAAGCCGATACGATCATCATCGGTTTAAAACGGATCTGGGAAAAAGTAAAAGCGGGACAGGTAGCCTGGGACCCAACTGCTGAAGACATTCACATGAATGTAGAGAAATTATTGATCCAGGAAATCGGCGAGTTGGGGAAGAAGTTACATACCGCCAGAAGCCGTAACGACCAGGTCGCTTTGGACGCCCGGCTCTATTTACGCACTGAAATATCAGCCGTCCAAACACTCCTCGAAGAATTGTTTCAAACCCTCTTAAAGATCGCCGCGGAGGAGCAAAAAACGATTATGCCCGGTTATACTCATTTGCAACGGGCCCAACCGGTTTTATTCGGCCATCACCTAATGGCCTATTTCGGGATGTTTCGCCGTGATTACGAGCGGCTGGAAGACAGTTTGAAGCGGGTTGCGGTTTCGCCTCTGGGAAGCGGGGCTTTGGCGGGGACCGGGTTTTCGATCAACCGGGAACGGGTAGCCGAGGCCTTGGATTTTTCCGGGATTACCGCCAATAGCATCGACGGAGTCAGCGACCGGGATTTCGTGGCCGAATTTATTTTCGACGCCTCCTTAATAATGATGCATCTATCTCGTTTCTGCGAAGAACTGGTGCTTTGGTCTTCGATGGAGTTTGGTTTTGTGGAGATGGATGACTCCTATAGCACCGGTTCCAGCATTATGCCGCAGAAGAAAAACCCGGATGTGGCCGAATTGGTCCGGGGAAAGACCGGGCGGGTCTATGGCGATTTAATCGCCGTCTTGACCGTGATGAAAGGCCTCCCCTTGGCTTATAACAAAGATCTGCAAGAGGATAAAGAAGCTCTGTTCGACGCTATCGACACCGTGAAGGGCTGTTTAAGGATTTTCATACCGATGCTGGACACAATGACGGTTAACCGGGAACGGATGCTGGAAGCCACCAAAGACGGATTTTTAAATGCCACTGATCTAGCTGATTATCTGGTCGGCAAAGGGCTTCCTTTCCGGACCGCCCATGGGGTAGTCGGCAAGTTGGTCAAGTATTGCCTTGATAACCGGAAACGATTGGAGGAGCTTAGCTTGACGGAATTTCAGGCTGCGTCTTCCCTGATCGGCGAGGATATCTATCAAACCCTGGAGATCGAAAATGTAGTCCAAGTCCGTAACTCTTCCGGCGGGACCAGCTTTGACCAGGTGCGGCTGGAATTGGAACGGGCCGGGAAGTGGTTGGAATTAATAACGGATAAGAAGGAATAGGCAAGAGGCGCGAGGCAACTTGTATTATTAAATTTAAACTAAAAAAGGATGAATCAGATGAGGATTATCGTACAGAAATTCGGAGGCACCTCGGTCGCTTCTCCCGAAGGACGGGAGCGGGCTTTAGCTAAAATACTCAAGGCTAAAGAGGAAGGGTTTTCCGTAGTGGTAGTCGTATCGGCCATGGGACGGAAGGGCGATCCTTACGCCACCGACACCTTGATCAATTTAATCAAGAATATCGGCGCGCCGGTCGATGCTAGAGATATGGATTTATTGATTTCTTGCGGCGAAATTATTTCCACGGTAGTTATGGCCCAAACCTTGGAAAAGTCAGGCCATCCGGCGATAGCCCTCAGCGGAGGGCAAGCGGGGATCATTACCGATCAGAACTTCGGTGAAGCCCAGATAGTTAAGGTCAATCCCGAAAATATCCTGCGGCGTCTTGGCGAAGGCAACATCGTGGTCGTAGCCGGTTTTCAAGGGATGACTTCCGACGGTGATATCACCACTTTGGGCCGGGGCGGTTCGGACACGACCGCTACCGCGCTAGGTTCAGCCCTCGAAGCGGAGCTGGTCGAGATTTACACTGATGTGGACGGAGTGATGACCGTTGATCCCAAAATTATTCCTGAGGCCAAGATTCTACGGGAATTGACCTATCAGGAAATCTGCGAGATGGCCAACAATGGCGCCAAAGTAGTCCACCCGCGGGCAGTGACCATTGCCAGGGATAAAAAGGTGCCCGTCAAAGTAAAGAGCACTTTTACCGAAGACGGCGGGACCCTGATTCACGATGGGAAAACAGCGCGGGTCATTACCGGGATCGCTTATCAAGCCGGCATCGGCCGGGTTCTGGTAAAATCAAATAACGGCCAACTTAAGGCGGGAGATTCGGTCCGGATTTTCAAGGTTTTGGCTGAGGCTGGGATCAATGTGGATATGAATTCGATCTCCCCGGGGCAAGTCAGTTTTGTAGTTAAACAGGAGGCTTTAGGCCGGGTGGATGAATTATTGTCCCCGGACTTTAAGATGGAGTTATTGCCGAATTGCGCCAAGATCGCTTTGATAGGAGTTGGGATGCAAGATGTGCCGGGAATCATGGCCCGGGTGGTAGAGACCCTTCATCAACACCAGATCGACCTCTTTCAAACAGTGGACTCGGAAATAACCATCTCTTGTTTGGTCCCTGAAGAGCAAATGGACCAAGCTATTAAAGTATTATATAATGAATTCCAACTTTAAGGAGTGATCGTCGTGGAGATAAGATCATTAATCAGAGAAGTGCCTGATTTTCCCAAGCCGGGAATCAGCTTTAAAGACATTACCACTTTACTGAAGAATGGGGAAGCTTTACGTTATGTGATCGATCAATTTGCCACCCATTTTCAGGGCGCTAATCCCGACGTGATCGTTGGAGCCGAATCGCGGGGGTTTCTCCTAGGCGCTCCACTCGCATATAAACTGGGTAAGGGGTTCGTGCTGGTCAGGAAACCGGGAAAACTCCCGGCTGCTACTGAAAAGGTCACCTATGAACTGGAGTACGGCCAGGATTCGTTGGAGATCCATCTCGATGCCGTCAAACCCGGACAAAGAGTGTTGATTGTGGATGACTTGTTGGCTACCGGCGGCACTATCTCCGCCACCGCCGAATTAGTTAAACGGCTGGGCGGAGTGATCGTCGGGTTCGCTTTCATCATTGAACTGGATCCCTTAAAAGGCCGGGATAAGTTAGCCGGGTATGATGTGCTAAGTCTGGTTCATTATGATGAAGATTAAAGTTTAGCTAAAGCAGTAGTCAGCAGTGACGGATGACGATTTTGGTTTAAATATTAGCGTTGGATTGGTATAATAAATGCGGCTGACAAAGCCGCTTTTGATATATAAAAAATTATTTTCTCAATAACTTACTCAGGTGTTGATATGGCTATACAGGGTTGGGATTTAATGGGCCGGGCGCTTCAGGATTTTTATCTCCAAAAGGACCCGGGGATCTGTTTAAAAGTCCATAGCGATTGCAGCGGGATGGAAACTTTACCGGTGGAATTATTCTTCCGCCAGGATTCAAACTTGCCGGATCTGGAAAGATACGCTTTGGATCTTTGCCAAGGCCGGATCGTAGATGTGGGCGCCGGAGCGGGTTGCCATAGTTTGATCTTGCAGGAACGAGGCCGCCGGGTAACTGCGGTGGATATTTCCCGTGACGCGGTAAAAGTCATGGCTGGGCGGGGCCTAAGGCATACTTTGGCCGTTGATATCAGGCATTGGGTACCGGAAGAGAAATTCGATACGGTCTTAATGCTGATGAACGGTATCGGACTAGTAGGGGATCTGTTCGGCCTAAAGGATTTTTTGGATCGCGCCCCAGGGTTAATAGGGCCGGCCGGCCAATTATTGTTGGATTCCACGGATTTTACTCTTTTTCCTGAATTCATGGGAATATGGGGAGCGGCTCTACTCAAACGGAGCTATTACTTCGGTGAGGTAGAGTATAGGATTGAATATCAAGACCAAGTAAGCGAAGCTTACAAATGGTTATTTGTCGACCAGCAAACTTTGGCGGAGTATGCCCGGAAGGCGGGTTGGTTTTGTCAGGTCATGTTCGAGGAAGAAGGGCAGTATTTGGCGAGATTGATTAGGCGTGAGCCATAAGGCATAAGGCAAGAGAAGCACTGACAATACTCATGCTTCGCGTTTTTCGTTTTATGCCTGATTCAAAAGTTCAATGCAATTTTGGCCGTAGATCCGTTCTTTAGCGGCAGTTGAAAGCCAAGGGATCTGCTCCAATGATTCCAATTCCTTTTGGGGAGTATTTAACGGATAATCACTTCCGAAGAGGATTTTGGAAGGATCATGTTTGGCAAGGATTTTTTTTAGTATTTCCGGTTGAATGAAAGGCAAAGCGCTTGAGGTATCTAGGTAGAGGTCTTTTCCGGCCAGGACCTCTAAAACCTCATCCCAGAAGAATAACCCGCCCATGTGGGCGGCGATGACTTTTAGTTTGGGGAATTTCATTAAGATAGCGGCTACTTTCCGAGGAGTGCTGAAATTAAGGGGACTAACTCTAGGGTCGCCTACATGGATCATCAAAACGAAGCGGCCACAGATTTCTTCAAAAAATGGGTTGAGCCTGGGATCGGCCAAGTCGATTCCTTGAAACTCAGGATGAAGTTTGATCCCTTTAATCCCGGCAGTTCTGAGCCGGTTGATCTCAGCCAGCCAGTTAGGGTCAGCGGGATGGTAAGCGCCGAATGGGATTACCTGGGGGACTTGCTTTTGGCCTGTTAATTGTTCCAGTTCCGCCTTGGACTTGGAAGCAATCTTTAAAACCCAGTCGTTGGCAGGTTTGGCCTGTTCCGGTTTGGTGGCGGCCACCAACAGAATAAAAGCGTCCAACTTTCCTTGATTAGCGGCGTCAATTAGGTCGGATAAACGTCCGCCGTTGGTGGTTGGCATTTGATAATAATGGATCAATTGTTGGACAGCCTTAGCCGCGATTTTATCGGCAAAGGCGTGGGCATGGCAGTCAAGGAACATGGTACGACCCTCTTTTCAATTATTAGTTGATTCGGTTTTAAAATCGGAAATCCTTTGGGAAAACATGAAGAAATCATTACAAATCCGCAACTTCCCATCACAAAGAGGAATTTAACTATGAGTGGTAAATAATAAAATAAAGATACTTTACGAAGGTCCGAATAATGAAAATCTTATTAACCGCTCTCAATGCAAAATTCGTCCATACCTCATTAGCCCTCTGGTCCCTCTACCAGTTTTGCCGGAAGGATTATCCGGGATTAAAGTTTCGGGAGTTCAATATTAATCAGGATTTAGCTTGGGTATTCGGGGAAATCTATTCGGAAAGAGCCGATGTGATCGGTTTTTCCTGCAATATCTGGAATATTGAGCAAACCTTGATCTTAACAAAAAGACTGAAGGTATTAGCGCCCCAGACGCTTATCATTTTAGGGGGACCGGAAGTCTGGGCGGAACCGGAAGCGGTTTTAGCTAAGAACCCGCAGCTGGATTTGGTAATCATCGGCGAAGGTGAAGTTACCTTCCGGGAGTGGCTGGAACAGTATGCCAAAGGCCCCGCTGAATGGGAGAAGGTTTCCGGATTGGTCTTCCGGCAAGGTGAATCATTGATTCGGACTCCGGCCCGAAAACCCATTGCCGACTTGAATCTGCTTCCCTTTCCTTATCCGGAGGATTTATCCGAATTCCGTCAAAAATTGGTTTACTACGAAACTTCGCGGGGTTGCCCCAACCGTTGCCAATATTGTTTGTCCGCCAACGAACGGGGGGTCCGTTTTTTAAGCCTGGATCGGGTTAAAAAGGAAATGCTGAAGTTCATTGATGCCGAAATCGCCCAGGTTAAATTGGTGGACCGTTCTTTTAACTGCGATGTCAAGCGGGCCAAGGAAATCTGGGGTTTTTTACTGGAACACCAGGGAGTCACTAATTTTCACTTCGAGATCGTCGGCGATTGGTTGGATGACGAATCCATCGCCATTTTGAGCGCTGCGCCGCGAGGTTTGTTTCAATTCGAGATCGGCGTCCAAAGCACCAACCAAGAAACTCTCCGGTTGATCAGCCGCCGGATGGATTTTGACAAGTTAAAGCGGCAAGTATCGCTGTTGCGCCAGAATAGTAAAGTATTCATTCACTTGGATCTGATTGCGGGCTTACCGGGCGAAAATTACCAGTCATTTGCCGGTTCCTTCAACGACAATCTGCTCATCGGACCGGACCGTTTGCAGCTTGGCTTTTTAAAGCTGCTGAAAGGTTCCGGTTTGCGTGAAAAGGCCGGCGAATTCGGCTATTATTTTACGGAAGAAGCCCCTTACGAGGTCTTGGCCAATAGTTGGCTCACCTTTGAAGAGCTTTGGCGTTTGAAAACCATCGAAGACTTATTGGAACGCTATTATAACTCAGGCCGTTTTATTGCCTCCTTTAAATACTTAATCGCCCGGACGGAGAACCCATTTCAGTTTTTTGAGGATTTCGCTTACTGGTGGAAGGGACGGGGATTGGATCAAAAGGCCCACAAAGGAAAGGACCTTTACCGATATTTACTGAGATTTCTGGAGACCCGGGACCAGGATCTGACAGCGATTCGAAATCTTTTGAAATTCGATCTGTTATTGGGGGAGCGCTTGGTTGATTTGCCGGATTGGGCAGGACAACTAGGGCCGGAGTTGAAGAAGGGCAGCTACAGGTTTTGGCAAATCCCTGAAAACCGTGAACGATATCTTCCGGAATGGTCCGGGCTTGAGCCGCGGGAGCTGCAAAGGAAAGTTTTATTCGCCGAATTTGAGATTGATCCGGAGGCGACGATTAGTAACCCCTTAATTGAACAACCGCTGCAACGCACTTTGATTTTGTTCGTTTACGGCCGGGAGACGAACACATTCAAGCTCGACTGGGAGGAATTAAAAAATGTCTAGTATTTTCCTTGGCAGCCTTATGATCGTATTCGGAATCCTATTTTTACTTAATAATACGGGAATGATCAGGTCTGGTTTATATATGGAATATTTGAAACTGTTTCAAAAATTTTGGCCTGGGTTGCTAATCTTACTAGGGGTTAAAATGATGATCGCCGGTAAAAACCCCGGCTGGGCCGCAGCCTTAAAATGGTTAATCATACTACTGATAGGCCTTTGGATATTTTGTGCAGTTTTCGTAACAAGAAGTTGGGTAATATAAATAAGAGCCGGAGTCTCCTAAAGACGCCATGAACTGGTCCTTGTCTTTATTGAGCTTCTATAATTAATTGCTTCAATAGAGAGTTGGGTCAAGAGGTGAGTTGTTTATCTCTCCGTCCTGGATGGATTAAGGGAAAAGGAATAGACGATTTTTACAAAGCTTAACTTGACAAATGGGTTTTTTTTTCTTAAGATTGGTATGATAAGCTAATGTCCTGATTTAAAGGAGGTGAAGCCATGCCGACTTATGAGTATTTCTGTGAACAATGCGGAGTTTTTGAAGAATTCCATAGTATGAACACAGCCTTGACTCAATGCCCTAAATGCCAGAGAGAAGTTAGACGGTTAATCAGCCGTAATAATAATATCATCTTTAAGGGGTCTGGCTTCTATATTACGGACAATCGTTCCAATAGCAATACTAAGAACCCAACTACGGACAGCGGATCGGGCTCAGCTTCGACCAGTAAATCCGATAATAAAGCTTCATAATTAAGGTCACTGCGGTGACCTTTTTTAATATTGTAAGGTCTTTTTCTCCATTCAGCAGTCTTTAATTTTAGATAGCGACATGCTTGTCAAGTCGTTTTCGGGAGAGGTAAGGAGTTATTAAACCAATGGAAACAATCGTTACTCGGAAAATCAAAGCAGGTCTTCAAAGCTTATTAAAGGAAGCGGCGCTTAAGGGGAAAGAATTAGGCAAGTTGGCCTTTGACACTTTACCCGAGATTAATCTGGAAATTCCGAAAGATAAGGCCCATGGAAATTTTGCCTCTAATATGGCGATGGTGTTAAGTAAAACCGTTAAAAAGCCGCCCCGGGAGGTTGCCCAGTCGCTGATCGACAATTTTGAGGCCAATCCGTATTTGGCTAAGGTGGAAATCGCCGGTCCGGGTTTTATCAACTTTCACCTGAATGACCGTTGGTTGAGTGAGGTATTGGCAAGCATTTTCCGGCAAAAAGATGAGTACGGCAATAATCCAGACCTCAAAGGGATCAAAATTCAACTGGAATTCGTCAGCGCCAACCCGGTGGGACCGATGAATGTCGTCAACGCCCGGGCTGCCGCCTTTGGGGATACTCTAAGTCATCTCTTTAAGGCTTGCGGGGCCTTAACGGAAAAAGAATACTATGTCAATGACTTCGGCGTTCAAGTATATACTCTGGGACGTTCCCTTGATGCCCGGTATCGTGAGTTGTTGGGAGAAAATATAGAATTTCCGGAGGACGGGTATCAAGGTGAATATATCACCGATATGGTCCGTCAAACAATTGAAAATGAAGGCGATTCTTATCTGAAATTTCCGGAAGCGAAGCGGATCGAGTTATTTCGTGATTTAGGCTATCAACAAATCTTGGCCTCCCAGAAGCATGACCTGTTGAACTATGGGGTGAAATACGATCATTGGTTTAGCGAACGCAGTCTTCATGAAGCCGGCGAAGTAGACGAGACTTTAGGCATTTTAGCGGAACGTGGTTTGACCTATGAAAGCGAGGAAGCGATATGGCTGCGCACCTCTAACTTTGGGGATGATAAAGACCGGGTTCTCAAAACCGGTGATGGCCGGACCACTTATTTTACAGCCGACATCGCTTACCATTTAAATAAATTTAAACGTGGGTTTGATCTGGTAATCGATATCTGGGGGCCGGATCATCACGGTTATATTCCTCGAATGAAAGCGGCTATGGCTGCATTGGGAATCGAACCTGACCGGCTCGAAGTGCTTATCGCCCAACAGATCAACTTGATCAAAGAGGGTAAACCCTTCAAGATGTCCAAAAGGCGGGGTGAATTTATCACCATGGCTGATTTGCTTGAGGAAGTCGGCAATGATGCCGCCCGTTGGTTCTTTTTGATGCGCAGCCCCGATAGCCATCTTGATTTTGATATGGATTTGGCCCGATCCCAATCCAATGAAAACCCGGTTTTCTATGTGCAATATGCCTACGCCCGAATTTGCAGCATCTTTAGGCAGTCCACCGATGAGCAACAAGCCTATCGGGATGATCAATCATTGATCGAATATTGGGATGAGGAAGAGAAACTGCTAATCGAAAAGGCGTCCCACTTTCCGGATCTGATCGGCGAAGCCGCCAGACGGCGTGAGCCCCACCGTTTGACCGGATATTTGCTGGAATTGGCCACCTTGTTCCATTCGTACTATAATAAACGCCGGTTCATCGGCGACGATTTGGCCTTGACCAAGTCCCGGTTGGCGGTGGCTGAAGGGTTAGGCTATATATTTGAACGTGGTTTAAAGATGCTTGGCGTTTCAGCCCCTGAAAGGATGTAAGTCGGTTAAATAAGCTTGAGGAGGGTCTAATGGCTAAACTAAAGGTTTTTCCCACCACCGGAATGGTTATCAAGAATACCTTCAAAGAAATTTATCAATCATTTTCATATTCCGTTTTGATGAGTATCATATACGGGACCGTAAGTATTCCGACTCTACTGATTATTGTCGCTTCTTTCAGCATTACGGCAGGCGGTTGGGAAAATAGCATCACTGCCAATGAATTGTTTTCTGTTTTTACCTGGACGATGGTTTTGGGCGCTATTTGGAATACATTTGTGGTAGCGCCGGTTACAACAGCATTTTATAGTTTATATCAAGTCAAAAAAGAGAGTTATCCTGGGTTCAAAACTTTTTTCAGTCTGCTCGGGAAGTACTATCGGCCTTCTATAGTAGTTAACGGACTGTTTTCATTATCTTTTATTCTATTATTTATGAATGTGATGATTGGGATCATCGAGCGGTCTACTTTATTGTTTGTCACCGGCATGCTCTCCTTTTATTTGCAGGTCTTTATCAGCTTGATGTCTTTTTATTTCGCGCCGTTGATTTATTTGAATAATAGCATCAAAAAGACGATTAAAAAAGCTTTTTTATTGGTTTTGGACAATACTTTGCTGACGATCGCTTTAATGCTAGTGTTAGGGCTTCTTTTCGGAGTAACTATCCTTTTCCCGGTTTTCTGGTTTTTAGTTTACGGGGCGATCTTGGTGTACGTTACTGATTTGGGGTTCAATATGATTTATGGCCGATATGAGGGGTGAGGCATGAGTCAAAAGCTCTTGAAATGAACGCCGACTTTACGATTGGGCATCTAAGTTCCATATCACTCAATACTAGAGATGTTTCTGCCTTTGCTCATGCTTTGAGAATAAATGAAATGGAGGAGACTAGCATGATTTTTGGTAAATTGGATAGTTTATCCAAAGACAAGCTTTACCTAGCTAAAGCTTTAGTTAAAGGTTTGGATTATTTAAAGAAGACTGATTTTTCAAAAGTGGCGGTTGGTAAATATGAGATCGAGGGCAGTTCCATCTATGCCTTAGTCCAAGAATACCAAACCGCTCCCAAAGCGGAGAAAAAAGCGGAAGCCCATGGTAAATACATAGATATTCAATATATTGCTCAAGGGAATGAGGTAATCGGCTTCGCTCCATTCAGCCCCGAAAGTGAAGTTAAGGAAAATCTGCTTGAACAGAAAGACGCCATTTATTATAACTCAGTTAAAGGTGAGATGGAATTAATCATGAGCGACGGCATGTACGCGATCTTTTTTCCGGAGGAAATTCACCGTCCCGGATGTAATTATGAAAGCGGCGGTCAAGTGAGGAAAGTGGTTGTCAAAATCGCAATGAGTTCATTGGAGGCATGAATTAAAGCCGTCCCTTCGGGGCGGCTTATTAAATAATATTATCGTACTTTAAAGCTGAAGGTGATTTGATGAGGCCATTATTGATGGTTCACGGAATCAAAAGTAATGCTAGGAAAACTTACGGCGTTCCCGGCGGTTTATTTAAGCCGCATCCTCGGGGCATGTATAGCTATTTAATTAAACGGGGTTACAAAGCCGGAGTGGACCTGTTTTGGTATTCATACCCCACCTTTAGTCCGATACCTGTTTCGGCGCGGCGTTTGCGAAATGAGATCGAGCGGATTCTTTATAAATCATCTTTTCAAGATTTAGACCTGTTGACATTTAGCTTAGGAGGGATTATCGGGAAATATTACGCAGTGTCGCCGCTTTATCAAAACGAAATTCACAAGCTGGTAATGGTCGCCCCACCATTTTTAGGTTCCTATTGGGCGGATTGGTTCACGGTTCCATTTTCTCGAAGCGACCGTGATTTGCTCTTTGATGGAGACGGAAAAGCTTTATCGCTCCAAGTGTTGAGTTATGGAAATCTTTTCTTAAAACAGTTAGCTCAGACACCATTTCCGGAAAAGATCGAAACTTCCATTATCGCTTTAAAAGCTATCCCCAAACAACAAGCTAGTTTAGTATATGAAACATTGCAATGGTTAATTGATTGGACCGGCGAAGGCGATCTGGTGGTGCCGGTTGAAAGTACCCGTATTAAGGTTAATCATTTTTATGAGATTTCCGAGGAACTATCGCTTAGGGCGATCCATCGCTATCTTCCTTATAATCCACGAGTGCAAGAATTGGTTTTTCGGGCGTTACAATAAAAATTTCAAGTGCGAATATTTCAGAGTTAAAAACTAACAATCCCGGCTTTAGTCGCATATTATACCAGAGACCAAAGTCGGAGGGATTGAGAATGGGGATGCTTTTGGAATCGAATTATATGGCCGGTCAATTAAGTCAGTCCCAACCAGCGGAGGAAGAGGATTTATTGATGCTCAGAGAGGATTTGGCTGAAGAATGGGGATCTGTCATCGGTTACCTTGAATGCAGCAATGAGATTAGAGACCGATTAATCAGCGAAGAGTTTCGTGAGGCTGCGCAAGACGAGATCGGACATATTATTCGATTGACCAGAATGCTGGCTGCTTTAGATCAAGCTCAAGCAGAAGCTTTGCGGAAAGCAGGCCTTTTTTGGTTGGCTGGGTTTGAACACCAAACGGCGGTTACGCCGGTAATCTCAGAAGAGCTTACCAAAGCCGGTACGGAAAATAACTTCCGACCGGGAAAAGTAAGCTCTAGAAGATACTTGGAACCGGAAGATCGAACCCTGGAATGTTTACGAAATGCAATCCGCGATGAATTACAGGCGATCAATGTTTATCAACGCCAAAGCCGGGCGACGGCTAACCGGATGGTCCAAAACACTTTGAATTTTATCATGAATCAAAAGAAAAAACATGTGGCGGTGTTTACCGATTGCCTTCAAAATTTACTCCGAGAATACCGGTTACCCTTCGGGTAAATCATTTGATCAAAGTATAAAAAGAATCAACTTGTTCATCGGAGATCCGGTTTAAACCGGATTCTAATTCCACCGCGAATTCTTCATTGAACCTCTCTAAGGCTTCTCCGATTACCTCACGGCAAATGCGCCGACTGGCTACGGTCTGCGGATGGCTAGTGACGAAATTTACGATATCGCTAATCTTTGTTGACTTGGACATCTTATTCACCCCTGGCTATTATAACCCGGTTAGTGAAGGTTTATTGATTGATCAAGAAAATAGCCAATATATGAGGGGCGCGAGACATGAGGAAGAGTATGAGTAAAGTTCTGGAGTTAGAAAAGGTGGATGATCCTAGAGTTTGAAATTATTGCGGTTCAGTGGAATTTTCACTATTAGTTTCAGGGGAATTGTCAACCGTTGGGAAAGGCTGTAAAGTCTCAATCGCTTCGGTTTCACTAATAATTTCAGTCACGGAATAAACCGCTTTTTTACCCGGCGCATAAATGCCGCGCGCTTGTTTGATAGCTTTTTCAGTAGCTTTTTCGATATTTTCCGCATTGACGATTACATCGATACGGCGTTGGTTTCTGCGATGGTTTACTCTTACTGAAGCAGCATAAAGCATAGTGCTACCCTCCAAATCGGTTTCAGCGATAGTTATTAAATAATAACGTTTAGAATAAAAAACAACTTCACGGGAATCGCTAACTTAGTCGGCGACGAATGCGTTTTAATTATATTTAGTGCCTACAGGGTTAATTAAAGATTTATTCTTTATTTGTTTTGCGAATTCACCAAAACCGTCGTTATTATTGTATTTCGTGATTAATGGTTGGATTCCTTTTTGTGGAGGGCTTTTAAGAATAATGCCTAAACTGTTAAAAGGAATTGCCAGTGCTATCTTTAATTATTCTTAATTTTTATTTTGATACAAGGAGTCCGGGATTCTTTGAGGAATAAAATTTTATTGGGTGAGAATCAAAAAAATAAATCTGGTAGGAGCGGATAAATGTTTAGGGAATGCGTGTTAGAAACCGGAAAAGAATGTACGGAATGCGGCCGATGCAATGTATGTGATCTCAACGAACATAAAATCTGTAATAATTGTTGCCGCTGCTTGGGTGAGGCAGACTATTCCGGCGTTGAAATAGCGGAAATAATCTTGCCGAAGGAGATCAGGCTGAAATGGGAGGGTAAAAAAGCATCTAAAGACCCCAAGACAGGTCAACACTGTAAGCACTGATTAATAACTCAATAAAGCTCTAAGGGAACCTTTCAAGGTTCTTTTTTTATGCCATTAGCTTAGTTATAAAGGCTATTGTCCCATGTGCAAACTGCATTCGTGCGAATAGAATAAGACAAAAGACCTAGGGAGGTTATTTTATGAATGAAATGAACCGGATGATGCTACGCCTGGCTCAAGCTTACGTGCCTTTTCAAATATATGTAAACCGTTGGGATCCGATGAAGGGGCTAATGATGGGAACGATCTTTCCCGAGTTATACCGGCCTTATTATGAATCGATGAGGAGGGGTTGAAATGCAACGGGAGCAGTTGGAAATGTTAAAGCAGATACAAGCATTGCAGTTTACGGCCGTCGATTTCCATTTGTATTTGGATACTCACCCTGCCGACCAACGGGCTTTGGCTGATTACGCTAATACGGTAAGAGAGATGGAACAGTTAAAAGCAGCGTACACCAGAAGTTATGGCCCGTTATTGCCTACCGACAATCTCTGCGAACCGTGTTGGCGATGGATTGAGGAACCGTGGCCGTGGGAGATCGAATATTAGTTAGGAGGAGACATTTTAATGTGGATTTATGAAAAGAAGCTTCAGTACCCCGCCAAGGTCGGTAAAGCTGATTTGAAGATGGCTAAATACTTAATTACTCAGTATGGCGGACCCGATGGCGAATTGTCGGCGGCGCTCCGTTATTTGAACCAACGTTATTCCATGCCGACCAATGTGACTAAAGGGATTTGTAATGACATCGGTACTGAAGAGATGGCCCATCTTGAAATTATCGCGACGTTAGTATATAAGCTAACCAAGGGCGCCACAGCCGAGGAAATGAGAAAGGCGGATCTGGGAGGACACTATGCCGACCATGACAATGCTTTGTATTACGTGGACGCAACCGGTAATCCATGGACCGCCACTTATATTCAGGCTAAGGGTGATCCAGTAGCTGATTTGCATGAAGACATGGCAGCCGAGGAGAAAGCCAGGGCTACCTATCAATGGTTAATTGATTTAACGGATGATCCCGATCTGAAAGATACCCTCAATTTCTTGAGGGTACGTGAAATAGTCCATTTCCAACGGTTTGGCGAAGCCTTGGATCTAGTTCAAGAGCATCAGAACTCAAAACACATATTTTAAGTAAAGCGGTGATGGTGGCGGCAGTTAAATTGAAACTATGGGTTTGGGGATTAATTTCCGGTCTGGTCCTGCTGTCCCAGTTGGCTCATTGATGGTTAATATACAAATAACTGGTTTGATTGAATGAACTCCTGGATTTCCAGGGGTTCATTCAATGATCAGTTCATAAGTAAGATTGGCGTTTAATGAGGCTGCCACTGAGCAATACTTGGTATGGGAAAGCTCAACGGCGCGTTTGACTTTTTCAAGATCGATATCGGTCCCGGAGAACCGATAAACCATATGAATATCCGTAAATTTTTTAGGATGTTCCTCAGCCCTTTGCCCGGTAATTTCGATAGTTAAATTTTTTAGTTCCATTTTCATTTTTTTAATGATTGAAACTACATCAGCGCCGCTACAACCGCCAAGGCCGTGCAAGATTAATTCCATGGGCCTGGCGCCGGAATCTTGACCGCCATTATCGGTGCCGACATCCACTTTTACGGAGCGCTCTGAATCCCCGTAAGCTAAAAAACCCATTTTACCGTCCCAGTCCAGTTTGGAATTCATCCTTATCACCACTTTCGATTTTTATTTAATTATACAGAGGAAAAATCAAATAATCAAATCAATTCCGGTAAAAATAACTTCGGTAAGAAGGGGGATTAGTATGAGCTTAGGGTGGGAGTTTCTTTTAGCGGTAAGTTTGGGATTTTTGGTAACTGCTTTGGTAGGTTTAGTTTTATGGAAACCGGCTTTAAATCTCTGGGCCGACTCCTTCATAAAACGGCTGATAAAGGACGCATACCCGGAAAATCTGGGAGAAATGTATAATGTCTTTGCTAAGGTGGGATTTCAAAACATCTTTGAATCGGATTTGCGAGGAACTACCGGGAAACCGTTACAGCGGCCTTTTGGCTCTCCCAAGCATTTTTCGGCTTGGGAAAAACTTACTTTTAATAGTGTTTATTTATCGCGTCAACCGGTAATGGAATCGATAGCCATTGATACCAAGGCAGTGATCGGGCCGAAGGCTAAACGCCCGCTTTGCATTGATTTACCTATAATAATCGCTGGGATGGCGTATGGCGCCGGGCCTTCATTCCGGGCTAAGCTCGCTTTGGCCAAAGGGGCTGATCAAGAAAATACCGCCACTAATACCGGGGTAGGCCCTTTTCTACCGGAAGAACGAAAACATACGAAACGTTTGATAATTCAATATAATAGAGGATACTGGGCCAAGGAGGAGAAAGTGTTACGCCAGGCAGACGCTGTCGAAATCCAGTTAGGCTACGGGGCTTTAGGTTCAGCGCCGCGGGTATGGAATTACCAGGATTTGAGCCCGGAGTTTCGGGATTATATGAACTTGAAGCAGGGGGAAGATATGTTGGAGGAAGCTTCGCTGCCAAATGTCAAAAGCGGGGAGGACTTGGCTGAGCTAGTAAATTACCTCAGGAAAACCACTAATGGAGCGCCCATCGGGATCAAATTCGGAGCTACCCATTGGCTGGAGAAGGAGTTGGAGATCTTCACCGGCGCAGGTATAGATTTTTTGAGTATTTCCGGAGCCGAAGCCGGAATTAATTATGGGCCGGCGATTTTAGCGGATGATTTAGGATTACCCACTTTGGCGGCGCTTTGTCGCGCAGTCCGCTTTTTAAAGCAAAGAAAGCTTCAAGATAAAGTGTCATTAATAATTGACGGTGGTTTGACGACCCCGGGTCAATTCATGAAAGCGCTGGCTTTGGGGGCCGATGTTGTCGCCATCGGGACCATTGCCTTACTAGTGATCGCTCATACTCAAGTCGTTAAGGCCCTTCCTTGGGAGCCGCCGACGGAGTTGGTTTACGAACGAGGGAAATACAAAGATAAATTGGATATTGATGCCGGCGCTAAGAGTTTGGCTAATTTCTTGAAAAGTTGTAAAGAAGAAATGGTGTTAGGAATGCGGACTATAGGTAAAACATCCTTAAAAGAACTAGCCCCCGAAGATCTTTCGGCTGCGTCCCCGGAGGTGGCGGAACTGACCGGAGTTGAATTGAACCTGTTTTCCCCGGGAAAGGCCAAGAATAAGTAAATGATCATTAAGATTCTGCTATTAGTCGGAGGCACAGCTTTAGGGCTATTCTTAGCTGCTGGGTTATTGGCAATCTACTTTAATAGAAATGCTAAAAAATCGGCTAGTCAATGGTGTAAACAGGGTAGTATCGATGAAATTATCACTCTCTTAAAAAGGAACTCCTGGCAAAAATACTTTGAAGCGATGCTGCGTGGTTCAACGGGGAAGCCATTGGAAAGGCCCTTTGGCACTCCGATTCATTTCTTTTGGTTGGACCGGATTCAGTTTAAACCTGTTTATCTATCCCACTTACCATTGGGTATAAATGATCCAATCGATACCCAAGTGGTTTTAGGACCGCAAGCCTCAAAACCACTAATTCTGAAGATCCCGATAATGGTCGGCGGTTGGTCAATCAGCGCGGTCAGTCTTAAAACTAAATTGGCATTAGCTAAGGCATCGGTATTATCCGGCACCGCTACCAACTGCGGAAGCGGTCCCTTTGTCGATGAAGTAAGAGCCGAAGCTGAAAAGTATATTCTACAATATACTAAAGGTTTTTGGTCAAAAACAGAGCCGGTTTTGAGGGAAGCCGATATGATTGAAATCGCCTTGGGCCAAGGCGCCTGGGGCTCAGCCCCAAAACGAATAAATGGTTACCAGGTTACCCCAGACTTCGCCCGGAGATTGGAGGCTATTCCCGGACTCGACCTGCTGGCGGATTCAAGGTTACCCGAGGTTGAAAATTTTGAGGATTGGAGAGCCCTGATTAGCCACCTTAAGGAGATAACCGGGGGCGTTCCGATCGGGGTTAAGTTCGGCGGAACCCATTATTTAGAAACAGAATTAGAGTTGATGATCGAAGGCGGAGTGGATATTATCGTGCTGGACGGTAAGGAAGGCGGTACTCACGCCGGTCCGCCGTTATTATTGGATGATGTGGGAATGGCCACTTTTCCTTCCCTATGCCGGGCGGCGCATTTTTTTGAGAAACATAACTTGAAAGGGAAAGTATCTTTGATAATCGGCGGCGGTTTGTTTACCCCGGGGGACTTCTTGAAATGTTTAGCATTAGGGGCTGATGCGATAATAGTAGGGACCGTTGCCGCTTTGACCATGTCCAATATTCAGGTCTTAAAAAGTGTTCCTTGGGAACCTCCGACGGGAATATTATATCGCGGCGGCAAAGAAGCGGATCAGTATGATTCGGACCAGGGAGCGAATAATTTGAATAACTACTTCCAAAGTTGTGTCGCGGAGATGGAGGCCATTGCCCGTACGATGGGGAAAAGTAGTTTCAAGGATATCGGATGTGATGATTTAGTGGCTTTAGATCCACTCTATGCCGAAGCGTCAAAGATTGAGTATCTAAATCAAAGCAGGTGAAAATGAAACCGGCGCGAATAAAATAAAAAGCGGTACTAGGTAAAGTAGGAGGGCTGTTGATGGCCGGTATAAATGAAAAGACTTGTTTCGGTAGCGCCGCCAAGGAAGATATTTTAGCCAGGTTAAGAAGGGCTGAAGGACAACTGCGGGGGATTCAAAAGATGGTAGAAGAAGAACGTTCCTGTCAGGATTTGGTCATCCAGCTGATTGCGGTAAAGGAGGCTGTTACCCAAGTAGCGATTACTGCTCTAAGCAATCAATTGATTCATTGTCTGCAAACGGAGATCAATGAAGGTCGATCTGAGGATGCGGTAATTGAGAAATTCATACAAGCTTTTAAGAAGTTAGCCTAATAGTTATGTTTATTTAAGGGAGTATTAGGTTAGCGCCGTTTGGGAACTAATAGTATTTAATTACGTCTCTTCTTTTATCAGGACTAATATACAATATGAGGTGAGATTGGATGATACTAAACCGCTTTCCAAATAAAATTACTTCCTGGTCGTTTTTGGTAGTTTTATTTATCGTGGTAACCATTAACAGTAGCGGTATTTTTGCGTTAGATAGGAATCAAACTGGAGCAGGCGTTGAGTTAACAGTCTACAACCAAGATTTAGCCTTAGTAAAGGAGCGCCGGATGTTGGAGCTTCGGGCCGGTGTTGGTGAACTTAAGTTCACAGATGTGGCGGCCTTGATCGACCCTACATCAGTATGGTTTCGTTCCTTAACTGACCCCGAAGTAAAAGTGTTGGAACAAAACTATGAATATGATGTCATTAATGATGCTAAACTGCTCCAAAAATACCTCGGTCAAAAAATCCGGTTGACGACGGTCAAGGGTGATAATTTTGAAGGGTACTTGGTTAGTACCGGCCCTGATATAATCCTCGCCTCGAAACCGGAGGGGGGCGAGGTCAAAGCTATCAAGTCTCAACAGATTCAAGGGATATTCTTCCCGGAAATGCCCGGAGGTTTGGTGGTCCGGCCAACTTTGGTTTGGCTGCTCTCCAATCCGAATCAAGCCGGGAAACAACAGGTTGAAGTCACTTATTTGACGCGGGGTATTTCCTGGAAAGCGGATTATGTGGCAACGGTTAATCAGACTGATGACCGCCTTGATTTGATTGGATGGGTAACACTTGATAATCAAAGCGGCTCCGAATATAAACAAGCCAGGCTAAAGCTAGTGGCGGGGGACGTAAACCGCGTTCCTGAAGAAATGAGGCCTGAGGCGGAAAAGGTATTTTTAATGCGGGCCGCCAAGGCGGAAGCGGCGGACGCCGGATTTGAAGAAGAATCTTTCTTTGAGTACCATCTCTATACTTTGGGGCGGACCACTACAATCAAGAACAACCAGGTCAAACAAGTGGAGTTATTGACCAGCGCCTCGATTCCGGTTAGAAAGTTATTTATTTACGAAGGCGCTGTTAACCCCGGAAAAGTGAAAGTGATGTTGGAGCTTAAAAACAGTGAGGAAAACAATTTAGGGATGCCGTTACCTAAGGGCAGAATCCGAGTCCAGAAAGCTGACAGCGAAGGTTCGCTCCAATTTATAGGTGAAGATCGGATCGATCATACGCCGAAGGATGAAAAAGTTAGAATCCAGATGGGAAATGCTTTCGATATCAAAGGAGAGAGAATCCGGACGGAGGTCCGCGAACCGAGTAAAAATACCCGTGAGGAAAGTTATCGAATCACTCTCCGTAATCATAAAAAAGAACCGGTGACACTCACTGCAGTTGAGTATCTAAACCGCTGGAGCGAATGGCAAATCATAAAAAAAGATTGTGATTTCATTAAAACCGAGGCTGGGAAGGCGGAGTTTACGGTGATCATTCCCGCGGATGGAGAGAAAGTGATCAATTATACGGTAAGGTATAGACAGTGACAGCTATCATTGGAGAAATTTTGATGGCTGTCACTGTAATTGAAAACTAAAATCGACTACAAGGAGATTTGTTTAATCCTTTCCATGGCTTTCTCCGTGTTTTCTTTACTCCCGAAGGCGGTCAACCGGAAATACCCTTCGCCGCTGGGACCGAATCCCGAACCGGGGGTCCCAACGATCTGGACTTCATTTAATAGTTTGTCAAAGAACTCCCAGGAGGTTAGTTTTCCGGGGGTTTTTAGCCAGATATAGGGAGCATTGATACCGCCGTAAATTTTAAATCCTAGCTTCTGCAGGCCTTCACGGATGATACCGGCATTGGTCATATAATAACTGATCACTTCTTTAATCTGTTTCTTGCCTTCACCGGTATAGGTCGCGGCTGCGGCAGCCTGGACCGGATAGGAGACGCCATTGAATTTGGTGGTCTGACGGCGGAGCCAGAGTTTATTCAGTTCGTGAGCTTTACCGGTTGAATCGTAAGCCATCACTGATTTGGGGACGACCGTGAACGCGCAGCGGGTACCGGTGAAACCGGCGGTCTTGGAGAAACTCCGGAATTCGATGGCTACATCTTTAGCCTCGTCAACTTCGTAAATACTGTGGGGAATCCCTTTTTCCTGAATATAAGCCTCATAAGCAGCGTCAAAAAGGATGATCGCTTTACTCTCCCGGGCATAATCGACCCATTTTTTTAGTTCGTCTTTGGTTAAGGTCATTCCAGTCGGGTTGTTCGGAAAACAAAGATAAATCAGGTCAATCTTTTCTTTGGGAAGCTCCGGTTTTAAACCGTTAGCTTCAGTGCAGGGGAGGTAGACTATTTTCTTATATCTTCCGTCCGTCCCTAATTTACCGGAACGGCCGGCCATAACATTGCTATCAACATAGACCGGGTAGACCGGGTCGGTTACGGCGATGATATTATCCAGCCCGAAGATCTCCTGAATATTACCGGTGTCGCATTTGGCGCCGTCGCTGACGAAGACTTCATCTTCAGCAAGTTCGACGCCTAAAGGGAGGTAATCATTTTTAATAATTTCATTGATTAAAAAAGAGTACCCTTGTTCAGGGCCATAGCCCCGAAAGGTTTTAGCCTCGCCCAGTTCGGTTACTGCTTTTTTAAAACCGTTTATTACAGACGGCGCTAAGGGTTGAGTAACATCGCCGATGCCGAGTCGGATAATGTCGGCTTCCGGATGTTCAGCCTTATATTCATTTATTTTCCTGGCAATCTCCGAAAAGAGGTAGTTGCCGGGTAGTTGTAAATAATTTTCATTAATCCTCGCCATGGTAACCAATCCTTTCATATTTAACGGTATTTTTTGCTAATGATTCGAGATCGGGAAGGGAAACCCTTCTTCAATATTATTTTTAACAAAATTGTTTAGGGAATACCGCGACGACTTTGAGCGATGGAAAAAGCGAAACTAGTCGGTAATAATCCCGGGTGAATGATGTCAAAGCAATGTATAGTCCGGGCAAGGCTAGCGCCAGATTATTGCCATGCAAGCGGATGAGCCGGAGAAAATTACCAAGATAAAATCCAAACCAAGAAGAAATTTCAATACTAAAAGATTCAGAGTTGAAGCATTTAATCGTCTCCAACAATTGGGCTTGATCCATTAAACGCCAAAGTAAAAAATTGCTATTTATTTCTCAAGCTAACCCACTTAATTTTCGAAAGATTTCGCTTAATGATGCTTCCATCGAATGGACAGATATAACCTGTTCATTGTCATAGAGGTCATTAAGGCGTAATAAGTTTGCCTGTGAAGGGTTGAGTATCTCTTCTACAAGCTCGTTCCCGTTCCGGTAAACTATTTTTAAGGAACTATGGCCATATTCGGTTTTTAACTGATTCTTATCCGCCAGAACTATTAATTTCCCATGATTGATGAAACCGATTAGATCGCATAGTTCATCGACCTCTTCCATATCATGGCTGGTCAAGAGGATGGTAACTCCCGACTTTTTTAATTCGAGAAGATAATCCCGGATGATTCGGGAAGACACCGGGTCCAAACCGGAACAAGGCTCATCTAGGAATAAAAGTTGCGGTTGATGAACTAAAGCGCGTAGGATAAGAATCCTTTGCCTCATACCCTTAGAGTATATTTTTACAGGTTCGGCAGCCCGTTCCCAGAGATCCATCCGTTCCAAGAGGGGCTTGATTAAAGAAAGAGGTTGATTATAAAGACGGCAGAAGACGGACAGGTTTTCATAGCCGGACAGGTTTTCAAATAAATTAGGTTTTTCAAAAACGACCCCGATCCGGCAATGGATCTGTTTTATATGAGTGGCGAGGTTCAAACCGAAGATTGAGGCCGAACCGGAAGATGGTTTCGCTAATCCCATCAACATCCGGATCGTAGTCGTTTTTCCGGCGCCGTTGGGGCCCAAGAGTCCCAGAGTCTGCCCGGGTCTTATTTTAAAAGAAAGGTCATCGACTACGCTTCGCCGACCATATTTTTTGGAAAGCCCATTGGTTTCCAGGATATATTCGAAGTCTCTATTCATTATTTACCTCAAAAATCGGCCTTTTTTTGGACATAAAAGCCGGTAATATAGAGCAAAACACCTGCTTGGGCCAACAATCCAATAACCCAAAAGGCCACTTCCGACTGGGTTAAATCTAAAAGCAGCGCTTTCTCGAAACCTTTGAGGACTAAGAATGAAGGAAAAATATATAAACTATCTTTCCATGCAAAAGAGAGCTCCCTAACCATTAGCGGAAGAGCTGCGATTAGATAAGTCACAGTGGCAAAAGCCCTGGCGAAAAGGGCAGTAGGGGCCAACAACCCGATCAGGAGCGAAAGCGCTCCAAATGCCGTTGAACCGACCACCCCAAACAGAAAAACATACCGGAGGTCGACCGGCGCCCTGGTGATGGTGATTGTTAAGAATAGAGCTCCGATTCCGATCATTGTATACCAGATTAATTTGGAGAAGAGGTATTCCATAATCGACATCGGCGTGATCAGGAGTGAATGAAGGGTTTGTTTTTCTTTTTCATCAGCTACGGCTGCCGCTCCTTGCAACAGGCAGACGGTTAGGATGATTTGGAGAAGCCAAACCGGAAAAGAAAGCCAACGGGTGGGAAGGCTCTGTTCGGTAAAAATCAGGTTAATTTGAGGGGTTTCCCGGTCACGGGAAGCGTTGATCAAGGCCAGATTAATTGAGTTTACGATCAAAACCCCTTCTTGGGTTTTGGCTTTGTCGGTAAGGAGGTTAAACCGGTTTGTTTGATTATTCTCCAAGATTATACCTCCGACCTTACCTTGGCTTAGGGCGGATTCAGCTGCTTTCCGGTCCGGAAAGGGTTTCAAATCAATTGATGCGCTACGCACAATCCTGATTAGAGCGGAATCGATATCGGGAGTATAAGCTAGAGTAAACCTTTCCGTCTCAGCTTGCCGATAAACAACCAGATATAAAAAACCAATGAATAAAGGCATCATTAGAACAATAACCCATGATTTGCTAGACCAAAAATCATACAGATCTTTCCGAATTAAAGTGATAATTCTTTGCGCCACGGTAAAAAACCTCACAACTATTATTTTAAAGGACGTAATAACATAATTAATGGAATTAAAAAAAACAGGCCCTTTATAGCAGAAAAGATCAGTTTCTTCGCCGATTATGGGCCTGTATTGCCGGGAGCTATGTATTTCAGCTTACTTTTCGTGTTCGATAAAATACCAAATTAAATAGATCACAGCTAAGACACCGATTATTTCCATAATTCCGATCCTCCTTTATTTTTTTAAATGATTCGTCGCTAATTAATTAACTCCTTCCATAGAAAAATATTACCATCGATAAATCAAATAGAACTTCGGATAAAGAAGGCTTGGCGGAATATTAGTGAGGAGGGATGCGGTTTGATCCACATCCCTTTATTAAATAATAGGCTTGTTTTTAGCGGTGGTATTCCAGAGTCACTCCAGCTTTACGCAGAACAGTCCGCTTGGCCCATACTGCAAAATCGTCCAAGAAACTATAAACAATCGGGATAACTACTAGGGTCAATACTGTGGAAAAGGTCAGACCGCCGATAACCACAGTAGCCATTGAAACATTCATCTCGGCCCCTTCGCCGATACCTAGCCCTAATGGGATTAGGCCCAGGACTGTGGTGAGCGTAGTCATTAGTACCGGACGCAACCGTATCGGCCCGGCCTCGAGAATGGCTTCAGTACGCTCCATGCCTCGGCTGCGCAGTGTTTCGATATAGTCTACTAGCACAATTGCATTGTTAACCACTATCCCAACGAGCATGATTACTCCGATAAACGCGGAGACATCAAAGATCCGGCCGGTCAGGAGCAAGCTCCAGGAGACGCCGAATAGGCTTAAGGGTATGGAACCCATAATTGCCAAAGGATGAACTAGATTTTCATACTGGATGGAGATAACTATATATACTAAGATAATTGCCATAAGAAGGGCTAAGGCTAATGCGCCGAAGGCCTCCTGCATTTCTTTGGAATTGCCGGCAAAAACGATATCATAATTGGAGGGAAGGACGACTTCTTGTTTGATCCGATCTTGAATCAGTCCGGTGATTTTACCCAAATCGCTACCGATGATCTGCGAAGTTACTTGTACTTGACGTGTTTGATTCTCGCGACCGATCTTATTTGGCCCGGTAGTTTGAATAAAATCAACCACTTCGGCAAGGGGAATCATTCCGCCGCTAGATGTTGTGAGATAAAGTTTTTTGATATCGGTTTCGTTCTGCCGGTCTCCCTCGTTTAACTGTAGTAAGACATTGTACTCTTCTCCGGCAAGACGGATTTGAGTAGCTACTGTTCCTTGAAAAGCGGTTTGGACCGTACTGGCGATTGACGAAGGAGTAATACCGTAAGCAGTGGCCCGTTGCCGGTTTACCCGCAATTGCAGTTCCGGCCGACCATCCTCCCAGGAGGTGTTAACCTCTCGAGTCCCCGGAACTTGTTTGACAATTTCTATGACCTGATCGGCTAGACCTTTTAGGGTATTGAGGTCCGGACCCTCAATATTAATTGCGATAGGAGAACCGCCCCCAAAACCGCCTTGTTCTGATTTGGTTACATTGATTTTAGCTCCAGGATATTTAATAATATTTTGTCGCACTTCTTCAACCATTTCATCTACGGTCTTTTTTGATTTGGATTTCATTACCACAGTCATTGAAGCTTTTTCGCTTTCGCCGCTTGAACCGAGGGAAAATCCGGAACTGGAGCCGACGAGCGCGAAAGTCAAGTCGGATTCCGGTAAAGACATTAAATAGGACTCAATTTGCTGGACTAAGCTATTGGTCGTTTCTAAGCTGGTCCCAAGGGGCATTGTGATATCAATTTCGTATTCTTTATCGCCCATTGACGGTGTGAAGTTGGTCTTGATCGCCCCCAGGATAAAGGGGAGCAATCCGGCGATAAACACTAGAAAAGAAATGACTAAAACCTTTTTTTGGTGATGAACCGCCCAATTGAGCATCTTGCGATAGAACTCTTCAACTTTTCCCAGACGATAATCTCGCTGTGGTTCAATTTTTTTCATTACTCTGGAACCGGTATTAATGGCCATTAGTTTGGAGGATAGCATTGGAATAACCGTTAACGCTACTACCAGTGAGGCCCCTAATGAAAAGGAGACCGTCAAGGCCATTTCTTTAAAAATTTGAGCGGCGATGCCTTCAACAAAAAGAATCGGTACAAAAATAACGATTGAGGTCATAGTAGAGGCTGTAATGGCCATGGCTACCTCGGAGGTGCCTTCGGTAGCCGCTGTTAAAGCATTATGCCCCTCTTCCCGATAACGGAAGATAACCTCCAACACAACAATGGCATTATCGACCAACATTCCAACTCCAAGGGCCAGGCCTCCCATGGAAACTAAATTCAGGGTCATGTTGGAAAAGTAAATTGCTGCAAAAGTAAGAATAATTGAGATTGGGATAGCTACGGATATAATGAATGTGCTCCTAAAGCTCCGCAGAAAGAAATACAATACAATAACGGCCAGCAGGGCGCCGATTAGCGCATTTTGGGTTACATTGTTTAATGATTGTTCAATATAGTCTGCCTGTTCGAGAATTTTATCGAACTTAATCTGCCCTTCTAACTCGGTTTGAAGTTCTTCCAGGGTCTTGCGGACTTCTCTGGTGACTAAAACTGTATTGGCGTCGCTTTCCTTCATTAACATCATCATAATGCTGTTATCACCGTTAATGCGGGAATATTGTTTTTGTTCATGATAGGAATCCCGGATCTCGGCAATTTCCTGAAGGGGAATTATTGAACCACTAGGGAGGGTGATTTTAACCGACTTTAAATCCTCCACCGATTGAAATTCGCCGATGGTGCGCAGTACCATTTCGTTTCGTCCGCTTTTGATAATTCCTCCGGGAAGGTTCAGGTTCTCGCCCCGTAAGGATTGAATCAGATAGCCGGGAGAAATATGATAATAATTCATTTTTTCAGTTGATAACAGGATCTGAATCTCCCGCGTCAAACTGCCCATTAATGACACGGAAGCCACTCCGGGGACCCGTTCCAACCGGTTTTTAATTTTATTATCAGCCAACCGGGTGGCGTCGGCGATTCCTTTAGGACTGGAAATGCCGTAAAAAACAATGGGCATCATTGAAGGGTCGAACTTAAAGAGCATTGGTTCTTCGGCGTCATCCGGAAGAACGCGCTTGATCATGTCGATCCGTTCCCGCATCTTCAGGTTGGTAAAGTCCATGTCAGTGCCGAAGTTACATTCGGCCATAACCATGGATGAACCTGTCGAAGAGGTCGACCTTACTTTTTTTACATTTGGAACAGCGCTAATGGCGCTTTCCAGGGGTTTAGTAATCAGGTTTTCTATTTCTTCCGGACCGGCCCCTTCGTAACTGGTAAAGGCCATAATAATTGGGAATTGAATGTTAGGGTAAAGGTCCAGCTTTAATTTGGATAAAGAAATAAATCCTAAAATGGATACGAACAAAACTAGCATTAACACGCCCAAAGGCCGGCGGACGCATATTTCAATCAGTTTTTTCATCTATTTCACCACGACTTTCGAGCCTTCTTCTAAATTGTTTTGGCCTAAAATGACTATAAATTCATTTTCGCCTAATCCTGATAAGATTTCCACCATTTTACCGTCTGAGATTCCAGGAGTGACAATGCGGCGGCGGGCGGTGTCTTTTTCAACCACGTAGACTGCTTTGGTCCCGATCTCATCAATAATTGCTTCGGCGGGTATTTTCAAGACATCGTCCCGTTGGTTGAAACTTAATTTGGCTTCGGCCAACATTCCGGCTTTAAAACGGCGGGAGGAGTTATCAAGGACGATTTTAACCGGGAAAGTCTTGGAAGTTTTATCAGCTGCCGGAGCGATTTGAGCGACCTTTCCGTTAAAATTCTGTCCCGGAAATGATGATAATCTAACCTCGGCGGTTTGGCCGATTTTGGCCTGGCTAATATAGCTATCGCTCAAATTAATGGTAACCAATACGGTCGATAAGTCGACCACTGAGAGTAACAAGGTGCCCGGGCTGACCATGCCGCCTAAAGTAGCATTGGAAAAACCGATTTGACCGCTGAAGGGGGCCCGGATTTTGGTGTTTTCCAATTGGTTTTTGGCTTGTTTATAAGCGGCTTCCTTAATTTGAAACTCGGTTTGCGCTCCTTCGAATTCTTGAGGCGAGATAAGTCTTTCAGTATATAATTTTTTTTGGCGTTCAAAAGTTTCTTTACTCATTTTGTATGCCGCTTCGGCGCTAGCCAACCCGATCTCATAATCGTCTTGTTCTAACTCGACTAAAACTTGATTGGCTTCAACATAATCACCCATTTTAACATGGACTTTGGCAACTCGTCCCGATACTTTAGGGGAAATACTCACTTCCTGATTGGCCTCTAAAGCGCCGGTGGTGACGAAGATTTCGCCCAAATCTCCTTTTTGGACCGTAGTAACTTTAACCGGAATCTCCGGGGTGCTGGTGACAGCATCCGTTTTCCGGCCGCAACCGCCGGCGGCCAGGGTTAAGATGATGATTGGAATTAATGATAAAAATATTACTTTTCGATTCATGGTTTCACTCCTTTGATTGAGGGTCACGGCCAAGCGTGACATCCAGTTTAGCTAAGGTTGTCAAATAATTACTGATACTTGCATAGTAACCGTTTAAAGCATTATCCAAATCCAGCTGAGAGTCGGATATATCGATGGTTGTCGCCATGCCGGCATCAAACCGGGCTTGTGTCATTCTGAGTTTTTCTTTGGAAAGATTAATTTGAGATTGATTGGCCTGAATTGTTTCTAGACTTTCCTGTAAATTCAATAAACCCTGTTCAACCTCAATTCTGACCGCATCGCGTAATAGAGATTCATTATTTTCCATTGCCTGTTGATTATCTTTGGCTGCGGAAACCCTGGAAGCAGTAGCAAAACCGTCGAATAAAACACCAGTTAAGGAAAGGGTTAGGTTCCACTTTTTTTCCCAATCACCTGGTTCAAACTCTAATCCGCCGCCTGAATAGTCGTAACTTAGAGCCAAATTTGGTTTATATCCGGCACGAGCCATTTTAGTTTGAAGTTTTGCTTGTTCGTTGGCGTAAGTCATATTGATTAGGTCCGGTCGATTTTGGTAAGCTTCATCAAGAAGTTTGGATAATTCCAAGTTAATTTCTCTAGGAAGCAGTATTTGAGTGAAGTCGTCAACAATTGTGATTGAATTATCAATCGAACTTCCAATTAAATTAGCCAATCCTAATCGGGCTATTTTAACACCGTTTTCAGCTTTAATAACTGTAGGTTTTAGACTTTCCCAGCGGACCCGGGCCTGGAGAAGTTCATATTTGGAAACGTTCCCTACATCATAGAGACGTTTGACCCTTTGATAATGTCTTCCCATATTTTCATAGGATGATTGAACGACTCGTAACGCTTGTTCAGCAAACCATAATCCGTAATAGGCTTCTTTAACTTGTGAAGTAAGGTTTTGTTTTGCTTTACGAAGGTCTTCTTCAGTCATTTCTAAAGTTAATTTGGCAATGCCCAAATTACCGGTTAATACTCCACCCGTATATAGCTTTTGTGTTAAAGATAGATTGCCAGAATACGTTACATCAGAATCAGGTACAGGTCTTGGAATAATGGTGCCGGTAATAGGATCAAAATATGGAACTTCTTGGTTTTCACTAGCTTTATTATTTACAATTCCATAAGATAATGAAGGAAGTAAACCCGCAGAAGCCTCATGGACCTTCTTTCGGGCCGCCGACACTTTTAATTCGGCATTTTGGATATTTTTACTGTTTTGATAAGCCATTTCTAATGCCTTTTCAAGGGTTAGGCCAGTAGATGCTTTTTCGATATTCTCTTCCGCGGCCAGCGATGTAAAGGAAAAAACAACGAAAAAACTCATTAATAGCAGACCTACAATAATTCGATTTAGTTTCATAATAAATAACCACCTCAAGTTATTAATTTAACTATTAGTTATTCTTTTTTCCCCACCCCATTATAGAAAAGATCCAGAATCACCGGTACTTGATTAACTAGGGAATCACTCTCCCTTTCGGTAAGCCAATGAAAACAAAAATGGGAAACGATACCGCTGAAAGCAAAGGCATAAATACCCGGATCACCATTGCGAAGCTGATTTTGGTCAATTCCGATCTGTATGAATTGAGTTAATTGTTGGTGTGTTTTTTGGTGTTTTTCCATGATTCGATCTTGGGCATCTTTGTCAGCGATCAACTTCATGTTTAATCGTTCTTTAATTAAAACCTGGTAAAATTCACGGTGATCTTCAGCAAATTCTAAATGTTCTTTTAACATAGCTTCAAAACGTTGACGAAAATCTCCCGACTCGCTGAGGATTTCATCCATTCTTCTTATTAATACTTGAATTCCGTTCTCCATAATCGCAATAAAGATTTTTTCCTTATTTTCAAAGTATAGATAGATAGTGCCTTTGCCTACATTGGCGCGAGCGGCGATTTCATCCACGGTAGTCCTTTCAAAACCGCGTTCCGAAATCAGGTCAACTGCCGCCTTTAATATCTCCATCTGTTTTTCATTACTTAGTTTTTCCATTTTACACCTCTAGTACTGACTGGTCAGTCATGTAGACTAATTTTACACCCCCATTTTCCAGATGTCAACGCTGTTAAGTTGTTTTAACATAATTTCCATCTTTTTTTTACAAGTGTAAAATGAAACAATAAAACTTCGGTTTACCAGTTTTAAGTAATCTGAACATACATTGCGATTATATGCCATTATTAACGTAAAATGACAGGGAGAAGTTTCGTAGACTTTTTCATTTGCGCAACGATCATCAATGATAGTTTTTAGAATGGTTAACATTGACAATTATTTTACTTTAATTTATAATAAGCTTAGCTAATATATATAAATTAGCTAAAAGGAGCGAACGGAATGGAAGTCTCATCGACCGAGATTCAAAATAATTTTGGCACATATCTAAAATTCGCGCAGGTAGAGGATGTCTATATTACCCGAAACGGTAAAAGGATTGCAGTTCTCCAATACCAAAAGGATACTTCTGAAGGTTGCGCTGAGACTAAGGCGGACTATCGAGGCGGAAAGCTTAGGATGTCGGCGGAAGAATTTCGAAAATTTGCGGAAGCGAGTGAAAACAGGTATGAATTAATTGACGGGGAAGTATTTCAACTAGCATCTTCATCCTATAAACATCAACGCGTTATTGGAGAAATATTCAGCCAGATTCACCAATGGTCTAAAAACAAGGAATGTAAACCGATTACCGCGCCTTTTGATGTAATTTTGTTTAAGGATGACATGGAAAGTATCGTCCAACCGGATATTGTAGTGATTTGCGATTCAGAAAAAGTTAATGACCAGGGTCGTTATCAAGGTATTCCTACAGTAATTTTCGAGGTGCTTTCGGATTCGACCCGAAATAAGGATATGCTTAAGAAATTAAATTTATATATGGCCGGGGGGATTGGAGAATACTGGATCGTTAACCTTTGGAACCATGAAGTGTATATTTACACCTTTACTTCCGGAGAGATTAGTGATTATCGGGTCTTTAAGGGGATGGAGTGCGCTGACTCCGAGGTTTTGAAGGATTTAAGCATTCCATTGGAACGAATCTTCACGGTTGAATAATAAACAATCAATTCGAATCCTGAGTCTTAACGATTATTTAAATTAATACTAAGAGGATTTATATTCATGAAGGATCAAAAATGCGGTTGTAACCATTGCCATGGCCGCCTTTGTGTTCAAAGAGTATCCATCTTCGCCGCACTGGACCAAACGGAACTGGAAAGAGTAGCTGGTTTAATTACCCATAAACAATGCCGTAAGGGCGAATTGGTAATTATGGCTGGCCAAAGTAATGAAAATTTGATTATAATTAATCGTGGCAAAGTAAAAGCTTACCGTAACACAAGGGACGGTCGGGAACAGGTTTTATATATTTTTAGCGTCGGCGACTTTTTTGGCGAAACTAATTTATTACGGAACCGGGAAGCCAATTATAGTGTTGAAGCCCTTGAGGATACCGGGCTTTGTTTGATTGGAAAGAAAGATTTTCGGCAGTTAATCCGTTATTATCCGGAGATTGGCCTAAAGATCATGACCGAACTATGTATCCGGCTGGAAGGGCTGGAGAATATTCTGCAAAACATTGGAACTAACAATGTTGAACTACGGGTTAATGCTGTTCTGCTGGAATTTGCCGATAAATTCGGCAGGAACCACCCCCGCGGCATAATAATTGAACTTCCTTTAAGCCGGGAAGGAATCGCCAATTACATCGGGCTGGCCCGTGAGACGGTTAGTCGTAAGTTGAATCTGCTTCAGGATGAGGGGGTCATCGAAATGGAAGGGAATAAAAGAATAATTATTCTAGATAAAAAGGTACTGGAGCATTCAATTGAGTGACTTTTATAATTAATTAACGAAATTTAAAAAACTGTGATTCGACTCACAGTTTTTTTCTTTTTAGTTCATTATAATCAAACCAAAGTCATAATTTCGAATTGTCGTTATGATTTAATAAGGAGAGATTGATATAGTTTTAGTGTGATGGTGATAAACACCGGACCCCGGTGGTTTTTAAAAACAAGAGAAACAGTTAAAGGAGGTATTGCGATGAACCCGATCAGTGAATTAAAAGAAGAGCATCAAGCGGTAAAAGTAACTTTGGCGGTTTTAAGGGAAATTGCTTCAAAGCTTTCCAGAGGCCAGGAAGTAGACTTAGGACATCTTAATCAAATACTTGAATTTTTAATCACTTTCGTCGACAAATGTCATCATGGTAAAGAAGAAGACTTGCTTTTTCCTGCATTGGAGAAAGCGGGAGTGCCTAAGGAAGGCGGCCCGATCGGAGTCATGCTTGGCGAGCACGATCTGGGACGTGGTTATGTCAGAGAATTGAGACAAGGATTAGAAGACTTGAAAGCTGGAATTCAAGACGCGATAGCGCAGATTATTGAAAATATTGAAAAGTACAGTGATTTACTTTTGAGGCACATTGATAAGGAAGACAATATTCTTTACCCGATAGCTGAAAAATCATTTTCAGCCGAGGAAAACAAGACCTTAATGCAAGGGTTTGAGGAAATTGAGGAACAAAGGGTGGGAGCGGGCAAACATGAGGAGTTTCACCGGATGCTCCATCATTTGCAAGAGGTTTATTTAGGATAAAAGAAATAATTATTAGCAAAACCGGGGTTAAAAGTCGAGTTATATTTATTTCGATTTTTTCCCCGGTTAGGTATTGAATCAAAATGAAAATTTGAGTTTAAATTTTGGTAAAAGGAGATCGACTATGGCATTTAGCGATAATTTACGCAGACAACATGGGGAGGTTTTAGATCTAGTTGAAAAAATAACGGCGGCTTTCAAGTCAAACTCGCTAACGGTTGAAAGAGTTGGTGAGCTTTTACCGAAACTAGCCGGGAAGTTGAAGGTTCATCTTACAATGGAGGATAAGGCTTTATACCCCAAGTTATTGACCTCCGATGAGATAAAGGTCAGACAAACCGCTGAGAATTTTATGAATGAAATGGGAAATCTAAAAGAAACTTTCGAGGCCTATCTCAAACACTGGAATAGTGTACTTAAAATCAAGGCCCAATACGACCAATTCCGGCTGGAAACTGAAACAATTCTAACTGCTTTGACTCAGAGGATCGCCCGGGAAGATCAAGAATTATATGAAATGGCCGATAAAGAGTTTGATAGCGGTAATTTTATTAAATGATTTTTTAACGAATTTATTTCAATTATATAGACTTAATAATTGGAGGGGAATATGATATGAATTTTAAGATTAACGACCATGTAACCTGGGTTGGCAAGACTGATTGGGAACTCCGTTCGTTTCATGGTGAGGAATACTCGACCCACCGGGGCTCTAGCTATAATGCATATTTGGTGCGGGACCAGAAAAACGCGTTGATTGACACTGTCTGGCAACCTTATTCCGTGGAGTTTATCAAAAAATTAAAACAAGAGATCGATTTAAGCCGGATTGATTATATCGTCGCCAACCATGCGGAGATCGACCATAGCGGGGCCTTGCCGGAACTGATGGAATTAATCCCCGAGACGCCTATTTATTGTACATCCAACGGAATAAAATCATTGAGAGGTCATTTCCATCAAGATTGGAATTTTGTTCCGGTAAAAACCGGGGACCGGCTATCTTTGGGAGAAAGGGAGTTGGTCTTTGTAGAAGCCCGGCTATTACATTGGCCCGACAGCATGTTCTCTTATCTGACCGGGGATAATATCCTTTTTAGCAACGACGCTTTTGGTCAACATTATGCTTCGGAATACCGCTATAATGATCAGGTGGATCGGGCCGAATTATACCAGGAGGCCATCAAATATTACGCCAATATTTTGACGCCCTTTAGTAAACTGGTGGAACAGAAGATCACTGAGTTAATCGGATTAGGCCTTCCGGTGAACATGATCTGCCCTAGTCATGGCATAATCTGGCGTGAAGATCCCCTACAGATTGTACAGCAATATCTAAAATGGGCCAAAGATTATCAAGAGGATCAAGTGACGATTATCTATGACACCATGTGGAACAGCACCCGGAAGATGGCGGAGGCGATTGGGGAGGGGCTTAAATCCGCCAACCAGGAATTAACGGTAAAGCTATATAATTCAGCGCGTTCCGATAAGAATGACGCCATCACTGAAGTGTTTAAATCTAAAGCAGTCTTAGTTGGGTCGCCCACGGTCAACCGGGGGATTCTTTCTTCGGTAGCAGGAATCTTGGAAGAAATCAAAGGATTAGGATTTAAGGGAAAGCGGGGGGCTGCTTTCGGTAGTATCGGATGGAGCGGCGAATCGGTTGAAATAATCAATGAAAAATTGGCGGAAGCGGGGTTTGAATTGCTGAACGATGGTTTGAAAGCCGCTTGGAACCCTGACGAGTCGGCTTTGGAAGAATGCCGCTCCTTTGGCAAACAGGTTGGGGAAAATATCTAAGGGCCTCGCGCCTCATGACTAAACTTGTGATTTCAGTTGCAAAGGGTGGGCCGGTTCGTCGACCGCTCCGATTTTAACCGCAAATGACGTTTGGTTGGCGATATCTTCATCAGTCACAAAGTGAACATCCAATAATCCAGGGGAGTTATAACCGGTCTTTAAATAATTGATCTCAGCCAAGCATAAACTCCAGCCGTCCAACCATTTGGAAAGCTCTCCCCGTTGAGTTTCGTCGCCTTGGAAATGGATCAGAAGGTCGATATCGCTTCCGGGTCCGGCAGTGGCATTGCTGGTACTGCCAATAAGATAGATTCCTTTCACACCAAAGTGTTTCGGATCTAATTCGGCCGCGATTCGTTCCGCCATATGGAGCCGCCATTGCCAAAAATTATCGTCGGGGCGGGGAAGGAGTTCTTCGGGTTCTCGTTTCGGTTCAGGCGCCGTGACGTTGGGTTCGGTTAGATAGCCGACTGCTTCTTCTAGATCGGCATTCATCAGGACCCTCAGGACTTTTCCGTAAGTGGCGTTTGGTACGTCAATCACCCGTACTACATCAGCCAGATCGCTAAATTCCGGTAGCAGTTTCTCCAGTAGGTTTTGGTTTTTAGTTAAAAAGTTTTCATTGAATATAGTGTTATTATCATCCGGATAAAGCGGGAGATAACGGATGTTGGATTCGACCAAATCCTGAAAAAAGTGAGTCCCGAATGACAATTCCGGGAGATAGTTACCTTTTTGGCGGGCTATCTCGACCAGAAGTGAAGTGTTGTTCAAATCGGCATAGCTAACTTGGACCCCAAGTTTGATATCGCCCCTGCTTCCCCAACGTCCGGGACCCATCAGAATAAACTGGCGTTTCGGGAGTAAGGAGTTGAGCATGCTTACAGCCCGCCCTACCCTTATCAAGTCTTCTAATTTGGATAGCCCGCCGTATCCTTCGGGATCGACATAAACAATATAAGACACGCTGGGAATCTTTCCGTTTGAAATATAACGGTTGGCCGAAAAAATGATATCTTCCTTAGGCATGTCTTTAGGGATTGGGCAGGGTCGATTATCATCGGCGGAACTCTGGGCACGGCATTGTAACAGATAAAAATGCTCTCCATCAAAAGCAAATTCCAAATCAACCGGATTATTCATCTTTTCCGTCAGAGTTTTGAGGATGGTTTCGATCTGTCTCAAGAAGGGGGTTCTACTAAATAAGCTCTCGAAAGTGACCGCTAGATCATCTTTTTCAAAATCGATTTCAAACCTCGAAGGCTGGGTTATGTGGTTCTCACAATAAATCGAGACTAAAGTGTTGATGTTCGGTATTAGGCTGCCATATTCTTCGAGAAAGGTTTTTATGTCAACGGTTTCGAAGGTTTCTTTTTCTAGATTGATCAGATCGATCTTTTTGGGAGAATAATGTTTCACTTCCTCAGGGGTATGATTAACCCTAAGCGCCGGTTGTCCCGGTGATACCAAGACCGGAAAGTCATTACTGAGACGGTCGACAGCCCTGGTCCCAAAGCCCGGCACTATTCGGATCAAGCCATCCTCCCGCTTAACCCGGGGTGACCACCGCAGCTCATTATGGGTGAAGGCGACCCCGGCGCAAATAGGGAAATGGTAGGGGCCTACCCTAATACCAACTAGTTCTTGGATGATAATCCCCATTTCTTCATGAAAATCTAGCAGTCCGCGTTCGGAACGGTATTGCAAGGAATCCGGGTTATAGATGGAAGCATATACTTCGGCGATGGCGTCCATTAGTTCTTCAAGCCTTTTTTGCTTACTGCCCTGGTTTGCTAGGAAAAGACTCTTATATTTACCAGAAAAAGAAGCGCCAATCTGGTCTTCTAACAGGCTTGAACTTCGGACGATCAAAGGGGTATCTCCCAAATCATCTAAGGCCATGGCCAGACTTTTGACCATTCCCGACGGAAACCGGGAATTTTTCATTAACTGAATGATATTAGGGTAATTAGCTCTAATGTCATTCATGTCCTTATATTTTAATTCATAAAAGTCTTCAAGGTTATTATAATGTAGAAATTCAGTGGCGCCGTCGGTAGTTATAAACCAGGTCTTCGGGAGTTTTAAGGGGTAAAATAGGGTCAATTGGTCCTTCAGTTTATGGAGGATTTGATAGCCTAAGATCATGCCGGCGCTTTTTCCACCGAGCTTGCCATGGCTTCCGGAGGAAAAAATGATTCGTTGAATAAGATCATTAAAATCTTTGACATCAATATATTGTTTGGCAATGTTGATAAAGTTCAGATCATCGGAGAGAAAACGCCTGATCAGAGCCACCTTTAGCCAGCGTTCGGTCGGAGAATAGAGCAAGTCGTTTCCTTCGGCCAGATTGCAATACTGGGTCACAGCTTCAATTATTTCCGGTAAAGAAGCGCCAATCCGGTTAATCACTTTGATGAGATGGTAACCCTTTTCTTCAAGAATCCATTGTTTCAATTGGGCGGTAATTTCACTGTCGCTGAGGCGCTCTGCGGCGATCTTGAAAGCCCGGTCACACATGTTTAGCAAATCAATCGGTTGCTTGATACTGGGGGAATTTAATTCACCGCTTTTTCCTCCGGATTGTTCCCATAGCCGGGCGTCAAATTTGGGCATGATTTCGGCTGCTTCATCAATCCCGCTCCAAGATAGATACTTAATCATCTTTTGGCAAATATGAATCAACATATTTTTATCGGTCCGGCGCAACAGGTCGATAATGATCATCCACTCTTTGCGCCCGCTTTGGTGTTCAGAGAGTTCTTGTTTGGCAAGGTCCCATTCCCGTAAAATATGCTCCATACGGCGGTGTAGAATCACTTGCCCAATCCGGTCGGCGATAGTTTGGATCAAAGTATGCTCTTTATCAAGAAAAAAGCCCCCTTCCCGCCAGGGAACTTTTTTAGCGTAGGAGACTTCAACCTTACCGAGGACCTTCTCATCAACCTTAATGTTACTGCTGTCCATCCAGGAAGAGGGTTGGAAATCAGGCGATTGATAGCTGGAGTTCTCATAAACGATCCTGGCCTGACAAATTTCAGGAAACTGCCAACCGGAGGGTATGGCCTTAATAATCCCCTCGAAGATTTCAGGCAAAGATAATTGGCGGTTATTTAAGATTTCTTCAATCTGATATAAACAATTTAATTCTTTGGCTCGCTCTTTGAGAACCTCAAGCAACGGATCGTCGGTTTTTTTGGTTTGCTCCATTCCAACCCCCACTTAGATGAGACCTATCTTCTATTATATTATACCCAGCCGCGGCTTTTGACAGCCTGCGCTACCCGATTGATAGCGATGATATAAGCGGCGTCACGCATATAAACCTTTTGTTTCCGAGCAACCTCGCTGACACCATGATAAGCGGAGGTCATTTTGGCGTCCAACTTCTCCAGCACTTCTGGTTTTTCCCAGTAAAAATTCATATTAGATTGGACTTGTTCGAAGTAACTACAGGTAACGCCGCCGGCATTGGTCAGAAAATCGGGAACCAGGAAAATACCACGTTCTTTAATAACCTGGTCCGCTTCTAATGCGGTAGGACCATTAGCCGCTTCCACAAGCGCTTTAACTTGTTTGCTGATTTTTCCAACATTGTCTTGGGTAATTTGGTTTTCGAGGGCTGCTGGGATTAGAAGATCCACATCTTGCTCGATCCAGGCTTCACCCGGCAGCGCCTCATAACCTAAATCTTGAGCCTTGTTCTTATCAATGCTGCCAAAGGAGTCTGTAATCCCTATTAGGGCTTGGACATCGACTCCGTCTTTTTTGCGGTAGGTATAAGCGGTTTTATCATTATTATTCCAACAAGAAATAGCAATGACTTTACCACCGAGTTCATGATATTTTTTAACAGCGTATTGGGCTACGTTTCCGAAACCCTGGATCGAAGCGGTGGTGTTTTCGGGTTTAATCCCTAATTCTTTAAGCGCCTCGCGCAATACATAAATCACACCGAAACCGGTAGCTTCGGTTCTACCCAATGAGCCGCCCATTCCTACCGGCTTACCAGTGATAAAACCGGGATAACGTCCGCCGTGAATGGTTTCGAATTCATCCAACATCCATAACATATGTTTAGCGTTGGTCATTACGTCCGGAGCCGGAACATCCAGACAGGGACCGAGATTCCGAACAAGTTGCCTAACCCAGCCGCGGCAAAGTTGTTCTTGTTCGCGTTCGGTGAGACTGCGGGGATCGCAGATAACTCCGCCTTTAGCTCCGCCCAGAGGGATATCAACCACTGAACATTTCCAGGTCATCCACATTGAAAGGGCGCGAACGGTATCCGCGGTTTCCTCGGGATGAAAGCGAATGCCTCCCTTGGCCGGGCCTCGGGCATCGTTGTGTTGTACTCGAAAACCTTTGAAAACTTTTACCGTTCCATCATCCATTTTCACCGGAATGGTAAAATGATATTCCCGCATCGGTTGGCGGAGAAATTCTTTTAAAGATGGCTCCAATCCGATTAAGTCGGCTACTTTATCGAATTGTTCCTGGGCTGTTTGATAGGGGTTGTAAGCAAGACTTTTCATCAAAAGACCTCCTGTATAGTATCAAGAATACAGGAAATTTCGACAAAAACCGGTAGAATCCTACCGCCCTTAAACTAAAAAATTATTACGGGTGTTATTGATATGCGGACTTCAAAAAAGGGAGCATTGCTTGGTAAAAATTGACCAATACTAAATTAAAGATCGAACGCGGCGTTTCAAAGGATTTTAGGACTAAGCGTAGAAATAAATAGCCGTTCAATTTTACCGCCACCTTTAATAGACATGAAAGGGGAACCGAAAGAAAGATGACCAAAGGCAGAATTTTTTTCTTACTAATCTGTTTAGCCGTCATGGCTTCGATAACCCATGGCGAGGAGATGCTCCAATCCGGTGTCATAAAAGGGAACGGCGTTAATTTCCGGGCTGAACCGAGCTTGGATAGCCGGGTTATTTCCGTTTTAAAACGGGGATTAAAGGTTGTGGTTATAGAAAAGACCGAAGATTGGCATAAGGTTCAATTAGCCAATGGACAGGCTGGATGGGTTTACCGGAAATTTGTCGAGTTGCAACCATTAAACCAAGGTAATTCAAGGGAACGCTTCACCAGGACCACGGTAAACGAGATAATCTCTTATGCTGAAAATTTTCTGGGTATTACCTATGTTTATGGAGGCGCCTCACCCCGTGGCTTTGATTGTTCCGGGTTTACTAAATATGTTTTTTCCAAAATCGGGATTAACTTGCCCCATCAAGCAAAGCAGCAAATAGAGAAAGGCGCGGCGATTCAGTCGAAAACGGAGTTGCTCCCGGGGGACTTAGTTTTCTTTAAAACCAAGGGTTCCAATACGGTAAATCACGTAGGTATTTACCTGGGTGAAAACCGGTTTATTCATGCATCATCAGGTTATGGAGCGGTACGAATCAGTCCGCTTGATAGCGGATATTATTTTCAGCGTTATGTCGGCGCCAGAAGGTTAATTATTAATAGCGTTAATGAAGAACAGGCAGTAAGTTGAAGACGATCCCTAAACTTATCCGGAGGTTAAGAAGGACAATAGACAATCATTTTTATATAAGAAAGTTATAAATAATATAATATATGGTTTAGACGGGGAACCAAACGCTACTGGTTTTCCTTTTTCATTTTTCAACACTAAAGGACTCATTTTGTTGCCATTGCCCATTCGATGAGCGAGTAATAGCTTAATAATTTTTAAGCTGACAGGAGTTTCATAGTTTTTGTAGAAATTATGTACAATAATTGTAGTCAATTTGTCATATCGGTGATATAATGAAACTGGAAATTCGGGGAGTCGAAAATTTAAGTTTTCGGGAACGCCAGGTCGTGGTCTTAAAGGAGATGGGCGAAAGTTCCGAAAACATAGCTAAGAAACTGAAGTTGACCCCTAGCACGGTGGCGACGCTTTTTAATCGCGCTAAGACCAAGGGTTATGAAGTGGTAATCATCATTCCCGGAACCGCTCTAGGAATTGCCGGAGCCGATGATAACGAGGGTGAATCAAATGGATAATCGGGCCTATCTCACCAAAGATACGTCGTGGCTCCGGGCTGAGGAGCAGGCGCAGGCCCCTGGAAGGGTTCTCAAAACAAAAGTCAAAATCCGGCTGCGTTTCAAGCCCCGGAGTTTTTGGCCCTTTTTGGCCTGGGGATTTATGCTGTTTCTCGGGTTCCGTGTTCTCTTTTTGCCACTGGTTGAAGGAGTTTATCATTTAGTAGTTAAAAACCAAGAATTAAACTTTTTAAAAACAGAACATCAAAAAATGTCGGAACAACTAGCGGAGATGAAGAAAGCTAGGGACCAAATGAAGACCGTCGCTTGGGTTGAAGAACAATCTCATAAAGCCGGATTCATCAAAATCAATGAATCGCCAATGTTGGTAATTGATATCTCGGACGAAGAATCAATAGGAACGCGGCAGAAGCCAAATGTGGAAATCAGTGATTGAATCTTATTCAAATTAGATTGATCAAATAAGCCGTTCTCTATAATATAAATCGGTAAGAAGAGTGTATCTTGTTTGATACACTTTTTTGATTATTATTCGGTAATCATCTTTAATGATAATATTGTTCCCGTTAGCGTAAACCTTGTATAATTAAATGGTGAGAAGCGGGATTAAATTTTCGTCTAAATTAAACAGGAAAAGAGGCGCGAAATATGGCAGATTTACAACGAGGCATCGCAATGGAGTTTATTAGAGTGACCGAGGCTGCAGCCTTACGATCTAGCCGCTGGTTAGGGAATGGCAATAAGGAACAAGTGGATCAAACCGCTTCAGATGCAATGCGCGGGATGTTGGATTTAATTGCAATTAAAGGCACTGTGACAATTGGCGAAGGGGAAAAAGACCGGGCGCCGATGCTTTACATAGGTGAAAAAGTAGGAAGCTGGGCCGACGATGTCCCGGAAGTGGATATTGCGGTGGATCCGGTTGACGGAACCCGTTTGGTGGCTAATGGGTCGCCTAATGCATTATCGGTAGTGGCTGCGGGTGAACATGGATCCCTGTTACCGGCGCCCTCTTTTTATGTGAAAAAATTGGCTTGTGGCCCGGAGTTAAAAGGGAAATTAGATATTAACGCGAGTGTTCGGGAGAATTTAAAGGTAGCGGCGGCGGTCTTGAATAAAAATATCAAAGATTTGACGATCATGATTCTAGATCGAGAAAGACATTTAAGTTTAATCGAAGAGATCCGGAGCACCGGCGCCCGAATTAAGTTGATCACTGACGGAGATGTTGCCGGGGCTATTGCTACTGCAATCAATAATGTTGATATTTATATGGGGATTGGCGGGGCACCGGAAGGAGTTCTGGCGGCCGCGGCTTTACGTTGTCTTGACGGCGAGATTCAAACCAAATTTTTGGCCATTAATGATGCCGAGAAAGAAAATGTAGCCAAGGCGGGCTATAAATTGGACAAAGTATATTATACTGAAGATTTGGCTAAAGGCGAAGAGATAATCTTTGCCGCTACGGGAATTACAGGTGGGGAGTTCCTCGAAGGCGTTAGTTTTGGAAGCGGTCAAACAGCAGTGACCCATTCGGTCGTGATGCGAGCTAAGTATCGAACCATCCGGTATGTCAAGGCGATCCATAATTTGAATTTTAAGACTATTCCATCCCGGGCGCGAAATATGGAGGAGAAAGTATGAGATAGGACCAGTAAATTTTTGAATGAGTTTATTTTAAATCAAGATGAATTATTAGCGATTTAAGATTTAGAAGCTTTTCATTTACTAAGGCAAGTTGTTTTTCACTTACTTATTGGTTATAATTTAACTGGGATCAGATAACCTCAGTATAAGGATTTATGCCGATGATTGCCAGGGCTTGAAATTCGATTGTCAAACGAGCTTTGATATTTGGGCAATGTTATTTCCAACCAGGGACAATAATTCATCGTTATTCCTCTACCAAAAGACACCTCCGAACTTTTTAAATAACACCCGGGGTAAGATCATTCAAACCGACTTTATAGCGATGAATTCTCATTGTTTTAGATCCGCCGGGTTGGATTGTTAGCGGATCGATATTTTATAAAAATAATAGGAGATTGGATATGGTTCCGGTCAATCAAGAACAGGAAATCGAGGCTGTTATTGAAGGTTACGGGCATGAAGGCGAAGGTGTGGGGCATTTTCAGAATTTTACCGTCTTTATCCCGGGAGCGCTCAAGGGAGAGACGATAAAAGCTAAAATTACCGAGGTGAAAAGGAATTATGCCCGGGCGAAAGTTGTGCAAGTCTTGAATACCGTTCCGGAGCGGATTACTCCTAATTGCCCAATTTTTAGCATTTGTGGCGGCTGCCAGCTTCAGCATTTGGACTACCGGGCGCAGTTGGAATTGAAGCGCCAAAGGGTAATTGACGCCCTGAAACGAATCGGCGGTTTGGGGGATATTCCGGTCCACGCGACCCTTGGAATGAAAGACCCCTGGCGTTACCGGAATAAGGTCCAGTATCCGGTGGGCATTTACAAGGATAAACTGGTCCTCGGTTTTTACCAACAAGGGACTCACCGGCTGGTTCCGGTCTCCGATTGCTTGATTCAGCCTTTGATCACCAATAAGATTGCGCTCAAAATAAGGGAGTTGGCGAATGAATACCGGCTGCCTATTTATAATGAAAAAAGCGGGAAAGGTTTATTGCGCCATGTACTGATCAAAACCGCCTATTTAACCGGAGAAGTAATGGTAGTGTTGGTTACTAACGGCGATTATTTCCCGGTTGGCCCCCGGATCGCCCGGGACTTGGCTGCTGCCTTTTCGCAGATTAAAAGCGTGGTTCATAATATTAACCGGACCCGGGGGAATGTGATTCTAGGCGATATCAACCGGGTATTATGGGGCAGCGACGGGATCGTTGAGAAAGTGGGAGGATTACAATTTAAGTTTTCGGCCAGTTCCTTCTTTCAGGTAAATCCAGTCCAAACCCAAACCCTTTATGGCAAGGCTGTAGATTATGCGGAACTTTCCCGGCGGGAGTTGGTTTTGGACGCTTACGCGGGGGTGGGGAGTCTGACGCTGTTTTTGGCGAATAAGGCCAAGATGGTATACGGCATTGAAGTTGTTCCCCAAGCAGTGGCTAATGCCAAGGAAAACGCGGTTTTAAACGGGATCGAGAATGTCCGGTTCATTACCGGGACGGTGGAGAAGGAACTGCCGAAGCTGGTGGCAGGACGACTCTTTTTCGATGTGGCGGTCCTGGACCCGCCCCGTTCCGGTTGCGAGGAGCGGGTGCTGCGAAGCTTGGCGGAGAATATGATCAAGCGCATCGTTTACGTCAGTTGCAATCCGGGGACGATGGCCCGGGATTTGAAGCTCCTGACGGAGCTAGGGTATGAGACCAAGGAAGTGCAGCCGGTGGATATGTTCCCCCATACCTATCACGTGGAATGCGTGGCGAGGATTGAACGGCGGTAAAGGTTGAGGATGTTGGGAATAGGGCATTAAGCTACTGAAATTTCTAAATTGTCTACTTTGGAAAAAGATCGTTTTGTGGTGATGGTTGAGGCTTGGATGCCGCCATTCCGGGATGAAATGAGGAATAAAGCCGTGAAGAAGACCCTTACCATTCCGAAGTGGCTGGATGATATAGCCGTGGAAAATAACGTTAATTTTTCTCACATTTTGCAGGATGCTCTGAAAAGCTATTTGGGAGTCAATGGGCAAAATGATCGTTAATTCAGGGATCTGCGGGGCCGATCAGTACTTTCAAATCAATGAGGAAATTTTGGAGTCAGAACAGGTGGCCATATTTGTTGATGAGGAAGCTGAACTTGATGATATAGTAGGAGAACCCATGGAATTGGGTGTCATGAAATGGGCTCCAACTAAGGATCTTCCTTTCACGATAAATGAGGCAGACTTTTGGTTTGGGCATGCCTAAGATATATATAGGAAAAATGACAAGAAAAGATATATATTTTTATCGGGCGGAATTATTAAAGTGCTTTTTTGATTTTTCGGTTTTTGATAATATAGACTTACGCAATGTACTATTATTATATGATACCGTTCCAGATCCCATAGGTAAATTTGAGATGCTTGAGGCAACGGCTCAGTTGATCGATAAACCATCCGGGAGTATGGAAATTCTGCAAGTCGGAGACTGTGGGAGATCCCGCGAAAAAATCATAAAACCGCATGAAAAAATGATTAAACGGCGAAGAAAGGTGATCAAACGACGCGCGATAATCATAGAACTTCATGAAATAATGGCGGATTGTTCCGGAATAATGGAAAAACAGCGCGGGATAATGGAGAAACTACTTAAAATAATCATGGAACGACCTGAAATAATGGAATAACTCCACAAAATATCGATTAAACTATTAAAAATGTTAATTTATCAATAATTAAGAATAATGATAAATAAAAATGAGTATTGATAAATTAATCTTAATTATAACTACGCCTCGCGGAGTCAAATTCGTCGAGAGGGTGCTGACATGGTTATCATGCGTTGCATCGACTGCGACCTCGGTGTGCTTTCCGGTCATGCAACCACTCTTTGATTCGGATCGAAGTCAGTCCCCATCTGGAAGATGCTGAACATCTTAAATATGATGATGAAGAGGAAGACGAAGAATCGTAAGGCGCTTATGATCTCTTTCAATGGTGCCGCGAGGAATTATGCCCTGTTTAGTTGCTCATATCTTTAGCGTATTTCCATCTTGTCTGTATGCAGACCAAAGTCTTATTGTTATTGTGGACTTAGATCTGTATTTTTTTATTGTTTGTACAGATGATATGTTGATTGGGGGAAGCAATTATGTATTCGTTATTGTTGGCGTTAATCTATTTAGCCTTTATCAGTCTGGGATTACCCGATGCCCTGCTGGGTTCGGCTTGGCCTTCCATGTATCCCCTGCTGAAGGCGGCTGTTTCTTATGCCGGTGTGGTTTCTATGATTATCGCCGGGGGCACCATCGTTTCGAGCTTAAATGCTAACCGAGTAATTAGCAGGTTCGGTACAGGCCTAGTGACGGTTATCAGTGTCTTGATGACAGCGGTGGCGCTAATTGGATTTTCTGTTTCCAGCGTTTTCTGGATGCTTTGTCTTTGGGCCGTTCCTTATGGTCTTGGAGCAGGCGCAGTGGATGCGGCTCTAAACAATTTTGTGGCGCTCCATTATGCTTCGAAACACATGAGTTGGCTGCATTGTTTTTGGGGTGTAGGCGCATCCATTGGGCCCTATATCATGGGTTATTGCTTGACCGTCAAAAATAGTTGGCAAAATGGTTATATGATAGTCGGCATTCTTCAAATTGCATTGACAATGCTTCTTATTGTCAGCTTACCTATTTGGAAAAAACAGGAACAGCTGAAGCGGGAAAGTCAAGCGGGAACTTCTAAACATTTGAAAATCCGTGAAGCATTGAGAATAAAAGGGGTTAAGCAGGTGTTAGCGGCCTTTTTCGGCTATTGCGCCTTCGAGAGCGCTACGGGTCTGTGGGCCAGCAGCTACCTGGTCTTGCATCGGAGAATTGAGGTTGAAGCGGCGGCGGGATGGGCTTCTTTGTTCTACTTGGGTATTACTTTTGGACGTTTTTTAAACGGCTTTATTGCTGACAGATTGGGTAACCGCAATCTGATTCGTATCGGACTGACTATCATCACAGTGGGGTTGTTGGTAGTGATTCTACCCGCGCAAATTAGCCTGATGCCTTTGATGGGTTTGGTTTTGATCGGTTTGGGATGCGCGCCTATCTATCCCTGTATCATCCATGAGACACCGAGAAATTTTGGAACAGAGAATTCTCAAGCCATCATTGGAATTCAGATGGCAAGCGCTTATACTGGTTCAACATTTATGCCGCCTCTATTCGGCTTGTTGGTCAATTATGTGACAATTGCCGTATATCCGGTCTATTTGAGCCTGTTTCTAGTTTTAATGTTAGTTATGACGGAAAAGCTTAATCGCCTTGTAATCAGCAATGAAGGAGGAGAGTATCACGAACGGAATTCAAATCGAAAAATCTAAATAGGGTGTCAAGTGAGGAGGCTGTTTTTTCCCGGCGGGATTTCCACCCTACTTCCACCATTGGTAATGTTCTGATATACTACTATAGTAATGGCAGTTACGGGCAACCGGGAAAACATCCTCTCAGCACGGAGATATAAAAGACTTCACAATAATAACTTGTTTAATGTAAAGACGATATAGTAAACATTCGTAGAGGGATACTAAGATTTACAACAATGATTTCAGTTGAAAGAAAGGACGGATAATTTTTGGGTCTGCTTATTTCTAAATTGGAAGAAGTTCTGTTTTCGGTACTCCCGGTTACAACCATTATTCTGGTCTTGCATTTCACCTTAACCCCACTAGACACGCATATTATCGGCAAATTTTTATTCGGCTCATTACTGATGATTATCGGCATACCTCTCTTTTTATTGGGAATCGATATTTCCATCACCCCGATTGGCGAGCGGATCAGTGAAGTATTGGTAAAATCGAACAAACTCTGGTTGATTTTATTGGGTGGAGGTTTATTCGGATTCATTGTTACTGTTGCCGAACCGGATCTGCATATTTTGGCGGATCAGGTGAAAGCGATTACCAGCGGCCGTTTCGATTCGAATCTCATGATCTTACTGGTATCCGCCGGAGTTGGCGCTATGGTCTCATTTGGTATATTTAGAATATTGAAGAATGTTCGTCTGAATCGGTTTATGACAGTTGTTTACCTAATCATTTTAGGGCTGGGGGTTTTCACCCAACCTGATTTCCTGGCGATTGCTTTTGATGCATCCGGTAATACCACAGGCGCTGTTTCGGTCCCGTTCATACTTGCACTGGCGGTAGGGATATCGGCAATGACCCGCAGCAATGAAATCGAGGAGAATGATGGCTTTGGGATGCTGGGTATTGCTTCAACCGGGGCCATTGTAGCCGTTATGCTCCAGGGGATTCTTACCGCTACGGGACCAATAAGCGGAAGATTGCCGGCGGCTGAAATAGCGACCGATAGTGTACTACATGGCGTCCTTGCGGTTATTTCAGAGAATGGCAAGGAAACTTTTTTTGCTTTAATGCCTATTTTAGCTATTTATGTAATGATTGAATTAATTTGGGTCAAACTACCGCTGTACAAGCTGAAACGTATTTTTGTCGGTTCCGCTTATACTTACATTGGTTTTGTTATCTTCCTTACCGGCATCAACATCGGATTTCTCGAAGCCAGCCGCCAAGTGGGTTATCAAATAGCGGCATTTGAGAAGCCGTGGCTCTTAGTGCTTGTGGGAATGGTATTTGGGATTATAACCATCCCCGCTGAGCCGTCGGTGCATGTGCTTACCCGTCAGATTGAAGATAATACGGCCGGATCGATCAAAGCCCTTAGGGTAATGTTGACCCTTTGTTTGGGTGTTGCGGCTGCGGTCGGCTTGTCGATGCTTAGAATCTCCATTCCCGGACTTCAACTTTGGCATATCTTGCTTCCGGGGATGGTTATTGCAATCATCTTATCTTTTATAGTCCCGGATATCTTTGTTGGTATTGCTTATGATTCCGGAGGGGTTGCGGCGGGAACCATGACGTCGGTTTTTATTCTGCCTTTCGCGCAAGGGGCTGCGGAGTTTATTCCCGGCGCCAATATTGTCCAGGATAGCTTTGGAATTATTGCATTAGTAGCGATGACGCCTTTAATAGCCTTGCAATTGCTAGGATTGGTTTATAAGTTAAAAACCCGTCCTTTGTTGTCGGAAGTATGCGAAACGGGTAAAGATACGGAGGAAATCTGATATGGTGAATCATGAATTGTCAAATGGCATGTCCTATAGCCTGCTGGCTATCATCGTAAACCGGGGCAAGGGAAGTAGGATCTTAGGATTTGCCCGGGAGATGGGGGCCAGGGACGCAAGCTGTTTTTTTGGGAAAGGCACCATCAACAATAATGTTTTAAAGCTGATCGAATTGAATGAAGTAGCTAAAGAGATCATCTTAATCGTAGTACCTGGCGACAGAGAAACTGAAATCTTGGTTCGGCTAAACGAGAAATTTCATTTCGATCGATCTAATCATGGGATAGCTTTTACGATGCCTCTTGCGTGTATATTGAAAATAAAGCAAGATACTTCAATCAAATGGGATAATAGCGGTTTACCGGCTAAAAATCAATGGGATTATACCGCTTTATTCCTTGTAGTTGACAAAGGTAAAGGGGAAAGTGTTATTCGAATCAGTCAGGATGCCGGTTATTATGGAGGGACAATAATTAAAGCCCGTGGTTCCGCCAGCCAATTGAATATTGTATTAAACATGATAGTTGAGCCGGAGAAAGAAGCGGTATTAATGTTAATGGAAAGTAAATCCGCCCGTCAGTTGGCTGTCCTTCTAAGGGAACAACTACACTTGGACCAGCCGAATACGGGGATTTTGGTTAAAATCGGTGTTAGCAAGACGATTGGTCTGTTTCAGAATGGCAGGCAAGACGAGGAGGCGGAGCGATGAATTATTTTATGAATATGGTGATCGTCCCCTTAGGATATGCTGATAAAGTGATCATGGCCGCCAATAAAGTCGGAGCGACCGGCGCCACTATTCTCCGGGCCCGGGGGGTGGATCATTCGGCTAAGGAGGGTTTATTTAGTATCAAAATCGAACCGGAAGAGGAAATTGTACTGATTACCGCAACGAAAGAAGTGACCAGCGCAATTTGGGATGAAATCCATGAGGAGTTTGAAAAGAACAGCAAGCGCGGTGGTTCTATTTATATATTGCCAATCCAGAGCGTTGAGGATGATGGTTGAAATGAGATGTCAATCAGTAACAAATGTTTTTTCATGAAGGAAGATAAAAAAAGGAGGTGAATTTATAAATGTAACCTACTGTACAGCCGCAAGAAGGCAGAGCCAATTAAAAGCTCGACGGAACTATATAACGGTAATTTTAGTTGAATTGCGCTAGTTTAAAAAACAAAAGCGGCTTGATGTAGTTCGCAATATGGATGAAGCCAAGCTGGTCTGGAAATGCTAAAAATGACTCGGAACGAGAAAATTAGTTCAAGATTTTTTATAGAAAGAAAAAATGAAAATTCCGATTTTAACCGGGGAATTAAGCAGGGGATACCGATCGCTCTGGGTTACCTTCCGGTCTCCTTTACTTTCGGATTAATGGCGGTCAGCGGCGGGATACCGGTCTGGATCGCGATTTTAATTTCCATGACCAATCTTACCTCAGCGGGACAGTTTGCCGGGGCCGGTTTGATCATAGCCAATACTTCCCTTTTCGAGATTACCTTAACCACATTCGTGATTAACATCCGATACCTGCTGATGTCATTATCCCTCTCCCAGAAAATTATCCAAATACCGCTTTTCAAAAAATGCATTATGGCTTTTGGGATAACGGATGAGACTTTTGCCGTCGCTTCACTGGAGAAGGGGGAAGTGTCGTCTGGATACATGATGGGCCTAATCACGTGCCCTTATTGGGGATGGGCTTTGGGTACCGCATTAGGGGCGGTGACAACTTCAGTGTTGCCGGAAAAACTCCAAAGTTCGATGGGGATTGCCTTATATGCCATGTTTATCGCGTTGTTTGTCCCGGCGTCTAAAAAATCAAAAGCCGCATTGGTAGTGGTGATTGTGGCTGTTTTTTGTAGCTCGGTATTTAAATGGGCGCCATATTTGAACAAGATATCCTCCGGATGGAGTATTATTATCGCCACCATTGTCGCTGCAACTGTTGGAGCGATCCTCTTTCCCAGGAAGGAGGATGAATCTTGAGCAAAGTACTGATGGCTGTGTTTTTGATGGCGGTGGTCACCTATGTCCCGAGGGTTTTCCCGATCGCGGTTTTTACACGCAAGATCGAATCCGGGTTTTTTAAGTCTTTTCTATATTATACACCCTTTGCGGTATTGGGGGCGATGACCTTTCCCAATATTCTTTCGGCAACCTCCAATTTTCATGGTTCGCTGGTTGGGTTGGTTGTCGCGTTGATTTTGGCATATTACGAACAAGGACTGATGAAAGTGGCTTTGGGAGCGGTGCTGGTTGTGTATCTTTGTGAGTTATGGTTATTTGTTTAATACTCGCTTTCATATATCTCACGCCTGTTGCCTATAGATCAGATCATATCATATGAAAGTATTGACGGAGGGCGGTTTGATAAATGGAGTGCGTGATGGCGCTTGGATGCGGTCTTTCTTGAATCAAGAAAAAGGATGGTCGGTTAAATTCTTTTTAGAGCGTTCATATAAAGGATGAACATGAGAAAGCTGTCAATCATCACAGGCTTGGTTATAGTCTTCATTATTCTACAGGGATTTAAATGTTAATTGGAGAAAATATGGAACCCGTTCCATCTAAGTTGCCGGAGAAGCCGAAAATATTGGCTTTTTACGAAGAAGGCTGGGACGGTATTTACGCTGGTTCTTGGGCTAGATTAAAGGAGGTCAAGGAAAAGGTAGATCTAATTAGTCCGGTGTGGCTCGGCTTCAAAGCCGACGGCAAAGTAAACTGGGATAAAACTGATTTTGAAGCAGATGAAGAAATCGATACTTTTGATAAGTTTTGATATAAAGGAGAACTTGCTTGCCAATGGAGAATAAGACACGCGGTGACCGGGCCGTAGACGAACTGCTGCGCCTCATCCGGGAACGCGGGTATAGCGCTGGGGAAAAACTGCCCAATGAGTATGAACTCTCGGCCCAACTTGGGGTTAGTCGTAATACGATTCGTGAAGCCGTGCGGGTGCTGGCATCCCGTAATATCTTGGACATCCGGCAAGGGGCTGGGACCTTTATTTCCCAGAAAAGAGGCGTGGCTAACGATCCGTTGGGGTTTTCGCTAATGGAGGATAGGCGGAAACTGGTTGAGGATTTGATTCAAATTCGCTCGATCATTGAACCGCAGATTGCGGCGTTGGCAGCCCAAAATGCAACACCGGAGGATGTTTTGGTCCTCGGTGATTTGTGCGATCAGTTAGAAACATTAATTCGAAAACGTCAGGATTTTATGGAAAAGGATGTCGAATTTCATACGCAATTGGCGACTTGCAGCCGGAATATGGTGATGTCCAACCTAATACCAGTAATCTGTGAAGGGATAACGATATTTGCCGCGAGTGTGGTTGAGCCGGAATTTGATCAGACCGTAAAATCTCATCGGGAAATTTTTGAAGCCGTACGGGAGCGCCGAGCGGCGGACGCCCAGCAAGCAATGTTGTTTCATTTGCTTTATAACCGGAACCGATTTAGCCGGGATTAAGCCTATTAGATAACACCTCACTATTCGAAGTTTAAAAGGATAGATGGGGTTTTATTTTGTAAATTCATAGGATGACTTTTTGCCGCATTTTTCATAAAATGGTTCGTTTTATAGATAAATTTCGAATAAGAATGAAAAATAGTATTGTTATAGACGTGATATGAGTGGTATAATTAAAGCAAATCATAGGATGACTTTGGGAGGGGAATTATGACGCCTAGATATGAGGTTTTGATTATTGGCGCAGGCGTAGTCGGCAGCGCGATCGCCCGGGAAATGGCAAGATACGAACTGAAGATCGGTGTTTTAGAAAAGAACCATGATGTTTGTGTAGAGACTAGCGGTAGGAACTCGGCGGTGATTCATGGCGGGTTTGCCTATGATACCAAAAGCCGCAAGGCGGAGTGTTGTGTGGAGGGAAATTTGGAATTTGACGAGGTCGCGCAGGAATTGGATGTTCCTTTTAAGCGCACCGGAAAAGTGTTGGTTGGAAATACCGCAGCGGATTATGAAAGCTTACAAAAGACCATCGAAATAGGTGAAATTAACGGCAGCGTCGGTTTGGAAATGATTGATAAAGACCGCCTTCACCAGATGGTCCCGGCGGTAATCGGCGAATTTGCCATGTACTCGCCAATGAGCGGCATCGTCGACCCCTTCCAATATACGATCGCTTTGGCGGAAAACGCCAAAATGAATGGGGCCGATTATTATTTTAACCATGAAGTGACCGGTGTCAAACGTAATGGGGATAACACCTATACCGTTACTACGTCTCAAGGTGATTTTGAAACGCGTTGGATAGTAAATAGCGCCGGGTTGGGAGCGGTTAGAATCTCTGAGATGATCGGTATTCCCGGTTACCGGATTGGCGGGACTAAAGGCAATTATATCATTTTAGATAAAAAGGTCGGACCTTTATTGCCCATGCCTGTCTATCCGGTCCCCAGCACCACCTATATGGGGATTCATGTCACGCCGACTATTGATGGGAACGTGACCGTCGGTCCTGACGCCGACGCAGTTACAGATCTCACTTATTACGGCGTAGCGCAGCGGAATATGGAATTTTTAGCGGAGAGCGCTTCGCAGTTATGGCCCCACATCCATAAGTCCGATTATATCCGTAATTACTCAGGTATTCAGACCACCTGGCTTGACGGGAAAGGCGTAGTGAAAGACTTTGTAATTGAAGCGCGCCCGGAAGCCCCTCATATCATTAATTTAATTGGGATCGAATCCCCGGGACTGACCTGCGCCTTGCCGATTGCGCGCCGAGCAGTCAAACTTTTGGCGGAACGGGAGACGTTACGCCCCAATAAAAGTTTCAATCCGAACCGGAAAGGAATTATCCGTTTTGCCGGAAAAAGTGATGTGGAAAAGGCCCGCCTGATTGATGAAAATCCAGACTACGGCGAGGTAATCTGCCGTTGTGAGACCGTCACCAAGGCTGAAATCCTACAAGCAGTCCACAATCCATTGGGAGTCGATACTATGATCGGTATCAAATACCGTACCCGCGCGATGATGGGCCGGTGTCAGGGAGGTTATTGCCAGATGCGGATCGCCCAAATTATCCAAGAAGAGCTTGGCAAGGACGTTACTGAGGTGCTTTACGGGCGAAACGGTTCGAACTTGTTTATGGGGAAGGTGAGAGAATGAATAGCGATAAAAAAGATGCGATCATTATCGGCGGAGGACCGGCAGGTTTGGCAGCCGCAGTAGAATTGTATCAGAAAGGCGTTCGGGATATTTTAATTGTGGAACGGGAGAAGAGCTTGGGCGGTATTTTGCGTCAGTGTATTCATGATGGTTTCGGCCTTACCCGTTTTAAGGAGGTATTGAGCGGGCCGGAATACGCCCAACGGTTCATTGATGAAGTGGAACGGTTGAAGATCCCTTATGTCGTCGATACTACCGTCCTTTCAGTCACCTCTGATAAAAAAGTCACGGCTGTATCCAGGGGTGGTCTAATAACTTGGGAGGCCAAGGCGGTTATCTTGACTATGGGTTGCCGGGAACGTACCCGGGGCGCCTTAGGTATTCCGGGCGAACGTCCGGCCGGCGTGTTCACTGCGGGGGTGGCCCAATCCTACATTAACCTCCACAATACCATGGTAGGTAAGGATGTTATTATCCTCGGTTCCGGCGACATCGGTATGATTATGGCGCGGCGCCTCACCTTGGAAGGGGCCAATGTTAAGGCTGTCTTTGAAATTCTGCCTTATCCAAGCGGATTACCGCGTAATATCGAACAGTGTTTGAATGATTATAATATTCCACTTTATCTCAGCCATACCATTACCGATATTCACGGTCGTTCCCGGCTGACCGGCGTTACCGTCTCTGAAGTTGATGAGAACTTAAAACCGATACCGGGTACGGAAAAGGAGTATGATTGCGATACTTTAATTCTTTCGGTGGGGTTGATCCCCGAAAACGAACTATCGCTTGGCGCCGGGGTAGAATTGGATCCGCGCACCAGGGGGGCTATCGTGGATGAACATTATCAGACCGGAGTCGCCGGGGTGTTTGCAGCTGGAAATGTGTTACATGTTCATGATTTAGTAGATTTTGTTTCCTTAGAGGCGGAAAATTTAGCTACCGCCGTTGCTGAATATGTCCGGGATGGGAGTCTGCCCAAATGTGATATTAAGGTTGCCGTTAACCCCGAGATCGGTTATACAGTCCCACAGTTTATTAGCGGTAAAAGAGACATCCAGCTTTCGTTACGTGTGAAACGGCCTTTGAGGGGCTGTATTATTGAGGCGGTCCAGGAAGGCGCAGTGATTGGTTGGGTTAAGCTGAAAAAAGCGGTTCCTGCGGAAATGGTTAAAGTCCCGGTAGACCATAAGTTGTTACGAAGCGTTCGGGATTTGGAGGTGCGTTTGAAATGATCAAGGAATATACCTGTATCATTTGTCCTAACGGCTGCGAACTGACGGCGGAATTTGAGGATGGCAAGATCCTTGCGGTGCAAGGCGCACTCTGCAAGCGGGGACGCGAGTATGTTGAGCAAGAGCTGAGCAACCCTCAGCGAAACATCGCTTCCTCTATTTTACTTGAAGGCGGCGAGTTGCCGTTGGTGAGTGTAAGGCTTTCTAAACCGATTCCCAAGGATAAAATCTTCGAAGTAATGACAGCTATTAAAAAGGAGCGATTAGAAGCGCCGGTTAATGCCGGACAGGTAGTGATTCCCAACGTGCTTGGACTGGGCAGTGATGTAATCGTTACTAAACATGTGGCGGCGAAATGATGCAAAAATATGTTTGACAAATGACATTAAGATCTGATATTATAACTTCAAAATAATTAAATGCGATGATAAGGAAAAAACGCTGTAGTCGGTGGTAGAGAGAGCTGTTGGTCGGTGAAAAACAGTCCGTCGGGCAGAGTGTGAACTCACCTTTAAGCAGTTAGCTGAAAGAAGTGGTTACCGGTTAGGCATCCACAGCAATTAGGCGCGGCCGGGTTTCTCACCGTTATCAAGAGAGGGTGTTCGTCATTAATGACCGATGCTTATTAAGTGGGTATTTTATACCAATAAGAGTGGTACCACGGAAGTTTAAAGCTTTCGTCTCTTGTAAAAATGCATGAGATGAGGGCTTTTTTTAGTGTCAAACAATAGACATGAGACACTAGACTCGAGGCATTAGTTATTCCAGGTTGGCCTTTGTTTTAAGGCAGAGCGTATGAATTAGATCATTTAAAATAGCGCTATCAAATAACACTTGAGCCTCGCGGTACACAGCTTATGCCTTTAATGCTAGAGTAATTAAGGAGGAAGTCAAATATGAAAATTGCCTTTTCAACTCTGGGTTGTCCCGATTTCAGTTGGTCTGATATTTACTCCATGGCCAAAGACCTCGGCTTTGACGGGATCGAAATCCGCGGGTTAGGTAATGAGATCTTCGCCGTCAAGGCACAACCGTTTACCGAAAGTCAATTGCCGGAGACGAAAAAGAAACTGTCCGAGTTGCATTTGAAAATACCTTGCCTCTCTTCCGGTTGTTGCCTCAAGTTCGCTGAAAAGGCTGATCAAAACTATCAGGAGATCATGGAGTATATCTCACTCGCAGCTAGGCTTGGGACTCCCTACATCCGGATTTTGGCTGATCTTGAACCGCAACCTCTGGGGGAAGTCGATGACGAAGTAGTCTTGGCCGCTTTAGAACGTCTTGTTCCGGTTGCGGAATCAAAAGGAGTGACTTTGCTGGTTGAGACTAACGGCGTCTACACCGATACTAGCCGTCTACGTAAGCTCCTCGATAGTCTGGCCAGCGATGCTGTGGGAGCTTTGTGGGATGCCCATCATCCTTTCCGCTATGCGGGCGAAGTCCCCGGCAAAACCGTAGAGAACCTCGGCGCTTATATCAAACATGTCCATATTAAAGATTCCATAATGGAAAATGGCAAGACTTACTACCGCTTGATGGGCGAGGGCGATTTGCCGATCGACGCTATCATACTCGCGCTGCGCTCCATTAACTATGACGGCTATGTTTCTTTGGAATGGGTCAAACGTTGGGCTGCCGAACTTGATGACGCAGGTGTTGTCTTCCCCCATTTTGCAAACTATATGAGCCGCTACCTGGAAAGCCAAACTGCTAAAGGCCGTCTTTTCGATAATAACGTCAAAACCGGGAAGTATATTTGGGAGAAGGATAGCCTGATCGACCTGACATTCCCTCAGGTATTGGACAGGGTCGTTGACGAGTTTCCGCATCAGTATGCTTTTCGTTATACTACCTTAGATTACACCCGGACTTACTCCGAATTCCGGGACGATGTGGATAACTTTGCCCGTTCCCTGATTGCCCTTGGGGTTAAGCCGGGAGACCATGTAGCGATTTGGGCGACTAATGTTCCTCAATGGTTCATTACCTTTTGGGCTACTACCAAGATCGGCGCTGTTCTAGTCACTGTAAACACAGCTTATAAAATTTATGAAGCCGAATATTTGCTCCGCCAGTCGGACACTCACACGCTGGTAATGGTCGACGGTTATAAGGATTCCGACTATGTTAGCATCATGAAGGAACTCTGTCCCGAACTTGAAACTTCCGAGGCGGGGAAAGCACTGCGCTTAAAGAGGCTGCCTTTCTTGCGCAACATTATTACCGTGGATTCGAAGCAGCAAGGTTGCTTAACCTGGGATGAAGCCATGGCCCTCTCCGAACGGGTCCCGGTTGAAGAAGTATATCGCCGGGCGATTTCCCTCAATAGGCATGATGTCTGTAACATGCAGTATACCTCGGGAACAACCGGTTTTCCTAAAGGGGTAATGCTCACCCATTATAATGTAGTTAATAACGGTAAATGTATCGGCGACTGTATGGACCTATCAACAGCCGACCGGATGTTGATCCATGTGCCGATGTTCCACTGCTTCGGCATGGTGCTGGCGATGACTGCTGCCATGACCCATGGCGCTACCATGTCTCCGATACCTTATTTTTCACCGAAGCAATCACTGGCTTGCATTAATCAGGAGAAGATCACCACCTGCCATGGGGTTCCCACCATGTTCATCGCCATGTTGGAACATGAGGATTTTGCAAAGACCGACTGCTCTCAGATGCGGACCGGGATTATGGCGGGGAGCCCTTGTCCGGTCAAGGTGATGCAGGATGTGGTTGATAAAATGAATATGAAAGAGATTACTATCGTCTTCGGCCAGACCGAATCGTCTCCCGGATGCACTCAGAGCCGGGTAGACGATTCGGTAGAATTGCGGGTCAGTACTGTAGGCCGGGCTTTGCCCGGCGTGGAATGTAAGATTGTCGACCCTGCAACCGGGAAGGATTTGCCGCCCAACACCGATGGCGAATTTGTGGCCCGCGGTTATAATATTATGAAAGGCTATTATAAGATGCCCGAAGCGACAGCGGCTGCCATTGATGAAAACGGATGGCTGCATACCGGTGATCTCGCTCGCTGCGATGAAAACGGATATTTTAAGATTACCGGACGGATTAAGGATATGATCATCCGTGGCGGTGAGAATATCTATCCCAAGGAAATTGAGGATTTTATCTATACCCATCCCAAGGTGAAAGATGTTCAGGTAATCGGTGTGCCCGATGAACAGTACGGCGAGGAGATAATGGCCTGCGTAATTTTGAAAGATGGAATGACCATGACCGCTGATGAACTTAAGGACTATGTCCGTTCTCATATGGCTAAGCATAAAACACCGCGTTACGTTGATTTTGTAACCGAATTTCCGATGAATGCCGCTGGAAAGATTATGAAATACAAGATGCGTGAGGGAGCTGTTGAAAAGCTTGGACTTCAAACAGCAAACCGGATTGAAACCGCATAAGGTAATTTTAGCGGATAATTAGGGAACGGTTCGAATCAGAATCGGCGGGACATGAAGGAACATGTCCCCGCCCGTGTTTAATATCCGGGAACAAGCTAAGATCCTGGATTCACCTTTGAACCATTGGAGCATATTGCCGCCTAGGACAAACGCTTTTATAAGCGGGTCTGATAATTTTTCCGGCATTGACAATCTCTTCGAGCCGATGGGCGCTCCAGCCGACGATTCTGGAAATGGCGAAGATTGGTGTGAATAATTCAGGCGGAATATTGAGCATCCGGTAAACAAGGCCTGAATAGAAATCCACATTGGCACTGACCCCTTTATACATCTTCCGGACGTTAGAGATAATTTCCGGAGCCAATTTTTCTACCTTGGCATAAAGATGGTACTCGTCTTCCAACCCTTTTTCCTTGGCAAGTCTGGCAGCATACTCTTTTAAAATATTTGCCCGCGGATCAGATATGGAATAAACAGCATGGCCGATACCATAGATGAGTCCGGAACGGTCAAAAGCTTCCTTGTTGAGAATTTTTAATAGATAATCTCCGATTTCCCGTTCATCAGTCCAGTCTCTTAGCTTCAGTTCCATATCTTCAAACATCTCAACGACCTTGATGTTTGCTCCTCCATGCCGCGGCCCTTTGAGAGAACCAAGGGCTGCAGCCATTACCGAGTAAGTGTCGGTTCCGGAGGAAGTAACGACATGGGTTACAAAGGAAGAGTTATTTCCGCCACCGTGCTCCGCGTGAAGCACTAGCGCTAGGTCGAGTAAAGTGGCTTCAAGTTTGGAATAGCCGCTATCCGGCCTCAGGAGGTGAAGAATGGTTTCAGCGGTGCTCAACTCCGGTTGCGGGCTATGAATATAAAGACTGTTATTACCATGGTAATGAGAAAATGCTTGGTAACCGTAGACGGCCAGTGACGGAAAGGCGGCGATAAGCTTGATACACTGTTTCAAGACATTTAAGACTGAAATATCCTCGGCATAATCGTCAAAACTATATAAAGCCAAAACGCTTCGGGCTAATCCGTTCATGATATCCTTACTAGGCGCTTTTAGAATTAGGTCCCGGGCAAAATCCTCCGGCAGCTTACGGTTTCGGGCTAATAACTTACCAAAGTCTTGAAGTTCGCTTTGATTGGGAAGCGCGCCGTAAAGTAATAAATAACAGGTTTCTTCAAAACCAAAACGGCCTTCGCTCGTGAAACCATTAACAAGATCTTGGATATTGACGCCCCGATAGAATAACTGTCCGGGAACGGGGACCATTTCATCTTCATTAATGATATAGGAATTGACTTCGCCGATTTCGGTCAGTCCGGCCAGGACCCCTTGACCATTAATATCGCGGAGTCCCCGTTTTACCTCATATTCACTGAATAACTGGGGATTAATATAATTGTTTTTCTTGACTAAATCTGATAACTTCGCAAGGGTATCGGTTTCATAATCGGAATTTATTAAATAGCCCACGGTTATGCTCCTTTTCTAGAACAAGGATTTACATCTTGATACGACTGATTTTATATTTATGTTAACATTGTTAGTTCGTTGTTAGTTCGTTTTTTGGGTCTATTTATCCTGCTACAAGAGGTTTGTAATTTTTAGCAGGGCAATCCTCCGGGTCAATTTCAATTGGTTAAGTAAAAACTGAGGAAAAGATTTAATGCGCAAAATGAACTGTTAGTGGTAGAATAAGATCAAAAAAGGAATACTTTGCGGTAAAAGCATAAACCTTACAGGAAGGCAAGGAATCTGGCGCCATGTGTTGTCTTGAGGGGAGTAACGCATGAACAATATTATTGAATTATTGGAAAGGTATGGGCCTTTAACTGGAAAAGAAATTATTGAAAAAACAAATATGAATGCGCTTCATTTATGGAGAATTTGCAATAACAACGCCGGAATTGTCTTAAGAACAGTTGGGAAAAGATATTTGCGCCTTGACAAGCAAGTTGGAGGATGGGCAAGACTCTCACCCTCTATTATTAGGGAGTTTTATAGTTATTCGATCATCGGTCTGGAGGGACAACTTCAAGCCATACTGATAAGGGCGGATCTGCTTCAACAAGAGATAATAGGGATTAGTAAAAAAAAGTATCAGCTGGCGCAAGCAGTGATGAAAAACGCAGTTGATTTTCAGGAAGATTCACAGCTCATTCTGGCCAATGCTTGCTTTATAATTGCTGGGGATGTGGCCTATGAAATGGCCCATTTGGAACCCAGGCCCGAACTTACTACCGGGGAATTAGTTAACGGATCGGATCTTGATATTGTAATCGTTACTGAAGGTTTACCTGATTATATTACAAAAAGCCTTGACTCATCGATATACGCTCAAAAAGCGTATTTACTAAAAAACCCTAGTTGCAGGGAGGAGATCGATTATATTATTAAAACTATGTCAACTATAAAAAGTCAACTAAAATTTGATTGTCTTAAATCGATGATCGCCTCAAAAGTGCTTTATGAAGGCAAATTTCTTTATGGAAATCTAGGACTTTTTAATGAGGTCAAAAAAATGATTGTTAAAGAAGGCGTTCCCGAAAGAATAGCTCTCATGGAAAAAAAGGCGGTAATCCACAGGGAGAACGCCAGATTACAGCTGCTAAAATGTGACGACTCGCTTTACAATGGAGAGATTATGAATTTGTTTTACACTAAGGAAGAAAATGAGGAGTTTTTATAAGCAGTACTTGTTAAAACAAAAAAGAAGGGGTGCTGTAAACTTTGGAGCAACCCCTTTTTAGTTTAGCTTCATAGGTTTTCAAAGCCCATAATCGTGTTTTAATTTTTCAACATGAATATAATGGTCAATATGTTCAAGTTTTGAAGCGGCCTCCTGATCGAGCACAACCGTAATCGCTCCACTGTGTAGTTGAATGGCTGAAGCAGTGATTTGAGACGTGATAGGCCCTTCGAGACATTTTGCCACTACATCGGCTTTCTTGGCGTCATTAACAATCATCAGGATATTTTTAGCCTCAAGAATGGTTCCAATTCCCATGGTTATAGCAAAATGGGGCATTTGGTCCCGGTGGATATCCGCTTTTTTGTAGAAAGCTTCGTAATTATCATCCAGAGTCTGCTCTGTTAACGCCTGGATTCTGGTCCTTGAGCCGAGAGACGATCCTGGTTCGTTGAAGCCCCAATGACCGTCGCGACCAAGACCTAAAAGCTGCAGATCAATTCCCCCAACCTTGTTAATCTCATCTTCATACCACTTGCAGAAGGCATCCGGTTCCTTGGCGAGGCCGTTGGGAATATGGATATTTTCTTTTTTTACATTAATATGTTTAAAAAGTTCCTCATGCATAAACCGAGCATAACTCTGATCGGAACTATATGGTTTTTCCAGATCCATTCCTATTCCATAATACTCATCAAGATTAAAAGTTCTGACCCGGGAAAAATCAAGACCTTCATGATGCATTCCGATCAGTTTTTGGTATATGCCGATTGGAGTGGCTCCGGTCGCTAGTCCAAGTACACAATCGGGTTTCGTTTTTACAAAATCGGCAATTTTCTCCGCGGCATAGTTGCTAATTTCTGAATAATTTTCTCTAATAATAATATCCATGCATACATTCATTCCTTCTGTATTTTTATGTTGTCTGAACAATTCCAAATAACCAGTGGATAGGATTGATCTTTGTTGCAAGCTGTTCACTTTAATATTATATACTTTCTATTCTATTTCCAAAAGATATTTTTACTTAAAATTTTTCTAAACATCCGGAAAGAGAAAACGACCTTTACTTGGGTTTTACTTTGTTGCATCAATGCTTATTGTTTAGTATAATATAAGTTGCAAATGCAACTATATGTCGGCCGGCAAACCAGAAAATTTACTGTCAAATTCAGGTTTAATATTGTTCCTTTAAAATTTTTCAGAAAGGGTGATCCGTATTGAGCGGCGATAGTTCGTCCATTGGCCGTTGGATATCTATTCTTTATCGTTACCGCCAAAACTATTTGGGTAAGAGGTTGGACCCTTTTAATATTGGGAGCGGGCAATATTTTTTTTTATTGGTTTTATCTAAAAATCACAGCATTAGCCAAGAGGGACTTTCGGATTTTTTAAAGATTGATAAAGCCACTACCGCTAAAGCTATCAAAAAATTGGAGGATGAAGGTTATGTAGCCCGGGAGGTGGATGCCATGGATAAACGGGCTTACCTGGTTTATTTGACCCAAAAGGGCTGGGAGGCGCTGCCGTTTATTGAAAAATACATTAAAGACTGGGAGCACCTAGTCACTGCCGGCCTCTCGGAAAGTGAAAGCCAGTTGATTGAAGGGCTCTTGGGAAAGATGGCTCAAAATGCATGCCAGATAAAAGAGATGGGCTATGGGGCCTAAGTACTGTTATGACGCTCTATGTTTCTAGTTTGAAATCGCGATGAAAGGTTTGATCAACCCATTTATTGAGGCAGGAAGTTAATTATAAGATCCGTACATATAAATAAGTTTCGTAGCTTTAGTCTTCATAACTAAGAATGAAAAAAGGAAAAGCAATTGAAAAAATACAACATGATTCAAAAAATTAACGCAATAAGATGCCATTACACTAATGCGATGTGGCGCGAAATGATTCGGATAACTTGGCCGGCCTTTGTTGAACTGGTGATGTCAACTTTATTCGGAATGGTCGATATGGCTATGGTCGGGCGCTTGGGACCGGCGGCTATTGCCGCGGTAGGGCTTACTAATCAGCCTTTCATGCTGTTGATGGCGATTTTTGCTGCGGTCAACATCGGGGGAACAGCGTTGGTAGCCTGGAGCGTCGGGGCAAACAACATGAATAAGGCCAAGGCGGTAACCAGACAGATTATTGTCATGAATCTGATCTTGGGCTTTGTAATAAGCATCTTGGGAGTGTTAGCCGCGGATTCAATTGCCCGGTTTATGGGGGCCGGTCCTGATACCTTGAAAATGGCAAGGGATTATTTTCAAATAGTGGCTTCGGGATTAATCTTTCAGGCGGTGATGATGGGAATTACCGCTTGTTTACGGGGAGCCGGCCAGACCAGGATCCCAATGGCGTATAATGTAGGCAGTAATTTATTGAATGTGTTTGGTAATTATGTGTTGATCTATGGCAAATGGGGTTTTCCCCGTTGGGGTGTGGCGGGAGCTGCCGTTTCGACTACTGCGGCTCGACTGATAGCTTGTTTAGCGGCTCTTTATTTTGTTTATCTATCGCGCCGTTCGGAGCTGAAGATCAGTATCAAAGATAATTACCGAATCGATCGGGAAATCATTAAAAAGCTCTTTGCCATCGGATTGCCTTCGGCAATGGAACAGTTTGTATTGCAAAGCGGGTTAATGTTATTTGCCAAAATCGTTTCCGGCCTTGGGACCGCTGGGTTTGCTGCCCATCAAATCGGCCTTAATATCAGCGGTTTGTCGTTTTCACCAAGTATGGCATTTGGAGTGGCGGCGACTACTTTGGTTGGGCAGAGCCTCGGGGCGGGAGATACTGAAAAAGCGGAAAGGTATGCCCGTTTAGTAAGAAAAGTGGCGATGGTTACTGCTTGCATTATGGGTTTGATTTTTATTTTGTATTCACACCCATTGGCCCGCTTATATACCTCAGATTTAGCGGTGGCCGGCATGGCCGGCACAGTCTTGAAGATATTAGCCCTAGCCCAGCCGGGACAATCGACCCAACTTACTTTAGCCGGGGCTTTGCGTGGAGCGGGGGATACAATGTATCCTTTATACTCGTCCATTATGGGGATTTGGGTTTTCCGGGTCGGCGCGACTTTTTTATTTGTGAACGTGTTTGGCTGGGGTTTAATTGGCGCTTGGATCGCATTGGTAACGGATCAGTATATTAGGTCCATCGTAATTTATCTCAGGTTTCGTTCAGGGAAATGGAAGTATATCAAAACTAGAATCGGCGAGGAGAAAATTGAAACCCCCAGCTGGATTAAGTTTATAATCGGAAAAATCAAAACGTATATCTGATCGTGATAGAATTCAGAATAAAATTGACTATAACAATAAACGCTAAAATCCAATTTGATAGAGTAACTTTTAGGAGAATATAAAATGAATTGGTTAAGAAGGTTTATGATGGGCCGGTATGGCGGTGACCAGCTTTCAATGGCCTTGCTGATATTCTCGTTTTTATTGAATTTCACAGCTAGGTTAACCGATACTCCGTTCTTAATTTTGCTGGGCTATGTTTCTTCCGGATTAGCTGTTTTTAGAACTTTATCAAGAAATAAAGCGAAGCGTGGCATGGAAAATTACAAATTTTCCATGCTGATGAATCCTATATATTCCTGGTTCAAGGTAACGCGTAATCGGATTCGAGACGCAAAATCTCATCAATATTTTACTTGCCCCAATTGTAGGCAGAGCTTACGGACGCCAAGGGGTAAAGGTAAAATTGTGGTAATTTGTCCGAAATGTAAAAGAGAATTTAAGGCAAAAACATAAAAAAGATAAGAATATTTAGATTGAGAATATCGCGGCCATTTAGATTCCAACCGCAAACCCTTGCCTTTTAAGGAAAAAGAATAAACAAAAAAGGGATTTACGACTTTGTGGCCAAATATAAAAGTGACTTATGCTAGATTCAAGCCCAAAACCAGCGTATAATTGGGGAGTGGATTTCAGGAAATAAAGGAATTAAGATTGATATGGCGGGAGAATCTAATGAATAAAAAGATAAAACATCTCAGATTTTTTGTCTTAGGTCTAATAGTAATCGCCGTTATTTGCGTCCCGCTTATCCCGAAATTTACTGTAAAAGACATCCTTAATTATAGACCGGAATCTCTGCTGCTTGCCGCATTAGAACTGATTGGGCTGTTTTGTTTGAAATCAGTTATGATAGTTATCCCGCTAGTTGTGTTGTATGTTGCGGCAGGAATTATTTTCCCCCCGGGTTGGGCAATTGCCATAACCTATTTGGGTTTGACGTTAGAAATGACCATTGGTTTTTTCATCGGTAGACTCTTGGGGAGGACACGTGTAATTGCTTTAATCAATAAAAGCGATCACGCCAAGAAGATAATGGAGTTTGGCTGCAACAACAGCCTACTCAGTTGTTTTTTAATAAGATTTATACCAGGGCCGCCGTTTGACCTTACCAACATGTTCATCGGTACAACGGATGTGAAATACCCGCAGTATATCTTCGGTACCTTGTTAGGGCTCACTCCCGGCATGATACCCTTAGTATTGCTGGGAGATGCGGCAGCCGACCCGTTTTCTCCGGAGTTTTTGATCTTTTTTACACTTAGCATGATGCTTACTTTTTTCTTTACGGTTGGGTATCATATCTGGCGAAAAAAAACGAAAACGCGAATTAATAATGATTAAGATCCGTGTATCTGTTTGGACCGGGTTCCATAATTAAGATTATAATAAGGGTGAATTCTTTTGACAAACAACGATATCATTTCCCCGGTTTATGCTCAGATTGCGCTCGATATCGCTTTACGGATTACCCGCGGTGAATTAAAGGAGAATACCAAGGTTTATGGCCGGTCGGTAATGTCTTCGGAATATGGTGTTTCCCCGGAGACGATTCGCCGGGCGATGAAGCTGTTGGAAGATATGAAAATAGTTGAAACCAAGCAAAACAGCGGCACAATTATTTTATCGGCTGAAAAAGCCGGAGAATATGTGGAGCGATTTGGCGCCCAAAATAGTATTCGTTCGATTCAAAAAAGATTAAACGAATTAGTTGAAGAACAAGAGAAAATTAGCCGCCAAATTATTAAAGTTGCCGGAAGTGTTATCCATATCAACGAACGGTTTTCCCAAAGCCATCCTTTCGGTAACCAAGAGGCCAATATTCCGCCAAGCTCTTCCGTTATTGGACGCACCCTTGGCGAACTGAAGTTTTGGCAACAAACAAAAGCGACGGTAATCGCCATTCGGCGGGATGATAAAATCATCCTCTCGCCCGGACCTTACGCAACGCTTCAAGGTGGCGACACTATCATTTTTGTGGGTGATGTGGCTAGCTCCGAAGCGGTCAGCGTTTTTATCAATGTTAATAAATAAAAATTGGTATTTCGTTAAGCGGTTTAGTATAAAGTAATTTAAAAAAGTATACTTTATCTAGAGTCATACTATTAATGCTAATGGAAGTATGACTCTTTTATTATGATTTGACGACTGACAACTTGTAATATATAATTGGGTTGTTATTTTGCCGGTCGGTATTTTTTTATGAATGGCGAGAGGAGTATTTGATGATCAGATTTGAACATGTTAGTAAAAGTTATGGACGCAGCGCGGTACTGGACGATATCAGTTTTACCATCAAACAAGGTGAGTTTGCAGTGCTCATCGGCCCTAGCGGGTGTGGTAAGACAACAACTTTAAGGACGATCAACCGGTTGATTGAACCAAATAAAGGGAGAATATTCATTAACAGCCAGGACATCACCAAAGTTAACCCGGTAGAACTGAGACGGACTATTGGTTATGTTATTCAACAGATCGGTTTGTTCCCCAATATGACGGTGGAGCAGAACATCGCCATTGTGCCCAAGCTCTTGAAGTATCCCAAACCAAAATGGGAAAAGATCGTCCGTGATTTACTGGAACTGGTAGCGATGCCATATGAGGAATACGCCCAGAAATATCCGTCGGAATTATCAGGCGGGCAGCAGCAGAGGATCGGTGTATTGCGCGCTTTGGCAGCTTCACCGCCGATTGTATTAATGGATGAACCCTTCGGCGCGCTTGACCCGATCACCCGCGATTCCCTTCAGGAAGAAGTTAAACGGATTCAGAAGAAGTTGAAAAAGACGATAGTCTTTGTCACCCATGATATGGAGGAAGCTCTCCGGCTGGCGGATACGATTGTTTTTATGAATCATGGCAAGGTTATTCAAATGGCGTCCCCGGAAGAACTGTTACAGAATCCGGCGGATCCGATTATCAAAACCTTCATGGGCAGGCACATTAACAACGGCAATAATATGCGGAAGCTTTTGGCCGAGGATTTTATGCGCACCAAGGTGTTAAAGGTGCCCAAGACTAATCGCACATTGGAATGTATCGAGTTGATGAGCCGTAGGGATGTGAATTCATTGATTGTACTCAACGATGACAATACTTATGCGGGCACGGTCACAATTGAGGCGATCAAAGCCCGTGGCAAGGCGGGCCGGGAGATAAGCGAACTCGTCTCCGATGAAGCGGTGACAATCAACAGAAAAGAGGATGCTCGGGAAGCTTTTGACAAATTACTTGCCGCGTCGGCTAATTACGTGATCGTACTTAATGACGATCGGACCGTAGCGGGATTGATCACCAGGACCAGTATGGCGAAGGCTTTGGGAGAGGCGCTGTGGGGAGAGATGGAATCATGAGTTTGCTCAAATTTGTTATTGGGAATTATATCAATATCTTAAATAGCCTCTGGCGCCACATTGAGCTGGTAGGGATCTCAGTCATGGTTGGGATGATAATATCCATACCCCTGGGAATTTTCCTCTCCCGCCATAAACGGACGGCAGGACCGGTTCTGGCTGTGGCAGGGACGATCCAGACCATTCCCGGTCTGGTGATGTTGGGTTTTGCTTTGATTTTATTTGGAATTGGCATACTGCCGGCCTTAGTGGTGCTCTCGCTTTACGCCATTTTACCGATTTTACGCAATACTTATACCGGTATTACCGAGGTTGAGCCTAGTTATATTGATGCCGGACGAGGAATTGGCATGACAAACATGCAAATTCTTTTTAAAGTGGAACTGCCTTTGGCGTTACCTTCTATAATTAGCGGTATCCGTATTTCAACGGTTTACATTGTCAGTTGGGCAACGCTAGCGGGTTTGATCGGCGCCGGTGGTCTGGGGGACTTGATCTGGACCGGGCTTTCCAACTATAATTCCAACTACATTTTGGCAGGGGCGATTCCCTCCGCTATTTTGGCATTTGCGCTGAGCGGGTTGATTGGATTTTTACAACGACTGCTGACGCCACGAGGATTAAAGGGGGTCAGAGTATGAGTAGCAACTTAGTTCCTCTCATTTTTGAGCATATGTTGATCGTAGCCATAGCTACCGTTATCTCAGTGGCGCTGGGGGTTGTTTTAGGGGTAATCGCCTATTGGGTGCGGCATGTTGACGCATTTATCCTCTGGACTGCCGAAGCCATTCAAACCATCCCTTCGCTAGCGCTATTGGCGATGTTAATGATCTTCTTCGGGCTTGGCAATACTACGATTATTGTCGGGTTGATCCTTTATGCGCTGTTGCCGATTGTGCGCAATACTTATACCGGGCTTACGGGCATCCCCCACCATCTGAAGGATGCGGCGCGGGGGATGGGAATGTCGAGGTTGCAGCGTTTAGTCAAAGTGGAACTTCCGCTTTCATTTCCGCTGATTTTCTCAGGCATTAAAATCGCGGTGGTTAATTCACTGTCCATCGCAGTTATGGGCGTGTTAATCGGAGCGGGCGGATTGGGATACCCCATTTATCGCGGTGTCCAGACTCGTAACTTTGCGCGGATTATGAGCGGAGCAGTTCCAGTGGTACTGATGGCGTTAATTTTTGACTATTTTATGTCAAAATTTGAACAACGGCTCGTTAAACGGGCCCGATAAATTTCAAGGAGGACAAATTGATGAAACATAACAAAAGCATGGCAATTCTGTTAGTAGCGATGGTATTAGCTTTGGCGGCCACCCTTACGGGCTGTTGGGGCGGGGAGGCGATCACCATCGGTTCCAAGGATTTTAGTGAGAACATAACCTTAGGAGAGATGTTCGCGCAATTGATCGAAGCCCATACCGATCTTAAGGTTAACCGTAAGCTCAATATGGGCGGCACTTTCGTTTGCTTCGAGGCCATCAAAAACGGAGATATTGATATCTATCCCGAGTACACCGGGACGGCGCTTACCGCGCAGTTAAAGATGGATGTGATCAGCGATCCTGATGAGGCTTATCAAGTCGTTACCGATGAATTTGACCGGCAGTTCGGCGTTAAGTGGCTCGAACCATTAGGGTTGAATAACACTTATACACTGGCGGTAACCGACGCGGTATACCAAAAATATAAGGTTGAAACCTACAGCGACTTGGCAAAAGTGTCGCAAAACCTGGTGTTCGGAGCTGAACACGAATTCTTCGATCGGCAAGACGGCTATGATGGCCTTATAAAAATGTATGGGCTTAAGTTTAAGGGTGAACCGAAGAAGATGAACACCGCCCTTAAATATCAGGCCATCGGTAACGGCGATATGGATGTGACCGATGCCTTTGCTACCGATGGTCCGATTAAGCAATATAATCTTAAGGTCTTAGTGGACGATAAAGGCTTCTTTCCGCCGTATTATGCCGCGCCGATCATCCGTAAGGATACGCTGGAGGACCATCCCGAACTGGAAGAAATCCTTAATCAGCTCGCAGGGTTGGTTGACGACCCAACCATGACTGAACTCAACTATCAAGTCGATGTGGAAGGGAAAGACGTGGAAGTGGTAGTAAAAGAGTTCTTACAAAGTAAAGATCTTTTAGACTAAACAAGTGGAGATTAATTAAAATAGTTTTGCGCAGGTAAGGCCCGGAAATGATTTTTCCGGGCCTTTGCTCATAGGTATTAGAAAAGGGAGTTGCCTTTCTAGTATGTAGGATGTATAATGTAGTATATCTAACATATGTACTCTAATTTTACATATGTAGACAATACAAAAAGGAGGGAACAGATATGAAAAAGGTAAGAACAGTT
>JAEWZY010000021.1 GCA_023394955.1 Bacillota bacterium
TAGAATTGGCCGCCCTTTTTCCCTTCGGCTAGGGCAAACTCACCCAGAAAATATTCAAATACATGTCCCAGAACATCGGCGCTCCGCTCCTTAGCATCACCGAGGGCGATATTTCCGATCAGATCAATCAGCCCACCCAGATTAGTCGGGTCAAGGTTGCCACGGGCATATACTTTGGGAAGCACATCCCGGAGCGACGGGTTATCCTTTTCAATGGCATCCATGGCGTTGTCGATTTCCTTGCCGACGGTGGGGAGTTTCGCTTTCGATTGCAAATAAGACCAACGGGCGATCTCCGGAACGAAGAACACGTTCTCCGCTTTATATTCATCCTTGTCCTCCGGGTCCGCTCCGGCGTATTCGCCTTGGCCGCCTTGGAGCTTGTTATAAAGTTCCTCAAAAGCGTCGGAGATGTAACGCAGAAAGATCAGTCCGAGGATAATATGCTTATATTCGGCGGCGTCAATATTCTTTCGGAGCTTATCCGCAGCCTTCCATAGCTGTTTCTCAATGGATTCTTCTTTGGTGTTGTTTTCTTTCTTCTTTGCCATTTTATTCTCCATTTAAAATTGTTTAGTTTGTTATTGAGCTAATATATGTATTTTCCATTTCATCACGTTTTTTCCTGCAAAAAATACTTTAGAATCGCATAACCAGTCAAGCCTTGAAAGTTTATCAAACAGAAGTTTGAAATATAATAAAAAACTCCACTTCACCTGTGGAGGATATTTCTAGTTGTTTTAAATTTGTTCCATTTAACTCAACGCCACTATTATTTTTTTCTAACTTTCTTCTTGTTTTTCAACTCCCTAGCCGCTTGTGCAAATCCCAATTCCAATTGTTTTTTAACCCAAACCTTCATTTCCCCATCCCCATTCTCCCAAATTTCAATTATTTGAGAAAGTAGCGCAGCAAGTTCCAAATCAGGAACAGTTAATTTTATACACTTTCCATTTGCCTTTTCATTTATTCTTTCACCTTGGTCTCCAAATAAAATCCAATCCGCGGATACTCCGTAAAATTCGGATAGCCGAATCAAATTAATTTTACTAGGATTGTTTTTATTGTTTTCCAGATCACTCAAACTACCCTTTCCAACTCCGGTAATTCTTGCTACTTCCGGAATTGTGAGATTTCTTCCATTTCGAAGTTTTCTTAAACGTTCTCCAACAGATTCCTTTTGAGGTTCCAAATTTCGAAAATCCCCCTTGATTTTAGTTCGGAATTCCGATATAATATATTTAACAACCGGTAATAACTCCAAATTAAAACAATCAATAACACCTAAAACGAATCCTGTTTTCCGTGTTATCTGATTGAATACCGGACGGAAACGCCAAAAAACAACCCAAAACTACTGACCACAGGCCGCGAACCTCATCAGTCGTTTTGCCGGGAACCAGCGTTTTCGTCCCCTAACTTTCAGGAATATTATACCATGAGCGGCGCAGCCGCGCAAAGGGTAAAGGTAAAACAAGCGTAAAGCGGAAGGGGAAAGGGTAAAACTTAAATCCAAATTATTAGTTGGGCTTTAGACCCTAAAACATTACCGAATAGCCGAAAAAGAGAAAGGATAAACAAACATCATCAATAGTAACCTTCCTAAATAAAAAAGCCGATATGACCCAAACCAAAACAACCAAACTCAAGACCCTCAAACAAAAGATCGCCGCCGCCCGCAGGGACCTCAACGCCACTTGGGACGCCCAAGGCTGCACCGACGCCACAGTCCTCTCCGCCGCCGCGAAACTGGATCAACTTTGCAATGAATATCAACGACTAATCTGTCGATAATAATCAAGAACCCAATTATCTATGTTATTTCCAGTTCACCCCGTTTTCCCCTGCTGAGACATTCGAAAAACAGCCGGAGCAGTATGGCAAATATAAGTCTATGACTTCACCCAAAGCAGAGAACCCCAAATCATCTTACGATTTATTTTTAACCTTCTTTTTCACTTCCGGAAAAGCCTTTCTTAAAGAAACATCATTGACATTACCTAGACTATTATATATAATGTCTATATTATAAATAGACATAAGGTGATTTTGTTGAATAATAATCTTTCAGAAATCTTCTGGAGCACAACCCTCTCCGATTTGAAAAAGGGCTACCTTTACGAGCCGCCCAGCGGGGAATTTGTCTGCCTGATCTGCGGAGCGCGTTTTACGAAAGGCCGGATTTACGATCTGGACGGTTTACTCTACGATGCCGAAAAAACGACCCAAATCCATCTGATAAAGAACCACTCGTCCATGTTCCAATATTTGCTGAACATGGATAAAAAATATACCGGACTGACCGAACACCAAAAGTCTTTAATATCCCTATTTCACCAAGGCTTGAATGATAAGGAGATCGCCGCCCGGATGGACGGAGTCAGCCTTTCCACCGTCCGCAACCACCGTTTCGCCCTCCGCGAAAAGATGAAACAAGCCAAGGTTTTCCTGGCGATTATGGAACTATTGGAGACTAAAATGCAGTCGGAAACTGATGATAAATTCATTGAGATCCCCCGTTCCGCCCGGATGGTCGACAAACGTTTCGCCATCACCGCCGCGGAAAACGAGGCGATTATCAAACGCTATTTCCCGGAAGGCCCGGACGGCCCGCTAGCCGAATTTCCCGGCAAAGAAAAACGAAAAGTGAGCATCATCAAACACCTGGCTAAACGGTTCCAACCAGACCGGAAGTATTCCGAAAAAGAAATTAACGCCATACTAAAAGCTGCTTATCATGATTATGTGACTTTACGAAGGTATTTAATCGAGTACGGATTTCTGGACCGGTTACCGGACGGGAGTAGTTATTGGGTGAAGAGTTAAACTGGTCTAAAGTTCAAAGTCTAAGGTCAAAGGTCATAATCTCGAAAAATCTTTTTATCATTTTAACTTTCGACTTTCGACATTACTATTATTATGTAAGGAGCATTCAAATGGATCGACGTAAAGAATTAACTCAAGAATATAAGAACCGTAAACCGAATATTGGTATTTACCAAATCAAAAATAAGGTCAACGGCAAAATCCTGGTATGTAGCAGTCTCAATCTTGACGGAGCCGTTAACCGTTTTCAATTTGACTTGAAAAATGGTTTTAACCGGGGGTACTGCGACCACGAACTGCCTAAAGACTTGGTTCGATACGGTCCGGAGAACTTCGTGTTTGAAATTTTAGACCGGTTGAAACCGGTCGAAGATCCACAGTATGATTATAAAGCTGATCTGAAGGCTCTCGAGGAACTCTGGTTGGAGAAACTTCAACCATACAGTGAACGAGGTTACAACAAAAGAAAAGGCTAATACGATGAAAGGACCCGCTTGCGGGTCCTTTCGATTAACCATTTAGGCTACTGTCTCCTCACTTCTCATCTCCTGACCAATACTCTTACCAGGTCTTGCCGCCAAAATACATCTTAGAGTGACCGAAGTTACCACAATTATTCCTCCGATCACCGCCCACTTCCCCGGGACTTCGTGCAGCAATAAAAAGACCCAAACCGGATTGAGAATCGGCTCGATGACCGGAATCAAAACCCCTTCCAAAGCGGTAACGCGTTTCATCGCTTCCGCATAAACGATATAAGAAAGTCCTAACTGAAATACGCCTAATAATATTAAACCAATCCAGCCGGAGGGGTTAGGAAACGATTGCAACATAAACGGAAGCCCAATTATGCCTGTTAAAATATTGCCCAAAAAAAAGGATTCCAGCGGTGATCCGTCCTTTTGTTTTCTGGAAAGGATCACCACACCGGCAAAGGTAATCCCGCTTAAGAGCGCTATTATGTTTCCCCAGAAATTGCCTGCCGATAGATTATCCAAGAAAAATAGGGTCATCCCACCCAGGGTGATCCCGATCATGATCCAATCCAAGCGGCTCGTCTTCTCTTTCAAAAACCAAGTAGCAAAAAGCGCTACAAAAACCGGGGCCGTATACTGAATTAAAATGGCATTAGCCGCTGTAGTCAGCTTATTAGCTGTTACGAAACTGATTACCGTGGCTGTGTAAGCGATGGCCCCTCCGATTTGCGTCGGCGACCAGTTGAAATTAAATTTGCGACGATAGAGAAACATTAGTCCGGCCGCGATCAAACTACGGGTCCCGGCGATGGCCAACGGGTTCCAAGAGACCCATTTGATTAGAAAACCGCCGCTGCTCCAGAGTAAAGCGGCGATGACCAAGAAAACGATACCTTGGGAATGTTGGCTTAAAGCTTTTTTTGAATTGTTCATAGTATTACTTCCTGTTCAAGATGATTTTATACTCTCATCCCCTATTTCGGTTGAATTTCGAAAACTCCTGTTAAAGCCAGCGGTCCTGATTATGAATTATTTGTTACCAAAACAAAATTGCTTTACAACAGTTCACAATACACTTGGAAGGCCCGATCGTCAAAACAGACTAAGTGATTTTAGCAGCCCCAGTCGGGCAACCGTTCAGCTTACGGCATTCTTCCAACAACCCCGGCCCGGCAACCCGGTGAATCGCCCCATCCACTCCGCCGCCACCCAGTAAGGAATTGTTGGCGGCATTGACTATAGCGTCAACCTGTTTAAGGGTGATGTCCCCTCGGCTGATTTGAATCCGATCATATGTCTTCCCCCTTTTAAAGAGAACGCCTTAGAAACTAGTCACTAATCACTTGCAACAGCCAACAACCGGCAGTAGCCCGTTCCCGCTTCACGCTTACTCTTCCGATAACACCCGGTGCGCCTCTTTTAACTGCTCTCTAATCTTAATCTTTTGGGGACACTTCTTCTCACAGGCCCCGCATTCACTGCAAGCGTCGGCTTTCAGCGTCGGCTTTCAGCTTCGGCAGCCAGGGCTGTATCCCGTATCCACCATAGTTTTCCTGGGCATAATTCTTAAGGCCGTATACATTGTGATAATTATACAAGTTAAAAATGGCCGGAATATCGATCCCCTTAGGGCAAGGAAGGCAGTATTGGCATCCGGTGCAATAAAGATCAGCCAACTTCCGGTATTTCTCCATCAAGGCGTTGATAGCCCCAACCTCCTCCGGCTCAAGCGGCTCGGTATTTCCAGCATATCTGACATTCTCCGCGACCATTTGGAGGGAACCCATACCCGAAAGAGCGCAGGTTACATTGGGGTTGGCCAACACGAACCTTAAAGCCAGCTCCGCATTATTTTCAACCGGCAGTCCCAACTCCCGGCGGATCTTCTCCGGCAGACCGGCGATCCGACCACCGCCCACCGGTCCCATGATCGCCACTCCCAATCCTTTGCTATGGGCATAGGCAATCGCTTCCTCATTGCTCCGATCTAAAAAATTATATTGGCAAAGCACACCGGCGAAGACGCCCAAATCAACCAGTTTGATTAATTCCTGCGGCGGAGCGTGAAATGAAAAAGTGATATTCTTGATCAAACCTTCCGCCTTGGCCTGTTCCGCTTCTTTTAACCAATTGGCCTTCTGGTCGATCTCCATAAAACTTTGATAACTGATACCGTGAAAATAATAAAAATCCAGATAATCCTCTTGGAGTTTGGTCAGTTGTTCCTCTAAAATTCGCCGGTAGTCGCCGGGCTCTTTGACTAAGTGGCCGGGAGATTTGGATGAGAGAAAGATCCCGTCCCGCCGACCCTTAACGGCTTTACCGACTATCACTTCGCTTTGACCACCATGATACATGTAAGCGGTATCAATACAATTTACTCCCGACTCAAAAGCCAGCTTGATTACATGAAGCGCTTTCTCCTCATCAATCTGTTTAACACCGTTTATTTCAACCTCCGGAAGGCGCATCGCCCCAAAGCCCAAGGCTGAAAGTTTAATCCCGGTATTGCCGAAGGTACGATATTGCATAAGTTAACCTCCTTTGTTATTCCGTTGCTCACCATAATAACTAGCAACTGTCAACTAGTGACTGATTACACCGGCTTCATTAAATCCAATTCGTTCTGGATCACAAAATCGATATCCTTATAGGCAAACCGGCTCTCCTCGGCCACGTCCGCCTTTTTATGCTTCCCCAAAACCACCCGGCATTCTTTTAGATCATTTAATACTGCTTCCACAATACCAACTTTTCCGATATCATGAAATTGGGCCAAGAGCCTTAAATCAATCAGAGTACGTTCCGGGAGGCCAATGGCGACACCAAGCGCTACGATCAACCGCATAACCAATCGAAATACTTAATGGTAGCCCGGGGTGTCCTACATTATAACCGGCAATTGCGTCACGTATTCTTGTTATCATACTTTCAACTGTTATCCGGTTGCATTCTAATAAAAGAACAGCAAATCCATCGCTCCCGGTTCGCGCTAGTATGCCATTCCCGCCGACTGAAGATTTGAGCAAATTAGCAGTGGCTATCAGAAGGTCATCTCCAGCTTTATGTCCAAAGGTATCATTAAATGCCTTAAATCCATCAATGTCGGAAAGTATAACACCGATTGGCAAATTATATTTAGCCTTTATCAACCGGCCCATTTCTTGTTCGAAAAAGGGCCGGGCGTACAAACCCGTTAATTGTTCATGCACACCGCTTCACTCTTTTATGAAACTGATTAGACCAAGATCTTGCAATGTTTCCATTATTTTTTTCTTCTCAATGGGTTTTGGTATAAAAGCTTCACATTGTTCTTTAAACGCATTTTTGATGTTACATATATCACTTAAAATCGAAATTAGGATAATCTTCACACAATCAGAGTCTCCGATTCCCATTTCTTTCTCGTTTTGTCTGATTTCTTTCAATACTTCCTGCCCGTCCATCTCCGGCATGAGGATGTCAAGACAAATTAAATCATATGGAGTCTTTTCTTCCAGCGCCATTTTAAAAGCTTTAATAGCTTCCAATCCGTTGACTGTAATGTCACAGGTCCCGTATGGAGTAAGAAAAGATTGTAAGAGCCGGCGGGTAACGAAATCATCTTCAACAATTAGGATTTTCAACGATATTCCTTCTTTCAAAAAGTTTTGGAGCACTTCTCCTTACAAGTTCTGATCCCATTCTTCCTCCGCAAAATAGGATTTTATCCTTTCCACCTCCCCTTCCAACTTTTGAAAAATCAAAAAAGCATTATTAAAATCGGCCGTTTTCCCTATTTTCTCCAATTCATTAAGTAGATCAAAAGCATTTCTAGCCCCGAAATTAATAACCGCCCCTCGAAAACTATGGGCAGATAATTCCAAACCTCTCGGATCACCATTTTCAATCGCTTCCCTAATTTCCTTCAAACGTTTCGGGCAATCGTTGACGAAAATCATTACCAGTTCTTCAAGTAACTTCTTGTCGCCATCAACAATTCTCATTGTTTCCAAAAGGTTTACCGGCGTTGATTCAACATCGGTGTTTCTTATTTTAGCTTGTAACAGATTTTCAATTTTATCATATAACTGCTCAGCCTTTATAGGTTTAGCGATATAATCATCCATTCCTGCAGCGATACATTTTTCCCGGTCTCCATCCATGGCGTAAGCAGTCATTGCAATAATCGGGATATGGGTCCGGGTTGACTCTTCCTTTTCCCGGATTCTAATCGTTGTTTCAAACCCATCCAACTCCGGCATCTGTACATCCATTAATACTAAGTCAAAACTGTCCTTTTCCAACGTCTTTAGGGCTAAAACTCCGTCAGATACGGCAGTAACCTCACAATCCTTATTCCGCAGTAAAACGGTTACCAACTTTTCATTGACAGGGTTATCTTCAACAACCAGGATTCTAGCTTTAATAAAGCCAGAAATATCAGGGATGCTTGAGTCAATGTCCTTTTTCTTTATCAATTCATCGTCTTCTTTAGCCAAAAAAAGTGTGAATAGAAACTCACTTCCTTCCCCGCTCTTACTTTCAACCCAAATCATACCGCCCATCATTTCAACCAATTGTTTACAGATAGCCAACCCAAGACCCGATCCATTATGCTTTTTAGTGGTTGAATTATCTATCTGGCTAAAAACTTCGAACAACAAATCTGTTTTAGCCGGGTTTATTCCGATCCCCGTATCCCTCACCGAGAACCGCAACTTTACTTCCGAAGGTATTTCTTCGATTTTGACGACACTTACTTTGATAATTCCCTTTTTAGTAAATTTAATCGCATTGCCAATGAGATTTATTAATATTTGCCTTAAACGGTACGGATCACCTTTTACATAGACCGGCACATCGGGATGAATATTATAGATAAGTTTGATCCCCTTCTCCTTAGCCTTAATCTTATAAACTTTAATAATATTTACAATAACATTCTTAAGATTAAAACTGACTTTATCTAGTTTCAGTTTACCGGCCTCAATTTTAGAAATATCCAAAATATCATTTACTAAACTTAATAAGTAATCGGAAGATGATTTAATTATTTCCACGTATTCCTCTTGAATCGGGGATAATTCCGTTGCTTGTAATAAATCAGCCATTCCGATAATTTCATTCATTGGAGTTCGGATCTCATGGCTGATATTCGCTAAAAACCTGCTCTTTGACTGGTTCGCTTCCTCCGCGGCAATTTTGGCTTTTTGCAATTCTTCTTCAGATTTTTTTCTTTCGGTAATATCTCGCACTATTACTAATACTGTCGATTTTTCGTTAATATTAAAATTAGTGGCGGCTACTTCGGCGTCGATATAAGCGCCATCTGCTCTTAAAAGTTTTATTTCGGTTAAATGTACTGTAAAACCTTCCTGCTTTAATTGCCCCATTTTTTCCCAAACGTCTTGCCGGTAATCAGGATGTAAATAATCGATAACCCACTTGCCGTATAAATCCTCGGGTTTCTCAAAACCATAGATTTGGGCCGCTTTTTGATTAGCGAAGATGAATATTCCGTCCTTTTGAATGAAAATACCGTTAGGGGTGAATTCCACTACCTTTCGATAACGTTCCTCACTTTCCTCGAGCTTTAGCTCAGCCATTTTTCGAACGGTTATATCGCGGGCAATGCCTTCTACGGCTATTAACCGACCGTCTTTATCGTAAATCGGCGAATTTCGTTGTTCAAGCCAAATAACCTTCCCATCTTTACGGACCCAACGAAGTTTTACCGGCAAAGTAGATAAAAAGGAATTTTGTTCAAACCTCTCGAGGAGGGGTTGGTCTTCCGGATAAATTATTTTAAATAAAAAATTTGTGTCTTCAACAAATTCTTGGGAGCTATATCCCATTATTTGCAAGGCGGCCGGACTCATATATTCAAATCCGGGTTCAGGAAAAAGCCTATATCTAAAAATCATATCTTTTGCGTTTTCAGCCAATAAACGAAACCCTTCTTCGCTTTTGATAAGATCTGCTCTCACCTTTTCAAAATAAGCCAAAATAATTCCCATGGCGACAATTAACTCTAAAAAAACAGTAAATGAGTATCCCGAAAATGAAAAAAATTCATTTGAATGAAAAAATGGATAATTTAATTTATGAAACCCCCAAACGATAAAACCCCAACCGGTAAGGAATTTTCCAATACTTTTTATCTTAAAGGTCCGCAAGAAAACTATTCCCGTCCAGATGAAGGTTGTCCCCATAAATAAGAATGTAATAAAAGCAATTGTTAGATAAGATAAATGCAACAGGGTACTGGCTGTAACCCAAATAAGATCGGCGATTGTAAAAACCACCCACCATTTAGGAACCTTTTTCCCTAAGAATTCGTAAGTGCCCAATAAAAGTAATAATCCACTGATCAACGCCACCGATTGGCTTAGAAGAATAATAATTGGTTGGTGACCCCAAACAAGTACTGCAACTCTAAAAATGGTTCTAAGTAAATATATTCCCCAGCTAAGAGCCCAGATTTTCAGATAACGCTTTTTTTCGATTGTTGAAAAATACCAGAAAATATAAAACAAAATGATAGTTCCTACTGCAGCTGCTATTAATGATGAAACAGCGTCAGACATAATTATTCCTCCAAAACTTATTAGCTGATGTTAAGTTTTGAATAAGCCGACGTAATAATCTTAGCTCCATCCAAACCGCCAATTCCCATTTCCTTTTCAATTCTCCTGATTTCCGCCAATACCTCTTGATCGTTTAATTTGGGCATTAAAATAAAATCACGAGGCTCTCCCTCATGCTCTTCAATCTTTTTTACAAAATTACCGTCAATTTTTGGATTTTCCTATATAATTCCTCTGAATTAATTGGTTTTGAGATATACTCATCCATACCGGAACTCAAACATTTATCACGATCTTCTTTTCTGGCGTAAGCTGTCATTGCAATTATCGGAGTATATTGGTTAGGAGTATCGGTTTCCCTGATTATTTTGGTAGTTTCAAACCCGTCTAATTCCGGGATTCGAACATCCATTAAAATTAGATCGAAATATTCTACGCCGGTGATTTCCAAGGCTGCTATCCCATTGGAAACCATAACAACTTCCCATCCTTTTTTGGTTAAAAGAGCCTCAGCTAATTTCTGATTTACCGGATTATCCTCAACTAATAATATCCGGAGTTTTTTCAGGGGAAGACTCGTAACATTTATCTCTTCTATCTTTTCTTTGCCCGATTCCACCTTTTGTGAATCATCGCTTATTTCACCTGTTTCGAAGCCGAGTGAATCGATGATGGCCTCTTGGAGTTCCGCTTGTTTGATCGGCTTCACCAGATATTTAGCTATGCGCAGTTCCCTGTAGCGGGACAAATCCCCCCGGTTTGTATTTGAGGTAATCATCATGATGATGGTGTTCTTAAAAGCAGGGTCCCTTCTTATATGTTCAGCAACGGAAAAACCATCCATACCCAGCGGCATATGGGAGTCAAGCAATAACAGCTTGAAGGGCAGCTGAGCGGATTGGAAACCCCGTAAGATTTTGATCCCTTCCTCGCCGCTTTTCGCTAAAGTAACCGCCATTCCCCAACTAATTAACAATTCATGGAGGATTAAACGGTTAGTGTTGTTATCATCGATAACCAGGACTGGTAGACCTTTTAAATCGGCCTTTCTCGGTATAATTGGTTGCAAGTGTTGGCTATGTATTTTAAAAGTTACCGTAAATGAAAAGGTACTGCCTTCCCCAACTTTACTTTCTACCTCAATCAAGCCGCCCATCATTTCGATTAGTTTCTTTGAGATTGCCAGGCCTAACCCGGTACCACTATATTTTTTAGCAGTCGATCCGTCTATTTGGCTGAAACTTTGGAAAAGTTGGTCAAGTTTTTCAGGCGGAATCCCAATCCCGGTATCTATTACCGAAAACCGCAAACAACATTGATTGGAGTCGTTCACTGCCGTTCCCCCAACCTTCTCGGTTTTAACCACTACTTCACCGTGTTCGGTAAATTTTAGGGCGTTCCCGATCAGGTTGACCAGGACTTGGCGCAACCGGCCGGGATCGCCGATTAAGCTGTTGGGTACTCCCGGTTGAATATGGCAGGCTAACTCCAACCCCTTGTTATCTGCATCGAGCGCAAAAATTTCCACTGTTTTCTCAATGACACCCCTGAGTTCAAAAGAGGTGTCATCCAATTCCATTTTTCCAGCTTCAATTTTTGAAAAATCTAAGATTCCATTGATGATCCGAAGTAGTTCATCGCTCGAAGTTTTAACAATATTTAGGTAGTCCCGTTGTTCATCGGTAACTTTCGTGCCAAGGGTCAATTCAGTCATCCCGATGATCCCATTCATCGGAGTTCGAATCTCGTGACTCATATTAGCCAAAAATTCGCTCTTAAAACGGCTGGCCTTTTCCGCCTCTTCTCTTGCCATTTGAAGCTGTTCTTCGGTTGACTTAAGATCAGTAATATCGAACGCTGTTCCTAACACCATCGATTTGCCATTCAAATTAATCCACCCTACTGAAAGAGCCACCCACTTTTCAACACCGGTTTTGGTAATGATTTTTATTTCATATTGCGATGGTTTAAAGGAACCTTTCATTCTCGCTAAAGCATTTTTAATGACCCTCCTCCAATGATCCCGATGGATAATATTTTTAAGATTACCCCTTAAAAGCTCATCGGATTGATAACCGGTAATAGCTTCAGCGGCTCTGTTTACATAAATTAATCCGCTGTGATCATAAATGAATATTGCGGATGGGGTCGTTTCAGTCAAGGTCCGAAATTTGATCTCACTTTCCCGCAAGGACTCTTCAGCCTGCTTGCGTACGGTAAAATCATAACAAGACCCGATATAACCGGCAAAATTCCCTTCAAGGTCGTAATAAGGCCTGCCATAATCCAAAATCCAGCGGTATTCGCCGTCAAAACGCCTTAACCGATATTCCATATTAAACGGTTTCCGTGTCTTGAAAGAAGTAAGGTAAATCTCTAAACACCGGTTCAGATCATCCGGATGGACTCCGTGCGCCCAGCCGTCCTCCAACTCCTGTTCTATTGAACGCCCGGTAAACTCCAGCCAGCTTTTATTAAAATAATCGAACTTTGCATCCAAACCGGAGCGCCATATCAAAGCGGGAAATTCATTGAATAACGTCAAGTAAAAATCCCGTGAATCAATGAGTTGTTGGGCAGCCCGTTTGCGTTTCGTAATATCACGGGCAATCGCGAATTCAACCTGGGTATCATTTAAAATAAACAGATTGGAACTGATTTCAAAAAAAATTTCGCTCCCATTTTTTGCGATCAATCCAATTTCAAAAGTGATCTGTTTATTATTCAAAAATTTTTCCCTGATAGCCGATATTTTTTGCTTACTTTTCGTTGAAAGTAGATCTATCGGCGATAAAGCAAGCAGTTCACCTTTTGTATAGCCTAATTTATTACAAGCCAAATCGTTTACTTCCAAAAACTGTTTCGGCATTCCGGTTTTATCTGCTTTAATCAAAAAAACAGCATCGTTTGCACTGTTAAATAATTGGCGGTATTTACTTTCGCTCAGTTTGAGTTCTGTTATGTCGTTAAATACTCTTAAAAAAGAGTTTTTACCACGATAGTTCATTCTTACCAGAGAAAGTTGAAATATCCTTCCTTCCAGAACCACTTGGGTCACACCGGATTCACCGTTTTTGCCGGAAATTGTTTTTAGACAACAATTATCACATTGTCGATTGAGGTTACGATATGCCATCCAACATTTCCGGTCTACCGTTTCTTTACCTAACAATGTTTTTAATTGCTCATTCAAATAAAGAATATTTCCTTCTTCATCAATGATATCCATTCCAAACGGAATTGTTTGGACCAGTAGTTGGGTAAAACTATTCATTTTTTGGATGGAATGTATTTGGATACGGTAATAAAAGTAACTACCCAAAAAAGCCAGCATACCCCCGATTAAGAGGTAATCTACCGGTCTTTGCAGCTGGTTCGGTAAAACACATGAACAAAACTCATGAATTAATAAACCGGCCCAAATTATGGCTAACAATACTAAAAACCATTTCAGGTAAGTCAATTTGGCATCATTCGGATTAGCTTGAAAGAAAAACTGTTCCGGTTTCTGTTGGAATTTATTCTTTAACATCTTGTTGTTCATTAGATTTCACCTTAAAATATATTTATCGCTATTTTTATAGGTGATCTACTATCACCTTGGGGATCTCTTTCAAGGGAGCTACCTTACATACGGCGCAACCGGCTTCATCCTAGAGATCAGCTTCCGTATTTGATGTTTTGTTCCCTTTTATTCCCCAGATTTCAGATAAATCGTCGGCTGTAAATATTCAAAACCAAATTGCTTATTATTAAGAAGGCTCTCGGAGTGGCCGATAAACAACAGGCCATCGGGGGTTAGCGTTTTGTTAAACTTCTGAACCAGCCGCTCCTGGATTTCGGCGTTAAAATAAATCATTACATTCCGGCAGAAGATGATATCAAAAGTGTTATTGAAAGGAAAAGGGTCCATCAGATTAAATAATCTAAATGTGATCAAATCTTTGATCTCCGGTTTAATCTCATATTCATCTTCTTTCCTGGTAAAATACTGCATTAAATAATACGGATCCATATTTTTTTTAATAGCAGCTGGATACCTGCCACTTTGAGCGACCGCCAACGTCCCGGCGCCGATATCGGTAGCTAATATTTTAACAACCACCTCCGCCGGCAACCATTCCTTGAGGACCATAGCCAATGTATACGGTTCTTCACCAGTCGAACAGCCTGCGCTCCATAACCTGATTTCATTGTTTTTCAGGATTCGTTCGTTTTTTTCGAAGATTAACCGAAGTCGGCTCCGGATAAACTCAAAATGATTATTTTCCCGGAAAAAGCTGGAGTGGTGGACGGTGATTTCATCAACAAACTCCACCCAGTATTGTTTGTTGGCCCCGGTAATCAAGCGCTGATAATACTCATCGTAAGAGTCTAATTTGTTTTTACGCAGCAGCTTATCCAGTTTACCCTCGACCATTTCTTTTTTTGGTTGAATTCCGCAATTATCATAGATAAGTGTCAGTAACTTTTCAAATTGAATATCGCTAAGCAGTATCATGGTTTAAAAATGGCGCGGATCTTTTTCCAAAGGAATCACATCCTCCGGTGAGACTATGTTGGTTTTTTTATCCGCCTTGTCCGGGAGTAAAGCGTTACTATGGACGGAACCCAAATGGTTCAATGTTTGGTGAATATTACTAGTTGCAACTGTTTGATTTAACTGATGTTTTACATGTTGCGCTCCATGTTTTAAAAATACAGCATCTCCTTGGAGAACCTCTACTTTTCCATTCACTAATTGTGAGAGCTCCTGGACGATCTGTCTTAAACTGTCGGACTGGGCGCTCAGTTCTTCGGCGGCCGAAGCGCTCTCTTCGGCGCTGGCGGCGTTTTCTTGGGTGACCGATTCCATTTGGGTCATTGCTTTATTAACTTGTTCTACCCCCTGGGCCTGTTCCTGGCTGGCGGCCGCGATCTCATCCGATAATTCATTGATCTTTTTAGCTTGAATGGTTATTTCATTTAAAGCTCCATGGACTCTCCCGGCGACAGCAAGTCCTTTATCGGATAGTTCAATATTTGTTTCGATAATAGCGGTGGTATCCTTAGCCGCCTGGGCGCTCCGCTGGGCCAGGTTTCTTACTTCCTCGGCCACTACGGCAAATCCCATTCCGGCCTCCCCGGCGCGGGCCGCCTCTACAGCAGCGTTTAAAGCTAAAATATTGGTCTGAAAAGCAATATCGTCAATCACCTTAATGATCCTGGAAATCTGGTCGCTCGATTTTTTAATCTCTTGCATCGAAGTCATCATTTCTTGCATTTCGATGCTGCCCTTATTAGATGATTCTTTGCCTTGCTCAGACAATAAGGCCGCTTGTTTGGTGTTGGCGGTATTTTGTTGCAACATCGAAGCGGCTTCTTGTAAGATCGAAGAAGTCTCCTCAATAGCTGAAGCCTGTTCAGCGCTGCCTTGTGACAATTGTTGGGCCGAAGCGGATAACTGTTCTGATGCAGCCGCTACCTGTTGGGCCCCTCCGTTCAACCTGTTGACCATGTTATTGACGGGTTTGGTAATACTGCCGGTTATCAGCCAGGATAAGAATATGCCCAAAATAATCGAGCCTGTTCCCAAAGTAAACAATAACCATAATGCATTCTGATATGCTTTATTAGAATCAGCTTTAGCTACTTCCGCTTCTGCTTTTTGCACTTGAACAACTTCATTCAAAACTTTGGTCCACTCTTCGTTATTAGGGGCTGCTTCGGACATCATAAAAGCGATTGCCTCTTCCTGGTTATTGTCAATACCTAATTGAATTACCCTATCGTTTAACGGCCGGCCAATTTCTGCGAACTTTATTATTTTGGCCCGCAAAGCCATTCCCTTTTCATCGGCGGGTAATTTTTGCAGGTCAGCCAAAGCCTGGTTATATTTTTCCCGCTCTACATTTATATTATTTTGTTCTGCCTTTACGGTCTCCGGATCGGGTGATAGAACTATTGCATACGCGCTCCGGGTTGTTCTGAGGATTGCCTTTTCCATCGTATTAGCCAAATTAATTTTGGCGAGGTTAATTTCCGTAATTTCTTGCAAATGTTCGTCAATTTCCTGGAAACTGATTACCGCCACTACTGTCATTACCACTATCAAAGCTAAAATTGCGCTAAATCCCAACCCTAAACGTAGACTAAGCTTCATACCTTTTTTCATTTTTATTCCTCCCTTGTTATCAAATTAGAGTATAAGGCCTTTATTCTTTTTCAATAGACTGTTTTTCCGTTGCTAATACATTTTTGATATTTGTAATTTCTTCCCGGTTTAAGATCTTTTCAATATCAATAATTAGGACTACTTTATCTTTTAATTTGCCAAGTCCCATTAATAAATCTCCTTCAATCTGAGCATCGTAACCCGGCGCTTCAATTTCACTTTTCTGAATATTGAGCACTTCGGTAACGGCGTCAACCACGACCCCTACCAAACGTTGGTTCGCGGTTAGATTCACCTCAATAACAATGATACAGGTGCGGTCGGTATATTCTTTCTCCTCCATCCCGAACTTTAAGCGCAGATCCATAATGGGAATAATCTTGCCTCTTAGGTTAACGACTCCTTTGATATACCCCTGGGTCTTGGGTATATGGGTGATTTCCAGCATCCCGATAATCTCTTTAACTTTGATAATGGGGATTCCATATACTTCTTTGTCCAGCGAAAAGGTTAAATACTTACCGCTGTTTGCTTCCATTAACTTACCTCCTCCATTTTAAATAAGTTTTCAATATCTAAGCTATGCGCTACTTTGCCATCTCCCAAGATTGACGCCCCGTTAATAAAGGCTAGATGGCTAAATTTGCTACCGAATCAACCCCTTGATTGATTAGGATTTCCCCGATTTTATCAACTTTAACGGCCTGGTATTCCTCGTTTTCGTCATTATCAATATGATGATTTAAATTATCGCCAACAAATATTGCCGGCGGGGTCAATCGTAAATTAATGTACTTGATATAAATTTAAATAAGAGAAAAGAAAAACGCCAGCACTTAACAGTACTGGCGTAATTTCAGGCAAGTTTTTTCAACTATCCTTCCATCTCGGCCATGGAATAATATAGTAAAACTTAATTAGCTATAAGAAATATTATTATAATTAACCAAATTCTAGGCTTAACGAAAAGACGTTTCTCCCTCATTCGAAGTTAATTATAACAAAATATATTATACTTATTTAATCGGTCTTTTTTTTATATTCTTTAGTATTTTTATGTCAATTTTATAATTGCTATATTTCCCCATTTCTTCTTTTTGTTTCGCTTTTTTCTGATATTGCCCAAATCCTCCTTCCATGTTATATTTAGTATTAAAAGGTATTTAATATTAAATTTCAGAAGTATCATCCTAAGGAGCGTAATGGATATAATTTCAAAACAAAAACTGCATCAATTATCACAATATACTGCCGACTTTATAAAAAGTAAAACCGGCAAGGGGCCACGTGATATCAAAAGTCACTTTTTTGATAACAAAATTTTTATAGAAATGTATAAACTCTTAACCCCTATTGAATTGGAGATTGCCTCGACTTTAGATGGGATAACCAATGTAAAGCTGGCCCGCGAACGTTTTTACGAAAAATATGCCCAGAATTATCATGGTATTGCCAGTCAAATTATGGGCTGTCAAATAATATACGGATGTACCCTATGGGATATTATTAATGATGAAGCATATATCATTTTAACCATTAACCCAACCGAATTATAATCGGCTTAGGATATTGCTATACCGGACGATCAAAGTGTAAAAAATAAGCGATAAGAATTCACTCACACACTCATGCCCATGACTCGCGCTTCTTACCTATATATTGTTATTTCTTAGATGGTTTTCATTTATTAATATTACGATCCAACTCACGTTTGCCAATATCTTTCCGGTAACTCATCCCTTCAAAACTGATTAGCTTCAAGCCCCGGTAAGCTCCATTGATCGCTTCGCCGATATCTTCTCCCAAATGCACCAGGTTTAACACCCGGCCCCCGGCGGTAACCACATCTCCATTGAAATTGAACTTGGTTCCGGCATGGAAAACAAGGGAATTTTTCACCTTTTCCAGCCCTTGGATGGGTTTCCCGGTTTCATAACGCCCCGGATATCCGCCCGAGGCGGCAACCACACAAACTGCTGTTGTATCTGCCTTCCATCTTACTGATTCCGGTTTGAGTATCCCGTTTAGGCAATCCGAAAAAATTTGGGCTAGATCTGCTTCTAACAGTGGGAGCAATACTTGGGTCTCGGGATCGCCGAACCGGACATTATATTCGACAACTTTGGGGCCGAATTCAGTGAGCATCAAACCGATGAAGAGCGTTCCCGCAAACGGGGCCCCTTCGGCTTTCATCCCTTGGATGGTAGGAATCAAGATTTTTCGAATCACCTTTTCCCTAATTTCAGGAGTGAAGGCGGTCGTAGGAGTATACGTCCCCATACCTCCGGTATTAGGGCCGGTGTCCCTATCGCCGACGCGTTTATGATCTTGAACCGGGAGCATGGGAACTGCTTCGTTCCCGTCGCAAAAGGCCAGTAAAGATACTTCCTCACCCTCAAGATACTCCTCGATAATCACAGTCGAACCGGCTTGTCCAAAAATTTTGGCGACCATAAAATCATCAATCGCCCGGTTGGCCGTATCCAGGTCTAAGGCGACCACCACCCCTTTACCGGCTGCTAACCCATCAGCCTTCACCACAATAGGGACTCCAGTTTGCCGAATATATTCTTTTGCGGCTTCCGGATCAGTAAAAGCTTGGGAATGAGCGGTAGGTATCTCATGTCTTTTCATGAATTCCTTGGCAAAGGTTTTGCTCGACTCTAATTTAGCTGCCTCTAAAGTTGGTCCATAGACTTTTAAACCGCGCATTTGAAAAAAATCAACCGTTCCCTGGGCTAAATAGGCCTCCGGTCCGACTACGGTGAGTTCGATCTGGTTTTGCTCGGCAAAATCCGCAATTTCTTCGATTACATCGCAGTCAACGGTAATATTTTCAGCTATTTCGGCGGTTCCGGCATTCCCGGGACAACAATAAATTTTGGTAACCAAAGGGCTTTGATGGAGCTTCCAACAGATTGCATGTTCCCGACCGCCATTTCCGATTACTAAAACTTTCATATAAACCTCCGCTATGTACTCTAGGCCTATCGGAGCCAGAACCCAGGAGTCAGGAGTCAGTGTTTGAAAGCGCAGGCTCGGATTTCAAAGCCCGAACCGAGCATAGGCATCAAGCCCAACTTCCCCTTCCGGCTCCCTATCTCCTGACTACTCCCCTAAGGTTCCGCCCGTAATCTTCCGGTACGCTTCTAAATATTTTTCACCGGTCTTTTTAATGATCTCCTCCGGCAACGGCGGCGCGGGCGGCTGTTTGTCCCAAGCTAAGGTTTCCAGATAATCGCGGACATATTGTTTATCAAAACTCGGTTGGGACTTACCCGGTTGGTACTGGTCCAGGGGCCAGAAGCGGGACGAATCCGGAGTGAAAATCTCGTCAACTACTGTCAAAACACCGTTCACCCAAGCAAATTCAAACTTGGTGTCCGCGATAATGATCCCGTTAGCTTCAGCCCGGGCTGCGGCAGATTGATAAAGGCTGATTGAATATTCACGCAACTTTTTGGCTAAGTCCGCGCCAACCCTATCGGAAAGTTCCTCGAAAGTAATCGGTTGATCGTGACCGATCGATTCCTTAGTAGTTGGCGTAAAGATCGGTTCCGGAAGTTTATCGCTCTCTTGGAGGTTGGCCGGAAGTTTAATGCCGGTAATCGATCCGGAACTTTGATATTCTTTCCAACCGCTCCCCGCCAAATAGCCCCGGACCACACATTCAACGGGAATAACTTCGCCCTTTTTGACCAACATCGAGCGGCCCTTTAAGCTTTGCCGCTCTTCGGCAGTCAATCCGGGGACCTGGTCAATATCCGCGGTGATTAAGTGATTAGGAAACTGGCTGCCGGTTTGATTGAACCAAAACACCGAAAGCCCGGTTAACACTCGGCCCTTTTCCGGTATCGACTCCTTAAAAACTACGTCGAACGCTGAAATCCGATCGGTCGCCACAATTAACAAATTTTGATTCAAGTCGAAAATATCTCTTACTTTCCCCCGGCCAATTAAAGGAAATGACTTTAAACTGGTCTGAGTAACGGACATATTGAGCCCCCCAAGTATTAAATTATCACATTTTAGATAGAACGCAGGTGATCTCCGCTTCGCTAGCAATATCATCCCCGATATAAGTGGTGGCTTTAAATTTACCGATACCACCTTTAAACCGTTTCAGAATTACTTCAATCCGAAGTTGGTCCCCGGGAAAGGCCGGTTTACGAAAACGGGCTTTTTCAATAGCGGCAAAAAGAGGAATCTGGGTCTTATCCTCAATTAAATCGAAAACTACAAAGCCTGAAACCTGGGCCATTGCTTCAACCTGAAGCGCCCCGGGCATAATGCCGTGGTAACACTCTTGTTGTAAATAAAAGTCATTAGCTGTCACATTTTTAATACCAACCGCTCTTTTGCCGCTTTCTACCTCAATTATCCGATCCACTAGCAAGAAAGGAAATCGATGTGGCAACAACTCTTTTATTTCATTAATGTCTATCATTAGTTCACCTCATATAGATAGAAATCAATTACTTTTTTTCCGCCTGACTCTCATCCCTTCGATATCAATCCCTTCCTCCAGCACTAATTTAATGGCTTCGGGATAGATTCGATGCTCGATCTTTAAAACCTTCTCCCCTAAACTATCAGGGGTATCGCTATCGGAAACCTCTACTATTCCTTGTAAGAGGATCGGGCCCACATCAGCCTCGGGTGTTACCATATGAACTGTGGCCCCTGAGTATTTGACCCCTGAAGCGATGACCGCTTCATGGACATGATGACCATACATACCTTTGCCGCCGAATGCCGGCAATAAGGCCGGATGGATGTTGAGGACCCTATTTGGATAAGCGTCGGTAAGCAACCGGTCCAGGATTCGTAAAAAACCGGCTAAACAAACCAAATCAACCCGATACTCACCTAATCCATTAAGTATGGCTCCGGTATACTCTGCAACGGTCGAATAATCACGGTGATCAATGACTACTGTCGGTATCCCGTGGCGAGCAGCCCGTTCCAAAGCGAAAACCCCCGGTTTATTACTGATAACCACAGCAATCTCCGCTTCAATTCTTCCGTCTTCAATGGAATCGATAATCGCTTGGAGATTGCTGCCCCCACCCGAAACCAAAACCCCGATTCGTTTCATGTCCCTATCCTCAAATGACTGATCACTATTAAATCCCCGGCACCGGATATTTCGAACAAAACGCCTCAACATTTCGCTTAACCTCATCAAGATGGGCTTCATTTTGATGATTATTAAGAGCGCTAACGACCCACTGACCGATCTGTTTCATCTCGGCTTCTTTCATCCCGCGGGTAGTCGCCGCCGGGGTCCCCAGCCTAATGCCGCTGGGACGGAGCGGCGGGTTGGGATCATCGGGAATAATTTGTTTATTGGTAGTAATGTTGACCCGGTCTAAAACCTTCTCCGCTTCTTTACCGTCAATGCCGAAACTAGTCATAGTATTGATCACCATCATGTGGTTATCGGTCCCTCCGGTAATTAGATGAGCACCGTTATTAAGCAGTGATTCCGCCAAAGCCTTGGCGTTTTTTAAGGTCTGGGCCGCATAGGTCTTAAACTCCGGTTGGAGCGCCTTGCCAAGTGTAACAGCGATCCCGGCGACGGTGTGCATATGGGGTCCGCCTTGGAGTCCTGGGAAGACCGACTTATCGATGACACTAGCGTATTCGGCCCGGCATAAAATCAATCCGCCCCGCGGGCCTCTTAAACTTTTATGAGTAGTGGTAGTTACAATATCAAACCCGTAGTCGAATGGGTTGCGCATCGCGCCGCCGGCGATCAAACCGCCGATATGAGAGACATCAGCCATGGTGATAGCCCCAACGGCATCGGCGACTTTTTTGAAGTCTTCGTAATTATAATCCCGCGGATATGAGGTGTATCCACAGAGTACGATCTTGGGTTTAGTCTCTTTGGCGACCCGCATTAATTCGTCAAAATCAATTTTTCCGTCTGCTTCCGGCTGGGTCTTGTAGCGGACGAAGTTAAAAATTTTCCCCATATGAGATACTGGCGCGCCGTGAGTCAAATGGCCGCCATGGGATAAGTCCATTCCTAAAACCGTATCCCCCGGTTTAAGGAAAGCCAAATAAACCGCCTGGTTCATTGGAGAACCTGAGAGGGCTTGTACATTAGCATGCTCACAACGGAATACCTTTTTTGCCCTTTCAATGGCTAATCGTTCGATCACATCGGTATAATCTTGCCCGCCGTAGTAACGTTTACCAGGGTAGCCTTCAGCGTATTTGTTAGTAAAGACCGATCCGTTGGCTGCCAATACTTCGGGATATGTATAGTTTTCCGAAGGAATCAACTCGACTCCTTTTTTCTCCCGTTCTTCCTCCCCTTTGATCGCTTGATATATCTCAGGGTCGTTCTGGGATAACAACTTCCAATTAGCTTCCATGATCCCACTCCTCACATTTATTATCTTTATTTAGCTAGCCGATCCTCACAACCCGTTCACCTTCGGTCACCGAACCAATCAAATAAGCCTCCCCCAGCCCGGCCTGAACCCGTTCCAAGTTTTCCGGGCTACAGATTAAGACCATTCCAATGCCCATATTGAAAACCCGATAGGCTTGGTCGTCAGGCACGGCGCCTTCAGTTTGTAAAAACTCGAAAATCGGCAAAACCGGCCAAGTCCCTCTGTTAATCTGAACGCCACATCCCGAAGGCAAGATCCGGGGAATGTTATCATAAAACCCTCCTCCTGTAATATGGGCCAAACCGTTAAGCGACCCTTCCATAATCAGCGGATAGACCTCTTGATAATAAGAACGGTGCGAGGCTAATAATACTTCGCCGATCGAACCGGAAAACCCGGCGACCGTATCGGTTGGTTTTAATCCTAAAAGATCAAAACAAATCTTCCGGGCTAATGAATAACCGTTAGTATGTAAACCAAGGGATGGCAAACCCAACACCAGATCTCCAGGTTTAATGGTTGCGCCGCTAATCACTTTATCCCGTTCGGCCACTCCTACAATTGTTCCGGCCAGGTCAAACTCTTCCGGGGCATAAATCCCCGGCATCTCAGCAGTTTCCCCGCCAATCAAGACACAGTCGTTTTCGCGGCAGCCCCGGGCCAATCCGGAGACAATCTCCTCAATGGTAGCCGGGTTGACTGAACCGGCGCCGATATAATCCAGAAAGAAAAGGGGTTTGGCGCCCTGGACCAAAATATCGTTAACACAGTGGTTAACTAAATCATAACCCACAGTATGATATCGATTTAACCCAAAGGCTACTTTTAGTTTAGTCCCTACACCGTCGGTACTGGAGACCAAAACCGGATTATGATATTCGGCTGCCGGAAAAGAGAACAACCCTCCAAAACTGCCTAAATCCCCTAAAACCTGTTGATTATAGGTTCCCCGCACCATACTTTTAATTCGTTTAACCGCTTCATTCCCGGCGTCTATATCCACTCCGGCCGCTTTATAAAGGTCAGTCACTTTATCTCTCCTCTAACAGATATTTATCGTTATGTTCCTCCCGGGGGATTTCAATCGGGTATTTACCGTCGAAACAGGCCATACATAATTGTTCCTTAGGGGCCACCGCCTTTGCCAAACCCTCCAAGTCCAAATAAGTCAAACTATCGGCCTCAATATAGCGCCGTATTTCCTCGACCGAGTTCGAAGAAGCTATTAGCTCTTTCCGGACTGAAGTATCGATCCCATAATAACATGGATAAGTGATCGGCGGGGCGCTAACACACATATGAACTTCCTTCGCGCCGGCCTCGCGCAACAAATGAATGATCTTACCGCTGGTTGTCCCTCTGACAATGGTGTCATCGATAATAACCACCCGTTTTCCCTTTAGCGCGCTTTCAACCGGATTGAGTTTTATTCTAACCCCCAAATCACGCATCTCCTGATTTGGTTGGATAAAGGTCCGCCCCACATAAGTGTTTTTGATCAAACCGATATCATAGGGGATCCCGGAGGCCTCCGCAAAACCGATCGCAGTCGATACTCCAGTATCAGGTACCGGAATCACTACATCGGCTTCGTATTTGAACAGCTTGGCCAATTGTCGACCCATCGCCTTCCGGGCTAAATGGACGTTGAGTCCGTCAATATTGCTATCCGGCCGGGCAAAATAAATATATTCAAAAACACAAAGGGCTTGCCGCTGTACTTTCGGGAGGTAAAAACTGTGTACTCCATCACTACCGATAAAGACTATTTCCCCGGGTTCCAGATCCCGGATGAACTTGGCTCCGATACTTGAGAATACACAACTTTCCGAAGCTACGATGTAGTCGTCAGCAAGTTTGCCAAGACACATCGGACGCACCCCAAAGGGATCCCTTATCCCGATTAGAGTATCTTTAGTCATAATCAATAGGGAATAGGAACCTTTTAAATCTCCGGCAGCCTTTATAATCGCCTCCGCCAGCGGATCACGGCTGTGCCGGGCAATCAAATTGATGATAACTTCGGTATCGGTAGTTGTTTGAAAAACCGATCCATTGTTCTCAAGCCGCTTCCGGAGGGACTCGGTATTCACTAAATTCCCATTATGGGCTACCGCCATCATTCCCCTGGAACAACGGGCTACCAAGGGTTGAGCGTTGGAAAGCATGCTTGAACCGGTAGTGGAATAGCGAACATGGCCGATACCGATGCGGCCCTTTAAGCGATCTAAAATATCTCGGTTAAAGGCTTGGGACACCAGACCCATATTCTTATGGACGGAAAAATGTTGACCATCGGAGACTACTATTCCGGCGCTTTCCTGTCCTCGATGTTGCAAGGCGTATAGTCCTAAATAAGTCAAAGCTGCCGCTTCAAAATCGTTATCATTACTATAAATACCAAAAACGCCGCAAGCTTCTTCTGGCCGCTCCTCGACAATTAATGACTCCGTAAGCTCATCCGGTTTTACCATCTCAAGTTCCCTTCTAATAATTATTGGTCTTCAATTGATAATAAAAATACGTTTCGTTCAAAAATATGACCGAATAACCAAACCCGGTAATCCGCTAAATTAGGATTGAAATAATCTTTTTTCCCAATTGTCGCAAATCGCTTCTGCTTTTTGAGCCGCCCGCCCGATATATTTGGCGGGGCTTTCAAGCACTTCTCTTTGATTAGGGGTCAGCTTGCTCCAATAGGGGAAAAGATTAGTTTGTTCTACCAAAAGTTCACGGAGGGTCTTACCTGTTTTCTGTGACTCCAAGGTCAATAACCGAACCGCCTCATGAGCGTTGGGATGTCCCAGCGAGGCTAATAAAATATAGAGTGGTTCCGCAATAACCATCTCTTTGGTTAGATCGAAATTCCGTTCCATTCGTTCCTGGTCAACCACGAGCTTCTTTAAAACCCTGGTCAAACGATCAACCGCCGCTACAAAGCCAACCACGATCTCCGGCACAAAACGTCCTGAAGCGGAGTTGGTCAAATCCCTTTGGTGCTCGGAGATTTGATCGGAATACATAGTAATCATCCGCGGCATAAACTCTTTCCACATGCTTTTAACATGTTCAAAATTCCATGGATTCCGTTTATGGGGCATAGTCGAAGAGCCCACTTGAGTCGCTTCAAAGGCCTCTCCCACCTCGCCGATTTCGGTTCGTTGCAAATTACGGATATCATCAGCTAAATTGGCAAGTACTCCAAAAGCGGAGATAATAGCGTGAATATAATCGGTTAAATATTCAGGGGCTACGATCTGGTTGGAATATTCCGAAGGTTTTAAGCCGAGTTCCCATAGAACTTCAGCTTCAAATTCAAAAGGATCGTCAAAAAAAAGGGAACTAGCATTATAGGCGCCAACGGCTCCGGCAATTTTACCACGCAAGTTTTGAGCGTTCTCTCTGATTAGCTCGATCCGCGCGCCCAACCTACTTACATATTCAGCCATGGCAAATCCAAAGGTGACTGGGACCGCATGTTGGCCATGGGTCCGTCCCACTTGCAATGCTCCTTTTTCACGACGGGCAATATCGATTAAAATTCCTTCCAACTCCAAAACTTTGGGAAGGACTACTTTTTCAGTGGCTTCTTTAAATCGCATGGCGGTAGCGGTATCCATAATGTCCACTGATGTGGCTGTAAAATGAACGAACGGTTTGGCCTCATCGCTCACCCGGCGTTGAATGCAATTAACTAAAGCCCGAATATTATGTTTAGTAATCTCCTCTTCCAAATAGACCTCTTCGGGTACTACTTCACTGCAAGCCCGGTTGATTTCCTCCGCCACCGCTTGGCTGCATAAACCGCGTTTAGCCAATACTCTGGCTAAAGCCGCTTCTACTTTCAACTCATAACGAAGATAGGCGTTTTCGGAAAAAAAGTCGGCCAATTCAGTGAAAAGAGGCTGATTGGAAGCATAATAACGGTGATCCAGCGGGCTTAAGTTCAAAAAGATGTTTCGATCCAAAAGGACACCCCCATTGTCAGTTATCAGTAATCTATTAACTAAAAATGATCATCCAGTTAACTAAGTTTGTAAAAATTATTACTATTGAATAGTCATAAAAAAACTTTTAAAAAGCAGAAGACGGATAGGTGAAAAAAGAACCTATCCGCCCGGGTTTTTATCCCTCTACGGTGTAACGCCGATGGCGCCTGCACCACTTGGACCAGACCTTTATTTTAAAAGCGGAACCCTAGGTGCACTTCCCAATATATAACTTTATATCAATACCTATGGTAACCCACTGTTTCCAGATTATTTTTAAATTGAGTCCAACCTGTATTCTTAATGGTAAATTAAACGCTCAATGACATTATTATTCTAACAAACCCGGAGGGCTGTTGTCAACGATCGGTTTAGTTCGTTCCTTTTCGGGCCAGATACTCTTTGTAGCCAAGTCCTTCCAGTAATACCGCTTTATCGTTGACCTCTTTGGCCAAATACTTTTTATAATCAACAATTTTCCGGCGCAGATCGGAATCTACCACGCTTAAAACTTGCACTGCTAGAATCCCGGCATTTTTAGCGCCGTTAATACTGACGGTGGCCACAGGAATACCGCTCGGCATCTGGACAATGGAATATAAAGAGTCAATTCCATCCAACGTATTGGTTTTGATGGGAACGCCAATCACAGGTAAAGGAGTCATCGCCGCTAACACTCCGGGAAGATGAGCTGCTCCGCCTGCTCCGGCAATTATTACTTCCAAGCCGCGTTCCGTAGCGGTTGAAGCATATTCAATCGCCCGTTTGGGGGAACGATGCGCTGAAATAACCGTCATTTCATATTCAACCTCAAACTTTTCCAATATCTCCGCAGCTTGCTTCATAATGGGAAGATCGCTATCGCTACCCATAACTATTCCTACCAACGGCAATGTTCTCAACTCCTACATAGAAAATGTATCCGTTATTGAAATCAGCTTCTACGGCTTCCGGGTTTATTAATAGGAATCCTTTCCTTGCATAAAGGGCACCCATCCGGTTCCCAAGTCTCAATCTCTATCGTAATCAAAGATTCAGTATGAACTCCAAAATGGACCTTTCCGGCGCTCCGATCGACCAACACTCCGACTCCGCATACGTTGGCGCCCCGTTCCTTGACTGCCTCCATCACTTCTCGGACGGAGCCTCCGGTAGTGATTACATCTTCGACGACTAGTACATTTTCATCGTCTTCCAAGTCAAATCCACGCCGGAAAGTCATTTTACCATCTTCCCGCTCAGTGAAGAGAGCTCTAACGCCAAGTACTTTCGCTACTTCATAGGCGATGATTATTCCTCCAATCGCCGGAGCGACTACCGCATGAATCTCATGCACTTTAAAACGTCTCGCTAAGTCCTCACATAATTTCTCGGTGAACCTGGGATATTGCAATACTTGGGCGCATTGCATATATCTTTTACTATGACGTCCGGAAGTTAATCTAAAATGTCCTTCCCGCAAAACCTTGGTCTCACGTAAAATTTCTAATATCTCTTTTTCTTCCAGCAACATGGAGCCTCCTTAGCTTATTAAAGAACAAATGAGCATTCCAATAAGTTGTAATGGTTATAATCGTTAATCATGGGCGATGCCTTTAAGCTCGGAAATACTGGTAAGAGCTTCTTCGACAAGAAACTCTCTGATTCCTTCTATAATTTTGATTGGGGCCAACGGATCCCTAAAGGTCCCTGTCCCAACTCCGACAGCGGTGGCGCCGGCCATAATAAACTCAATGGCGTCGGCGGGCGTACAGATTCCTCCAATCCCGATCAACGGTATTCTTACCTTTTGATATGTTTGCCAAACCATTCGCAAAGCCACCGGTTTAATGGCCGGACCCGATAACCCTCCAACCAAGTTTCCCAATACCGGTTTGCGCTTATGAATATCAATCGCCATTCCCAGTAAGGTATTGATTAAACTTAGCCCGTCGGCGCCAGCGTCTTCAACTTGGCGGGCGATAGCGGTGATATCGGTTACATTGGGAGAGAGTTTTACAATTAATGGCTTGTCGGTAACTTTACGGACCTCGCGGGTAACGGCTCCAGCCATTACGGGATCTGTACCAAAAGCAATTCCGCCTTCTTTAACATTTGGACAAGAAATATTGAGTTCAAAACCGGAGACCTCAGGACAACTGTTTAAGACCTCCGCAACCTTGGCATATTCCACAATTGTCTTCCCAACTATATTTACAATCACCGGGGTTTGATATGTTCTCAAAAAGGGTAAAGCTTCCTCCATGAAATGAGCTACTCCCGGGTTTTGTAAACCAATTGCATTTAACATACCCCCGGCTGTCTCACAGATTCTTTGACCCTGATTCCCCGGCCATGGCGTTAATGAAACGCCTTTAGTAACTACCGCGCCTAAAGCATCGGGAGTGAAAAAAGGCAAATATTCCCGGCCGTAACCGTAAGTCCCCGAAGCCGGCAATACCGGGTTTTTTAGTTTTAATCCGCCGATTTCAACTTCCATCGATGGTTGCAACATTAGAAGATCACCTCTTTAATGGAGAAAACAGGGCCGTCAACGCAAACCCGTTTGGGGCCGTAATTGGTCTGACAGGTACATCCTAAACAAGCCCCGACTCCACATGCCATGTGAGCTTCCAATGAGAGCAGCCCGTTAATTCTCGATAAGACGGCTATTTTTTGAATTTCGGCAAGCATCGGAGCAGGTCCGCAAGCAATAATAAAATCATAATGATTAACTTGGTGTTCATGGACGAAAAGCTCGGTAATAAACCCTTTCAATCCCAAGCTACCGTCCTCGGTCGCTGTCTGCGCCGGAATCCCGCCTTTTTCCCACAAATCAAGTTCAAGTAAATCTTTGACGGCTCTTCCCCCATAAAAAAGAGTGAGTCGGGGCGGTTTCCTTCGTAAAGACAGTTGCTCCCCCAAGCAAAAAAGGGGCGGCATCCCTATTCCGCCTGCGATAAGGGCAATATTACCCGCTTCCTCCGGAACCTCGAAACCATTGCCCATCGGACCCCAGATAGTTAAGGCGTCTCCTTTTCGCTTAGAGGCCAAGGACTTAGTTCCTCTACCTGCGGTTTTAAAAAGCAATTCAATACTGCCTTCTTCTTTATTGATCCGAAAGATACTGATTGGCCTCGCCAATAAGGGATCGGCGCTCAGTTCATCTCCAACCCTGATTTGAATAAATTGCCCCGGTTTCGCCTCCGCCGCTATCGCCGAAGCGATCAGTTTTAACCGAAAATAACCCGGGGCTATCTTTTTGATCTCACTGATCACTGATTGAACTTGATACATTTTTTGATCCTCTGCTTATTTATAAGGTCTATCTGATTATGAAAGAGAGACGAGATGAGTAGGTTTTTCCTTGCCTAGTTAACTTTATAATCAGAATATTTATTCAATAATTTTCCCCCGCTCCAACTTTAAATTGCCGTTAACCCAAACCGACTCCACTTTTCCTTTGAGTTGACGGCCAATAAAGGGAGAATTTTTGGATTTGGAGCTAAAATCGGCCGCCTTAACCTCCCATTCTTGTTCCGGATCGAAAATAACTAAATCGGCGGAATCGCCAGGGCTTAAACGACCGCCCGGTTTATTTAAAATCCGGGCCGGGGCTACGGACATTCTCTCTACTAACTGCTCCTTAGTTAGCCAGCCTCCAAGCACTAATTCAGTCCACGCCAAGCTCAAGGCCGTCTCCAAACCGATCATCCCGGTTGGGGCCAGCGCGAACTCTCGATGTTTTTCTTCTAAGCTATGGGGAGCATGGTCCGTGGCAATCGCATCAATGACTCCATCTCGCAGCGCTTTACGGATTGCATCCCGGTCCTCTCCGGTCCGTAACGGTGGGCTAACCCGAAAATTAGGATCATACCCTTGAAGGTCTTCATCGGTCAAAGTAAAATGATGTGGTGTGGCTTCCGCCGTCACCGGCAAACCCTTGCTTTTTGCCGCGCCGATCATGGCTGCGCTCCCCTTAGTGCTGACATGGCAAAAATGAATTCTAGCTTTGGTGAATTCAGCCAGAAAAAGGTCCCGCGCTGTCATGACATCTTCGGCTAATGACGGAATACCAGGTAGGCCTAAAACCGTTGACCAGTACCCTTCATGCATTACTCCGTTACCGGCCAGTTTCGGATCTTCTTCGTGCAATAGCAATGGTAAACCGAATAAGTTTGAATACTCCAAAGCTGTTCTAAAGACTGCGGCATTGGTAATGGTTTTTCCGTCGTCTGAAAAAGCTACTGCCCCGGCGGCAGTCATTTCTCCCATTTCAGCCAGTTCGATACCTTGAAGATCTTTGGTCACCGCTCCAACCGGGTATACTTTAGCGTAACCAGCCATTTTAGCCTGCTTGAGTATATATTCAATGGCTACTGCGGTGTCGGCCACCGGATTAGTATTAGCCATTGCCGTGACAGCTGTAAATCCGCCTTTGACAGCCGCTTTGGTCCCGGAGGCAACCGTCTCCTCGTCTTCCCGCCCAGGTTCCCTCAAGTGACAATGGAGATCGATTAATCCCGGAAGAATCAGTTTGCTTTTGGCCGATACAATTTTCACATCTCCGGGCTCAATTCTTTTTTCAACCGCCACTATCTTGCCGTCTTCGATCAAAACATCTCCGGCCCCGACGCAACCGCCGGCCGGATCGATTATGGTTCCTTCTTTAATACAATACCGCATCTTTACCGCCTCCTCCGGTTAAAAGATATAGTAAAGCCATTCGGACGGCTACCCCGTTAGTGACCTGTTCGGTTATGGCCGATTGGTCGTTTACGGAAACCTCCTCGCTAATTTCAACACCCAAGTTGGCCGGGCCGGGATGCATTACCAGCAAATCCGGCTTGGCTTTGGCTAGCCTTTCCAAGTTTAATCCGAATAATTTGGAGTACTCACGCAAGGTAGGAAAACAAGCCTTGGTCTGGCGTTCTAACTGAATCCGCATGATATTGACGACATCGGCGCCGACCAATGCCTTATCTAGATCCTGCTCCACCTTAACCCCCATTGCCTCCAACCCCATTGGGATTAAGGTTGGAGGAGCCACTACGGTTACTTCCGCGCCCATCTTTGTCAAGCCCCAGATATTCGATTTGATCACTCTACTATGCATGGCGTCGCCGACCAAAACTACTTTCAGCCCATTGAATCCGCCTTTTTTCTCCCGAATCGTGAATAAATCCAATAACCCTTGAGTTGGATGCTCGTGGGCTCCGTCTCCGGCGTTGATTACATGTGAATTAACCGAATCCGCCAATAATCTAGGAGTACCGGCCAACGAATGGCGGATGATGATTAGATCTACACCCATGGCCTCAATGGTGCGCGCGGTGTCGATGAAGCTTTCCCCTTTGACCACACTACTGGAGGAAACCGTTAAATTAACCACATCCGCGCTCATCCATTTCCCAGCGATTTCAAAGGAAGTCCGGGTCCGGGTGCTGGGTTCAAAAAATAAGGTGACCACCGTCTTCCCGCGGAGCGTCGGAACCTTTTTTAGGTCGCGCTTAAAAATATCCTTGCAAGCGACAGCCGTATCCAAAATATAATTGATCTGTTCCACAGTTAATTCTCGTAAACCTAAAATATCTTTCGGTAACTTCACCATCAGCATCGCTCCGATACAATTTAATAAGTTTAGCCTGCATAACTCCGCGCCTTATAGATTGGGATTGATTGAATCATCTTTCACCATCAATAGCAACATGCAATCAGCGAAATCCGTGCAATCCGTTTAATCCAGATAAAAAAATCCCCCCAAAAGGGAGGATTAAATCCTTAACCGCTCCTCCCTTTCTTGCCTCACTGAACAAGAATTAAAGGGATTAGTTCAGATTAGTTTCATTTTCGGCTATGACCACCCGGTCCTCGCCATCAATCTCCTTAAGTCTAACGTGTACTACTTCCCGTTTTGAGGTCGGAACATTTTTTCCGACATAGTCGGCCCGGATCGGCAATTCCCGATGGCCCCGGTCGATTAAGACCGCTAGTTGAATACTGTCCGGCCTACCGAGATCCATCAGCGCATCCAGCGCAGCTCTTACTGTCCTTCCGGTATATAACACGTCATCCACTAAAACAACTTTTTTATTGGTAATATTCATCGGAATCTCGGTCCGGTGGAGCACCGGCTGGCTTGATATCAAAGACAGATCATCACGGTAAAAAGTAATATCTAAAGTGCCAACCGGAATACTCGCCTTTTCTTGTTCTCCAATTGATTCCGCCAGACGGTTGGCTAATGGCACGCCTCGAGTTCTTATTCCTACTAGGATGATATCGGAAATCCCTTTATTATGTTCGGTGATCTCATGTGAGAGGCGGTACATGGCGCGCCGGATATTTTCCCCATCCATAACTTGGGCTTTGATCTGATTAATTTCAAACGCCTCCTCATCTGTTTTTAATTTAATTGACAATTGATATACAAAAAAACCTTCAAAGCGCACGGCATCAGAAGGTTAAGAGAACTTATTTCGCCTTCCCAGCCTCACCGGACTAGAGTTAAAGGGTTCTTAACTAATAATTAGTTTAGCAGAGTTAATCTTTGGTGTCAATTCAAATTTAATTGACTTTTAGTTCCTTGAATATCTATGTTTTCGATAAAATTGAAGAAAGCCGCTATCCTTAGCGGCTTTCCCATAATCTAATCTGTTATGAAACAACCCTATTCGGTAGGGAAGAGTAAAAAGACCAAATTCAACAAAATTCCAAAGACCGCTGCGGTCGCAATCGCCGGCAATTGGACGCCGAAGAATGGAATCATCCCATTGGAAAACCCAAAGGAACCGCCAATTCCAATTACGAGGACGGTTGATACAACCGCTAGGTTTTTAGATGAAAAAAGATCGACCTTTTCCGAAAGCATTAAGGCTACGCCCTGCACTCCAATGACACCGAAAAGATAAATTGAAACTCCGCCGATAACAGCTCCTGGAACTGAGTTGACAGCTCCGGCTAGTTTGCCGAAGAACGAAAGGATAATAGCGAAAATAGCGGCTAGTAAGATTACAGGCACTGAAAAATTCTTAGTGATAGCCATGACGCTATTGTTTTCACCATAATTAGTACCAGCCGGTCCGCCAATGGCTCCGGCAATCATATCGGCGATGCCATCACCGATCAGATTAACGCCTAACAATCCGGCAATCGAGTATTCTTTTTTAGAACCAAGCTTTTTAGCCAAATTATTGACATAAAGATCAATTTGATAAAGATGAGCGGTTGATTCCGGAATAGTAGCGATGGCGATCGGCATGATAGCGATGATTGCGCTCCAACTCCAGACCGGGAAAGTAAAATGGGGAGTTGCGAAAATAGCGGCTGATGTGATGTTAGAAAAATCAATGATGCCCAAGCCCCAACTAACAGCATAACCAACCAAAACTCCAAACAAAATTGGCAGCTGTCCTAAAGTACCTCTCAAATAAACCGAGAACAAAATGGTGGCCAGCAAGGTTACCAGGGAAGCCGGCCAGTTAGAGGCGGCTCCGGTCATGGCTGACCCGGCTAAAGAAATACCGATAACAATCGCCACACTACCGGTGACCGACGGCGGTAGGACTTTTTCAATTTTTTCCCGCCCAAATTGATTAATTATCATTCCCGCAATGATCGAAACTAAACCGGAAGCGATAATACCGCATTGAGCTTGGGAAAGCAAAAAATCAGGGGCAATTTCTCCGAATTCTTTGACCCCGGTGATCGCTACTATAGCTGCGATATAGGAAAAACTAGAACCGTAATAGAGAGGGATGCGTCCTTTAGTAATTAATATAAATCCAATGGTTGCCAGGCCGCTGGCGAAGATGGTGGTGGAAATATGAAAACCGGTTAAAAGGGCGACTAATACGGTTGCCGGAAACATGACCACCATTTGTTGGAGGGCGAAAAAAATTAGTTTCCAGACCGGCGGGGTATCATCAGGCAAAAACCCCGTAACTTTGGTTTCTTTTTTAGGTGACATTGATTGGCCTCCTCAAATTTATTCGGTTACCCTTATCTTTAAGTGATGCTTCCCCGGCAGCTCCGATTCGACAAAAAAGCGCTTCAGCCCGCCGGGCAAGAAGCGCTTTGTAATCTATAACCAAAGCTTCAACTCTTACCGGCCTCACAGGGCCGCCTTAAAGAGTAACCATTCCTATAATAGGATATAACTTGTCCAATCTTTTGTCAATCAAAAAAATGTTTTTCTCAATAAGAAGTCGTCATTTTAAGAAAAATCATTCTGCCATACTTGAGTTTCAGTCATTTGCGGTTTGCTTCGCCGGCATAAATCACAGCCCTGGCAGATGTGGACCCTCTCCCGGAAAACATTCAAAATAGTCTCAACAATCTCGGTTTTATTGACAATATGAAGTACTATGCTCCGCGGCGAAATAGTGATTAAAGTACTGAGCATCAGGTCTTCATATTCAACCTCTTGGTTTAGTTCGGTTAGGACCCCTTGAAGCTGGTCCTGATTAATGGGTTGTTGGTCTTCATCCAATAGGCAAAAACTTTTCTTGTCCTTGACCAACAAATGTACCTCATCAATTCGAGGTTCCTGAATCTCAACAAAATACCTGAGCAACCTGAGAAACTCATTATATTCCTGCTCGACCAGGAAATTCTCAACCGCTTTTTCAATGGATAGTTCCAACTCATTGAAGTAATCTTTTAAGCGGAACCGGAGAAAGCCCTCCAAATAAAAACGGGAGTTTGTTTCCATATATTGATTGACTTCCGCTAAAATTTGGTTGTGCCGGAAAAGTGTCTTACTGATATCTCCTTCTTCGTTTAAATTACTCAAGTATATATATGCATTTGCAACGATGGACTTTAATTCTTCCTTTGATAAGTACCGGTATTTGGTCCGGACTATCCGCTCCATCATTTCCTTGGCGATTTCATTCATTAATAAATCAGTAATTATACTTGCCAAGTAGTAGCGGAATATTTTCTCATGAGAAGCTCCAACCATCTCGTCCGTTTCGGAGACCGCGCATTCTAGAAAGAGGTATTTACCGGAGGCTTTTTCATTATATTCCACTTTGATTCCTTCTCGTTTTAAAAAGTTAATTTCTTTGAGAAGGTTTCCCCTAACTTCCGGGTCTAAATTGAGGGTGCTAATCGTGATTCCTGACATCTCGGACCCCCCGTTCTACGACTATTATATGTGAGCTCTTTTGTTTGTATACTGAAGAACAGAGGAACAATATCTGCATCCTTCCAGTTAGAAGGGATTATTTGGTGATAGCTTTTGGCTTAAAATAAAAAAACGAGGCTTTTACCTCGTCTAGTATTATTAGTATGGTGGGGAAGGTTGGGATCGAACCAATGACCTCTACGATGTCAACGTAGCGCTCTAACCAACTGAGCTACTCCCCCGACGCAAAAGATATTTTAACATTAATTTGGCAGGTTGTCAAGCAGTGTTTTAGAAGGCTTGAGGCGCCAGGCATGAGTGAACACCAGAGGAAACTCCTGGAAAAGCTGGTTGAATTCACTTGCCTATCCTCGCGCCTACTTCAGGTCCTCGTTATAAATCCCCCGCTTCGTATATTTGGTATGCAGCAACTCGTGAGACTTATGGCCTAACGGTTTCTTTAGATACTCTTCATAAATTTGGGTAATAAACGGATTGTCATGGGATTTTCTTATTTCTTTACCTTCATCTTCTTCATAAATAGCTTCCAACCGTTTTTTCCGGACATAGTTATTGGTCGGACGCGGTTGGCCTCCACCGCTAATGCACCCTCCCGGACAACCCATCACTTCTATGAAATGGTAAGGGGATTTCCCTATAGCCACTTCTTCCATTAACTTTTTAGCCCCGGCCAAACCACTGGTAACAGCAATCTTAATAGTAACGCCCTTTAAAAACTCAAATTCCGGTTTGGGGTCATCAACGGTAATCTCCGCTGTTTTTACTTGACTTAACCCCATAATCGGCTGAACATGCAATTTATCGAAAGGCAACTCCTTTCCGGTAACCACTTCATACACTGTCCGCAAGGCAGCCTCCATCACTCCGCCGGTGGTCGCAAATATATCAGCCGCACCGGTCGACATCCCCAAGGGATTGTCAAATTGAGACCCGCCTAGTTGAGTAAACTCGATTCCCGCGTCCTTAATCATCCTGGCCAGTTCCCTGGTGGTCAAAACCGCATCCACATTGGGATAACCATTATTAAACATCTCCGGCCTGGTTATCTCAAACTTCTTAGCGGTACAAGGCATCACTGATACTACAAAGATATTTTCGGGTTCAACCCCGATTTTTTCAGCGTAATAGGATTTTACCAAGGCCCCCAACATCATATGAGGTGACTTGCAAGTGGATAAGTGATCTAGTTCTTCAGGGAAAGCATGTTCAATATATTTAATCCAACCCGGGCTGCAACTGGTAATCATCGGTAACACAGTCTTTTTATCCGAAAAAGTCGCTTTAACCCGTTCCAACAACTCATGGCCTTCTTCAATAATGGTCAGATCGGCGGCGAAGTTGGTGTCGAAAACATCGTCGAATCCCATCTCCCGTAATGCGGTAACCATTTTACCGGTGACCAATGTTCCGGGTTCATATCCAAACTCCTCACCCAAAGCCGCTCGGATCGCCGGCGCGGTCTGAATGACCACCCGCTTAGTCTTATCAAACAGCGCCTTCCAAACCGCGGAAATACCGTCTTTTTCTTGAAGCGCCCCCACCGGGCAAACTGTAGTGCATTGACCGCAAAAAGTACAATTTACTGAATCAAGCGGCAATTCATCGGCAGCCCCAATCACTGTTTTAAATCCCCTCTTTTGAACATTTAAAACCCCTACCTCCTGAATTTGGTTGCATACCGTCACACACCTGCGACAGAGAATACATTTAGCGGTATCCCGGATGATCGAGGGTGAAGAATAATCAACGAAGCTTTTGGAGCGTTCGCCTTCAAATCGGAATTCATCGATCTGGATTAACTCTCCAAGCTTCTGAAACTCGCAATTTTGATTGCGGGAACAGCTAAGGCAGTCTCGAGGATGATCGGAAAGCATTAATTCGTATAGTAGTTTACGGGCTTGTTTCACTCGTCCCGAATTAGTATAAACCACCATTCCCTCCTTGACCTGTACCATACAAGAGGGTTGCAGATTTTTAGCCCCTTCGATCTCAACTACGCAAATCCGGCAGGAACCGATTTGATGCACATCTTCCAAATAACAAAAATGCGGAATTAAAATGTGGTTCTCTTTGGCAGCTTCCAGGATGGTTAGGTTCTCAGGGACGGTAAATTTTTTTTGGTTAATTGTTAATGTTACCATACTAAGCCCTCCTATCACAGCGCAAGCAACGCATGGCTTCCGCAATCGCATTTAATTTATGAAAACCGATAGCGACTTCATCGTAGCAATTTTTACGGGTTTCAGGATCAAGATACTTCATGGTAAAACGTTCGTGTTCAATCAGTTCTTTATCGTCGGCCGCTTTCGGAATCTCAATCTCCTCCCCGGTATTTAATTCGCCTTTGCCGCCTAGATACTTATCAATAGCTTTAGCGGCGTTCTTGCCATCGGCGATCGCCGTAATCACTACATCGGAACCGCGGACCACATCCCCTCCGGCAAAGACACCCTTCATTTTAGTCATTAACGAATCTTTGTCCGTGACGAAAGTCCCCCATTGGGTAATCTCGACTTCGTCCTTATTGATAAAAGGCAGATCTGAATACTGGCTAACCGCGGGAATAATCATGTCGGCTTCGATCTTGAATTTGGATTCGGGGATTTCCTTGGGTTTGCGACGGCCGCTCGGGTCAAACTCACCCAGTTCCATTTTGACGCATTCTACTGCTTCAACTGCTTTTTTACCCAAGATCCGCACCGGAGCCACTAAGGGAATGATTTTAACTCCTTCCTCAACTGCGTCCCGAATCTCCCTGGAGTCAGCCGGCATATCATCTTCGAGCCGCCGGTATAAAATAGTGACTTCTTCGGCGCCCTGTCTGAGGGCGACTCGGGCGGCGTCAATCGCCGTATTGCCGCCTCCGATAACAACCACCTTGGCGCCGACTTGGACGTTTCGGCCCAAATTGACATCCCGTAAAAATTCCAACCCGTGATAAACCCCTGCCAAATCTTCTCCAGGAATATTTATTTTGCGGGAAAACTGGGTCCCGGTCGCAATGTAAACCGCATCGTTTTTTGCTTTTAATTCTTGGAAAGTTAAATCTTTACCGATTTCAGTATTGAGATGCAACTTCACGCCTACCTGTTCAATCAAACGAATCTCATGTTGTAAAATTGCTATCGGGAGCCGGTATTCGGGGATTCCGAAAGCCAAGATCCCGCCGGCTACCGGTTGGGCTTCATAAACATTTACCTCATAGCCCAGCCGGGCCAGGTAATAACCGCAGGTCAAACCGGAAGGTCCGGCGCCGATCACAGCGACGCTCTTTCCTTTTTTGGGGAATACCAAATCCATATATGGCTCTTCACTTTTAAAAATCTGGTCCGCCACATAGCGCTTTAGGTCGGCGATAGCGATGGGCTCATCCAATTGGCCCCGGCGGCACCTGCTTTCGCAAGGATGGGTGCAAACCCGGCCGCAAACCGCCGGAAACGGATTTTCCTTTCTGACCAGGTTATAAGCGTCACGCACCCGTCCGGCAGCGACCAAGGCCACGTAACCGGGAACATTCACCCCGGCCGGGCAGGAATTCTGGCAAGGCGAGATAAACAATTCACCGCAAACACCAGCCCGGCAATGTTTATATTTGATGTGTTCCTCGTATTCTTCCCGAAAATTCTTGATCGTGCTTAAGACCGGATTGGGAGCGGTCTGCCCCAAACCGCAGATGGCCGTATCTTTAATGGTTTCGCCCAATTCTTCCAAAAGCTCAATATCGCCTTCCCGGCCTTCTCCTTGAGTGATTCGTTCCAGGATCTCCAGCATTCTTTTGGTCCCCAAACGGCAAGGAACGCATTTGCCACAAGACTCTTCCTGAACGAATTCCATGAAAAACCGGGCCACATCCACCATGCAAGTATCTTCATCCATGATGATTAATCCGCCGGAACCCATGATTGCGCCTAACTTGATTAATGAATCGTAATCCACCGGAGTATTCAAAAATCGACTGGTAATACAACCTCCGGAGGGACCGCCGGTCTGGGCCGCTTTAAATCGCTTGTTTCTCGGAATTCCGCCGCCGATATCAAAGACGATCTCCCCTAAGGTGACACCCATCGGCACCTCGACAATGCCGGTATTATTAATGTCTCCCGCCAAAGCGAACACCTTGGTCCCTTTGCTTCCGGCCGTGCCAAAACCGGCGAACCAATCGCTGCCGTTTTGAATAATCGCCGGGACATTGGCGAAGGTCTCTACATTATTGATGATGGTCGGTTTACCAAATAAACCTTTTTGAAAGGGAAAAGGCGGTTTTTGACGCGGTTCCCCACGCTCTCCCTCGATTGAAGCCATTAAAGCAGTTTCCTCGCCGCAGACGAAAGCGCCGGCCCCAATTCTAATTTCCAGGTCAAAATCGAATTTGCTTTGCAAAATATTAAGGCCTAGTAAACCTGCTTCCCGGACGGAAGCGATTGCATGGGATAATCGTTCAACCGCTAACGGATATTCAGCCCTGACATATACATAACCTTTGTTGGCGCCGATGGCGTATCCCGCAATCAGCATCCCTTCAATAACCGAATGAGGGTCCCCTTCTAAAATGCTCCGATCCATAAAAGCCCCGGGATCTCCCTCGTCGGCGTTACAGACAATGCATTTTGCAGCGCCGGAAGCGTTCATTCCCGCTTCCCATTTAATGCCGACGGGAAATCCGCCGCCACCCCGCCCGCGCAGCCCGGATCTTTTCATTTCAGCGATCACATCAGTCGGGGTCATCGAATTCAAAACCTTAGTGAGGGCCTGGTAACCGTCTCTTCCTATGTAAGCTTCCAAAGAGTCGTAATCCATGTTGCCACAATTGCGCAGAGCGATTTTAACTTGATTCTTAAAATAACCGATATCTTTTATATAGGGAATATAATTGCCAGTCATACTATTGAAATAGGTCTTTTCAGTCAAAATATTGCCATCAACCAAGTGAGAAGCTACGATCCGGGGTATATCCCCGGGAGTCAATTTATTGTAAAAAACTCCTTCCGGCATAACCACCATTACCGGACCGATGGCGCATGTCCCGATACATCCGGTTTCGCTTACGATTACTTTTTCCGATAAATCCTGTTCCCCGATGGCTTTTAATAAAGCATCCCGCACCTTATGACAATCGGATGAAAGACAACCCGCCCCGGAGCAAACCAAAACATGATAGCGGTACTTCTTTAACTTTTCTTGATAATTATTTTTCACTTTAGTCAGATCTTTGCTAGTTTTAAGTTTTGTTGTCTTAGGGTTATTCATCCCGTTCACCTCAATTCTCAATAGTACTTTTCAAGCAAAGATTGTAATTTATCAGGATTGACCTGTTTTAAAACCTCATTGTTTATGGTAATTGCCGGCGCCAAGCCGCAAGCTCCGAGACACCGCATAACTTCCAAAGTAAATTTGCCGTCGGAAGTTGTTTCCCCGATCTCAATTCCCAGAATATCTTTTAGCCGTTCCACGATTTTTCTTCCGCCCCTAACATAACAGGCGGTTCCCAGACAAACCTTGATCGTGTATTCACCCCGCGGCTTGAGAGCGAAAAAAGAATAAAAAGTGGCGACCCCATAAATTTTAGAGAGAGGCAGCTTGAGTTTGGCCGCGATAAACTGCTGCAGGTGTAAAGGAAGATAGCCATAAATGCCCTGGGCTAAGTGTAAAATCTGAATCAGGCTGCCCTCCCGGTCTTTGAATTCCTCAATCACTTGGCTAATGCGTTCCAGTTTTTCCTGTTCGGTTTCGGACTGACATGCGCATTGCTTAACCTGTTCTTTCATGAATACCCCTCCATCCCCCGAAAATTTGCGAGCTTAATGAATGCAGTGAATGATTTGTGATTGTTTTCTTTTTCACAAACTTAACGAAAACTTTAATCATACGAAGCAAATGAAATATAACCAGGTGATATGTTACAAGTTTATTAAAGTTATCTTAATAATAACACATTTTAGATTGCAATTCCTAGATATTGAAAAAAATTTTTTCAATTATTTCTAAACCTTGATGAAGAATATTGATTTACGTTCTTATAATACTGATTCTACACCCATTTTGTTTCATTCTCCACTTTAAAGCATTCGGTAAACTGAGCGCTCCCCTGTTCCCAAATTTGGCGCAAAGTTTTTCCGGAGCGGGGATCGGCCAAACCCGGCTCCAAATCCATTAACGGCAAGAGAACAAAAGAACGCTGGGCAAAGCGGGGATGAGGTATTACCAAATCGGCGCTTTCCCAAACCCAATTATCATAAAATAACAGATCGAGGTCGATTAAACGGGGGCCGAAACGAACAGTCGGCGTCCGTCCCATTTGAGTTTCTATTTCTTTTAAGATCTTAAGAATCGCCACCGGCCCTAACCGTGAGTCGTCAGTGAAAGAAACGGCCTGATTCAAAAACCAGGGTTGTTCTCTCACGCCCACCGGTTCGCTCCGATATACCGGAGAAAGAACCACCCTGGTAGCAAATCTTTCTTCCAACAAGCTAACCGCTTGTGTTAGGTTATGAGCTGGATCACTCAAATTGCTGCCGAGCCCGATCCGGACCCGGTTAGGCTTTACTGATCGCATCATGCATCCTCACTGCCCTGGTAATGGCTTGAACATCATGGACCCGGAGAATGTCGGCCCCTTTATCGGCTCCCCATAAATTAGCGGCGATGGTCCCTTCCAATCTCTCCTCCACCGGAAGATCCAGGGTCTTTCCGATCATTGATTTCCGGGAGACGCCTAAGAGTATCGGCCTTCCGATAACCCGGAGCTGGTCCAGGTTTTGAAGTACTTGAAGGTTATCTCGATAGGTTTTGCCGAACCCGATACCGGGATCGATAATGATTTGCTTGATGCTTACCCCGTGCTCCAAAGCGATGGTAATCGATTGATTCAAATCTTCGATGATCTCCTTTATTAAGAACCGGTATCCCGGTTCCTTCCGGTTATGCATGATGATCACCGGGCGCTTGACTGCCGCCGCTACTTTAGCCATTCGCCCTACCGGGTCGTCCGGAGATCGGAGCCCCCAGATATCGTTAATAATTGAGGCGCCTTGGTTTAAGGCCGCCTCCGCCAGAGCGGGTTTATAGGTATCGACCGATATCGGAACGGAGACACTGCGGACTAATTCTTTCAAGACCGGAAGAATCCGTTTTCTTTCCTCCTCTTCCGGAACCATCTCCGAACCAGGGCGGGTCGATTCCGCTCCCAAGTCGAGAAAGTCAGCCCCGGCAGCGATCATCTCTCCCGCTTGTTTGAGGGCTAAGTCAATGTAGTTTGGTTTGCCGTATAACCCGTCCTGGGAAAAGGAATCGGGAGTCAAGTTAATGATGCCCATAATATAGGTGCGGGCTTTTAAATCATAGGCCTGTCCATTAATGGTCATGGTAAAGTCCGTTGTGTTACCGGAGTAATTATTTAAAGCGGTTTCAAGGTTGGAAGCGATCTCCGGCAATCCGAAAGGTTGCTGTTTTAATTTGGCTATAAATTGATCTAACTGACGCTTGGCGCCGCCGAGCAAAGCTTGGTACCGGCCACCGGTTTCTTGTTCCCAACTGCAAACTTTCCAGGGGACCGCCGCATCCGCCCCTCTGGCCAACATCTCTTGTTTGATGATGGCCGCTTGCCTGAAGGTCAGATCATAGAGCCGGACCTGGTAATGGTCGAATTTTCCGATCATAATCTCAATACCGCGCGGATCGACTCCGATCTCCACCATCCGGTCTTTAATGGCTACTTGGTTTAGTCCTTTTTCAATGATAATCCCGTTTATAATTAGAATCACCTCGGATCAAAGATTATCAATTTTTTCGCTGTTTTAAAGTAAACTCCTGCCTTAAAACGCTATCAACCCGACAATTATTATCCCAAATAAAAAAACCACCCTTGCTGAAAGGTGGCTTATGGAACTCAAACTAAGTAATCAAAACCTAAAAAGCAAAAACTTTTAGTATTTAGATATTTGCAATTAGCAACGCCCTTAGAACAATCAAGTTTTCCTTTGATTAAGTACCGTCTACCTTAAACGCCAAGTGCAAATCAGCCCGGTATCCGGCCACTTTGCCATCGCGGACTACCGCGCTCAGGTTTTTAACTTGAACGCCGTTAATATTATGAATCGTCTCCGACGCCTTGGCTACCGCTGATTCAATCGCGTCCTTCCACCCGTCCGGAGATTCGCCAACTAATTCTACTACCTTTTCAACGGTCAAGCATACTCCTCCTTTCCTTCAAAGGATGCCCCAATCTTAGGTCGACAAATTTGGCTTTGGTCGATAACCTAGGGCCGGTCACCGCCAGGTAAACCAAGCATCCTGCCAAAGCCAGCAATAGGGCGATGACAAAAATTAAAATTCCTGGTTTGCGCATCATTATTCACCAAGGATATTATTTGACAAAATGAAATTTTTATTCGTTACTAACTTTATCTCAATTCCTAACCAATCCTTTCCACATATCAAACCATAAACACATCGATTCGTTCAATCGACCCCTCCCTAACTTTTCGGGCCAAATCTCCGCCGAGTTTTGCGCCTGAAAAAGACTTTTTTTCACCATTGAACGCGGTTAAATCCATTTCCATAATCCTAGCCGCCTCCGGACCGAAGGTCGCTTTTCGATTGGGATTATGGTAAACCACCAAAGTATTTCCTAAAAAACTAGCTGTATAGCTACATGCGGGAAGATGGTACTCGCTAATTTGATCGTTTCTCCGGAAGATCTTCACTTGGGCTTCTGCTGCGCTAAATAAAGAACTAATTAAAATTGGCTTGAATTCCAACTCCAAATCGCCCTCCTTAGAAAGTACAAACGGAGCCGGGCCAAAGCTCATCAATAGCCAAATATGCAACAGCTCCGCATTCGAACCACTCAAACGGGCCACAAAACCATTGCCGTGGAGTTTAGTTTCCGGATAAACGCTCGACACAATAAATGAACTGTTCTCCAATGGATTACGGCCATAAATTTCAGCTTTTTGATAGCAAACCAAAAGCTTGGGAAGCTCAGCAAAAAATTCGTTATAAAGCCCGGAACTGAGCATTGCCAGCAGATACTTATACTCCATATGCAGGAAGATTGACTCGTTTTCCAGCCAGCCGCTGCGAAAAACCTTAATCCGTCCGATCTCATCGGGGCATCCGGTTAAATCAGCGCAAATCTTATACATCCCAAGCTGTCGGTCATATAATTGGCTCTTTCGGACTGCCTCATATAATTCCAGTTTTTTAGGGTCCTCCTTTTCCATCCGTAACGCGGCTACTTGTCCTTCTAAAAATCCCGGGAGGGTCCTCTGTTCAAATTCTTCGGGCCAGACCTTTAATTCCGCTCCTTCTTGAGGTGTAAAATTCTTCTCTACAATCTTCCAGCGGGTGACATGATAATAAAAATAAGTATGATATAACCCGCTTTCCGGTTGATATGCCCTTCGCATGGCTTGTTCGACCATTTTGAAACTCAGGTTCAAGAATGAGCTTAATTGTCGCGGGGTCAAATCCGCTTCTTCACCGGAAATCCCCAACCTAATATTGCTTAGGTACTCATCACGCGCTCGGTGGGTAGCTTCCCAGAAGTGATAGCGGTCCCCTTCACTTTTTAAGTTCCGCTCCAACAATGGAACCAGGCCATTCATCAAGCTTACCATCTCCACCGGAGCCGGAATAATTTCAGCCTCAGGCGCCAGTCCTGATATTATACTGAGCTTTTCAAGTAATCTCTTTAACGCAAACACCTCATTGACCGAAGACCCCAATAGTTCCGGCAAACCGTTCAAAGCATCACACCAACCTGGTTTTCCCGCGTCCATTTCCAAACCGGAGCAATAAGGGTCGAAACTGGCAAGTTTATTCAAGGCCAATGATAACATTTTGATAAATAGAGTGGTATGATAGACCTCACCAGCGCCGAAATTGGTCCGGACTAAAAAAGGATCTTCTTTGCGGGCAGTGATCAACCCCTTCTTCTCTTGATCCGTTTCAACACATTTCCGCTGCCGCACACTGCCCCCGATCAAATAATAACGCCGATTGCTTGGGGTTAACATTTCCCAGTTATCGTAAAAAGTATAATCACGCCGTTTGAAACAAACATCGATTAACCGTTCTGGAAAAATACTCTGAAAAGAGTCGATTAAATCAAGATTATAGGTCCAATGATCCACCCAATACCCATCCCCGAATGTGGCGCTTTGAACTTCCCGGGCCCCGGCGATAATCAAATCAAAGAGGACCTCCTCCGACTCCTTGGATAGATTCATCTGCTCTTCCAACATGGCTGCCAACCAACCGGGGCTAAATGGCTTTTCAGTCAGTTGCCGAACTTTCTGATCAATATTAATATGATTTTGAGCCAACCAGTCATTGATTACGGCTAAATCATCGAGAATATACTTAATTCCTTCGACTACTAATGGATTATAACCGTCAAGCTGGATTAAATTCCAAAAATAATGAAGCGCCCGGTCTCCGACTCCCGGGTTAAACCAGATGTCGTTTCTACGGTTTTGGTTAATGTCGCGAAAGTTACCGTTACCTTGAGAATAATAAGCGGGGCTTAAATGAAAGTAATTGTAGTCCCGCTCCAAGTCCCCGTGTTTACGGGAGTATAACCAAAATACTTTTGGTTCGGATGTGTTTTCTCCGGCCAAAGTAACCGGGATTCCGCCACGCATCACATTGTCAAGAAAAGACCTTCCGATATAGTGCGCAAACACGGGGTCACCCGAATTTGTAAAGGCATAATCCTGGATCTCTTGAATTAGGGAATTATTACGCTCCCAATGATTCCGATAAAAATCCCGATTAATCCTTGATAGAAAGGTCGCTAATCTTTCCACATTAGGGCTATGCCCATAGAGACCATACAAAACAAGGCTCTCCCCTGCCGGAAGATCGGACCGAATGTATCCAAAAGCGGATGGCAGGTTATTTCCCCGCGATTGATTTTCCGGAAAAATGAAATCAGTCTCCATGAACCTTACCGGTTGGAAATCAGTTCCTTCCCCAAAGATTACCGCCGGATCGTAAATGTATTTTACGGGTCGGACTCTACCATTATCGATAGTATAACCGAAGTAAAAATTCCCGCTGTCGATGGAGAGCAGTTCGGTCAGATCATCGGGACGGCACTTCAGTTTATAGTAGGGTGTATCCCGAATAAGTTCCACATTCATCCAGGCCCTGATAGTAGCGCCCATATTCTTAGCCAGATAATCGGTATACCCCGACGGCATTATTGCCGCCAGACCATCTACAGTCTCTACCTTGAGCGGGAAAGCGTTATGATTGATTAATTCCGTTTTGCGGAGTAATCCCCCGATTTTTTCCCCAGGTAGGGTGAGGTAAGTAATTCTCACTTCCATACCTAGGTCTTGGTTGATTTCGCTGATTGTAAGCGAACCTGCGGTAAGAATGAGTTTATTCCGGACTTGAATACCCTTTTTAGTCATTCGAAACGGCTCATAAAAAAAAAGGCCGCCGGGTAGATTAACCTTTAAGAAGGTGCGAAATCCCCTCCAAGCGGTATACCATGGGGCTTTATCGGCAGGAACGAATTCCTGGATGGCGCCGTCTTTATCACGAGTCCCGAATCCTGCCAGGCATTGGCCACGGTTAATATAAAAAGCCCACGTCGGAATACCTTTTTCCCCAGCGATACCCGGGAGAAATCCGGTAAAGATTTTAGCCCGGACATAGCTATCTATTTCAAAATCTCCATTTGGCTGCAGAACACAATTAACATCCGGCATAAATATCGCCCCCCGTCTAATATTTGAAAGCTCGTATAAGATCGTGGACTTCGAGCCTTTGTTTCTCGCTCAGCCTCATTTCCATAGAATTCGAGGAACCGGTATTTTGGTTCTCAATAATCAATACCATACCGTCCTTGCTTAAAACATGATTATGCCAGACGGACCGTTTCACATTATAGATCTTATACGACTCCATTATTTCTCCAAAAACATCGGTAATCGTATCTTCCCCGTCTCCAATCAAGAGCAGGCATTTCCCTCTCAGTAAAACGAATACTTCATCGGTTTCATTATGCCTTTGCATGGTCCGGATATTTTGCGGCTTCAGTTCTTCACAGTAATTTAAAATCGCCACCCGCCAATTCTCGTAATCGACTACCGGCGCGTAACCATCCCCCTGATAGACGCTGATCTTCAAAAGCTGATCTCTAGTTTTCATGGCGCCACTCCTGTATTTTGACTTGATGTAGATGCAATACAATACTATATTCAGCCCAATTCGACTAATATCCGGTGAGTGCTAGCGGAATCCAGCCGGTTTTTGAGAAAGCTCGCTCCGATCCGTGTCCGGACAGAGCCAAGTTCAAAATTCCCGGCCTGGTTATTGATGCTGATTCGATTAATCCGATAAGACCCATAATCAAGTTTCCCAGGGTTATAATAGGTGATCTCCAATTTCCGGTCTTGAAAGATTGTCAAAATTTGAACCGTTCCGGAATCGTCGAATTGCGCCGCCAATAATTTCGGTTCCAGCGTCAAATCCCCCCGGTCGCCTTTAACGCCGAATACTTCGCTCAATAACGTAAACAGCAGCCAACTGGCGGAGCCGGTCAAGTAATGATACATGCCCCGGCCTTTTTGATTGAAATATTCCGGAAGGCCCGGATAAACCTTGCCGGTTTCAAAAGCCGAAGCCATCCGGTAAATGGAGTCCAATACTTGAAAACCCTCTTTGACAAAGCCTCTCCGGTATAAGGCGTAAGCGTACATTACCGTCATGTGGTTGAAGAAGGCCCCGTTTTCCTTATGGCCATAAGCAAAACCAAAGCATCGCCCCAGATCGGGCTGGACCTCCCCAAAATCCGTGTTTAACCGGTACCCTCCCAGCTTGGGATCTTTCAAATAGTAGTTAACCGCCTTCACGACTGCTTCAACTTGTTCAGTGGTGGCCGCTCCGGACATGATCGGGAACACCTGTCCTGTCAAGGTCATTTTCACTGCCGAACCGCATCCGCCTTCCACTCTTTGGCCCTTATTATCGTAATAGCCGTTAAACCAGGCAAACCCATCTTTGTTTTTAATCCATTCACCCCGGCGAATATGTTCCGTGATCCAATCCGCCTTTCGCAGCAGGTCTTGGGAAAGTTCCGTAATTTTAATTCCGGTTTTGCGACCGCTGATCTCAGTTTGACAAGACTTAAAATAGTCATCCAATAGTCGCCTTTTATCGGCAGCCGAATCGTAATTAATTCTCTCAGTAACGGTATCCAATAAGATCAATATTTCCGTTGCAATTTCAATTTCCGCATGACCGGTCCTTAAAGCCAGATCGGATAGCAACCGGGCCAATTCCCGGAGATTATAACCGTAAAAAGCGGTAAAAGCGACGCTCTCACCACGCTGGGAGGCCATATCGAGCCCGTCATTCCAATCGGCGTCCTCCAGTTTACAGTGATTATGATCGCCCACATTAAAAAACTCAGTTACCAATTGAATCAAGATATGTTCTAAAATGGTTCCCCGGTATGCCGCTCCGTTTTTATCCCTTAAATAATTGCCGTCCTCCGGACGCCAGGTAGGATCAATCTCCTGGGAGCGGGTGGCCAATCGATCTTTGAAATAAGTCTGCTTCTCAAAGAGGAATGATAAATCGCCACTCTGATCAAGGTATAGTTTGGTGGTAAAAAACGGCCATGCGCCATGGTCCATCCATACCCGGGCAATATGGTTACGGTCGGCCAGAAATTCGCCCGGCTGGGCGCCGATAATGGTGGCATTACTTCCGTCAATCCTAACCCCGCGATAATTGTTTAGCAATAAATCCCTCGCTTCGGCCGGATTAAGCAATAAAAGAGCCAGGCAATCCTGCCATAAATCCCGCCATCCCCGGCCTCCTTTACCATAATCATGATGGGGTAAAAATGAGCATCCGTAGAGACGGCGCAAGACCGGCTGCAGAGTAACCCATTTCAGCCAAAGATCATAATCGGGATCTTTAGTTTTAAAAACTAACCGGTTGAGTTTATTACGCCAGAAATTACGATTTTGGGCCAAAGATGAATCAAAAGCAACCTTGGTGACATACTTTTTCACCAAGGCTCCGGTATGGTTTCGACCTTCACCAACAGCCAAGATGATAATATATGATTGGGAAGCGTTCGGCTTTAAAACCGCATCTTTAAAACGCAAACCGCCAAGGGCTTCATAGCCGCCACAATTCCCTCCTTCGGCTTGAAAATCAGCCCTGTTTTTGACCACGGCTTCCGGCCAATCCAAGGACCCCCCTTCACCGATGAACTCTTCCACTACCGGAAAAAAACCGATCGGCGGCTCCCCTCCTGCTTCCGTCCCCAAGACCGCATAAACAATATTATTCAACTTGTGCCCTCGTTCATCAAAAAAGAAGGTGGGCTGGACCTCAACACCATATTGGGTAAGTCGAATCCGGTTCAGTAAAGAGGTTACATGACGGTGGTCCCGTAAATTATCAGCGGATCTTCCATAAATAGGAACAGCCGCAGTCGGTGTAATACGGACCGTTTGCTTACCGGTATTGGTTATTGTTACTCGCATCAATTCCACTTGATCCGTTTCCGGAACAAAGCTGGTAATCTCGGAAGTGATCCCCAAGGAGCCATTCTTCCGGGTTAAGCGATGCCATAAAAAACCCGCCTCCAACCGGACTTCTTCCTTCTCCGCTTCGAAATGCCGCATTTTTTGCCGTACCGAGTTGCCGGTAGCCGACCAAGCGCCGAAAATATCGTTATAAATCCAGAAATTTCTGGTGGATCGGGAATTATGTAAGTCTTCCGCCGACACCGGAGTCAGGAAGAAAGTATGCTGGTTTAATTTTAAATCCCCGCCTAAAGTAGGGGTAATCGAGGCTAACATCCCAGCCTCGTTGGCTAAAGGAAAATAAAGATAGTTGATCAGATGAGGATTGTTGAGGGTAAAGTCTCCATCGTGGTTTAGAAATGACCATTTTCCCGATTTGTTAGTAGTTTTCAAAGTTGTCGATCCTTTCACTCGCAAACTTGTCCAGGTCCATGGTTAGAACCGCTTCCAAAGTCGGCTGCAACGAAGAACCCATTGCCAGAATGTTAAAGATGAGAAGGCTAAAGCCTATCTTCATTCTTAGTTATTCTTAACGAAGCCGGTGGATTGCCGCACGACAAAATTAGTTGTTAAAAACTCATGCCCGGGAGGGGTTTCAAGGATCATCCCAATCAATTCCCTGACCAAACTGCGGCCGATTTCATATTTGGGAACGTTGATGGTGGTCAGCGCCGGATTGAGATAACCGCTCATCAAGATATTATCGAAACCGATAACCGAAACATCTTCGGGCACATTTAACCCGGCTTCTTGAAGCGCCTTAATGGCTCCGATCGCCAATAAATCATTGAAGGCAAAAATTGCGGTTAGATCCCGGTTAGTGGTTAAAACCTGTTGCATTGAATTTACGCCGGTCATGATAGTATCTGAACCCCCCCGATAAAGCAATTTAGGGTCAAAAGCAATCCCCGCCTGATAAAGGGCATTTTTATAACCCATCAACCGAGGGTCTCCCTCGTTTAACTCGGCATTTCCGGTGATTACCGCGATTCGTTTATGGCCTAATCCAATTAAGTATTGAACGGCCTGTTCACAGGTGGACGCAGATTCAAAGTCAACCGTGGCGATGCGCATCCGATCCGTTTCTTCATTGATAAACGGCCATTCGGCATCACGACAGATTGCCAATGGCACTCCCAAGTTTTGCAGGCCTTGGATGGCCGTTAAAGTCCGTGAATCCATATATGAAGCGATAGCCACCCCTTCCACCTGACGCCGGATAAATACGTTCAAGTATTTACGAATTTCCTGAGTAGTCCAAGCGGTACAAAGCATTATCAAATAACCATGTTTAAGGGCTTCCTCGGTTGCGCCCTTGACCACTTCAACGTTGGCCGGATTATCGATTCCGGTCACCACCAATCCCAACTCCCGGGTTTGCAATCGTTTACGGCCGAGGTTCTGCGCCATAAAATTAGGTTGAAAATCTAACTGTTTCATAATTTGTAGAACTAAAGCCCGTTTTTCCGGTGACACATTCGGCGAATCATTAAGCACCCGGGAAACCGTGCCTACTGATACACCGGCCTCTTTGGCGACGTCTTTTAAGGTTGCCATGGTTTACTCCTTCTGAAATCAATCAGTTTATAGAAATAAGGAAAGATTATTTTGATATCTAGATTAATATTGATAATATAATTATATATCACAGCTATTTGATATAAATGACACCGTGCGGAATTAACCCTTGATACCTCCGGACATAACTCCGGAAACGATCGACTTTTGAAAAAAAATATAAAGGGCTATTACTGGGATAGCCGCAATTGCGGTCCCGGCCATTAACATCTCATACCGGGTGAAATATTGGCCTTGAAAAACTCTTAATCCCACCTGAATCGGCATTAACTCTTTTCGGTTAAACATAATTAAAGCCCAGAGATAATCGTTCCAGGTAGATAAAGCGGTAAAAATCAATACCGTAATCCAGGCAGGCTTCGATAACGGGACCATAATTTTTGAAAAAATGCCGAATTTGCTACAACCATCAATAGTGGCCGCTTCTTCAAACTCCTTGGGGACTGATTCGAAAAAACTTTTTAAGATAAAAATTGAAGTAGCAAGTCCGGCGCTGATCATAGGCAGAACATATCCCAACCTGGTGCCGGTAAGATGATAATAATTCATTAATAGGTATAATGGGATAAAGGAGCCGGGAATTGGGATCATCAATGAACCAACTAGAATATAAAATATCCCATTCTTACCGGGTATTTTTAACCTGGCAAAACCATAGGCCCCCATGGTGGAGATAATCCAAACCCCAACCATTACTGTAAAGGTATATATTATACTGTTGAGGAAATAAATACCGAAATTCGCCTGACCCCACGCCTCGCTATAATTGCTAAAACGCCAGGTTTCAGGGATAAGACTGTAGCTGGCGAATGCTTCTTGAGTCCCTTTCAAGGACGTCGAAAGCATCCAAACGATTGGAAAAAGGCACAATAGCGCGACAATTAGTAAAAACGCCTCCCGAATCCAACGATAAAGAATATCGGTACCGGTTCTCTTTCCCGGTTCCGGTTCAAATAACCATCGGGGAATTGCTTCGCTCTTCGCCATAGCGGTTTTCTCCTTTCAGGCCCGACTTATGAATATTTTCTTCCATTTCGTTTGCCTTTAGCCGCTGGTCTAAGCTTGTCATGGCGATATCCATCGCTTAACTATACCAGTCGTTAATATTCATAAAGCTTCGCTAATTTGATCTGGGCGATGGAAACAATCAGGAGGATCACTCCGAAAATGACCGATAAAGCGCTGGCGTAACCGTAATTATGGTTTTGAAAACATTCGTTGAAAATGGTCATCACCGGGACTTGGGTGCTGAAACCCGGCCCGCCGTTGGTCATGGCTACTACCAATGGATACAATTGCATCGCCCCGAGGATTGTCAAAATTGTGACCACAGTCATTACCGGCCTTAACATCGGAAATACGACTTTCCAAAAAGTTTGCCAGCCGTCAGCCCCATCAACTTTGGCCGCTTCAAGCGCTTCATGGGGAATTCCTTTGAGCCCCGCTAAAAAGAGTAAAAACGAATAACCAAAACCGGCCCAAATGGAGGCAAACGAAACAGCATATAAACTAATTATGGGATCGCTAAGCCATGCCCGGCCGAGATTGTCTAATCCAACGGAGTTTAGGAAAAAATTAAGCACCCCGCCATACGGGTCATAAATCCATTTCCAAATATAACCGACAACCATTGCCGAGAGGATGGTCGGAATATAAAAGACAACTTTATAAAAGTTTTCACCTTTAACTCCACGGTCCACCAGGTATGCCAGGAGCAAAGAAAAGGATTGCATTGCCAAGACACCTAACAGGGCAAATTTAGTCGCATTCCAGATTGCGGTCCACCAATTAGGGTCCGCTCTAAAAATCAAATAAAAATTACGGAATCCAACCCATTCTTTGATGGTAGCCATCCCGTCCCATTTGAAAAGCGATAGCTGGATCGTCCTCACTATCGGATAAAAACTGAAAGCTCCGAAAAAAAAGATTGTTGGTAGAATAAATAAATAGCTACCGGCATAATCCGTAAATCTCCGCCAAATTTTACTTCTCGCGTTTAAGTCCTCCATCGGGATACCCCCTATTGGTTTATTCCTACCGGAGTCAAGGCTCCCGCCAATTCTCCGGCAGGAGGATTCCTCAGACTAATCTGCCTTATTTGAGGAGCGCGGCTTCCCAAATCGAATTACAATCTTTAACAACTTGGGCCGGGGTTTTTTGTTTCAGGACAATCGATTGGATCCCGCGAATAATCATGGTGTCAACATCACCGGGACGCCCTTTTAATCCAATATTGGGTATGATCTTTCCGGTATCGTCGGCGAACTCGCCGATACCGCCTTCTAGTTTGACTTTCTTGGTCACTTCCGAACTAGCGGGAAGGTTGAAACTTTCTTTGGCATACTTCCCTTGCTGGGCCGGTCCGGTAATCCATTTTAAGAACTTAACCGCTTCTTCCTTATTGGCGCTGGAGGCGTTAATGGCTAAAACCGCGCCGTAACCGCCTTGGATATAAACGGGGTGCTTGCCGGCAGAGGGAGGCATCATGGCGCCAACCTTAGGAATCAACTCAGGATTAGTGCTCTTCAATACTCCGAAAGTCCAGGAACCGTTATACATCATGGCTACTTTACCTTGAGCGAACAATCTTTCCGCGTCGGGATTATCCCAAGTGGCAATCCCGTTGGCCAACATACCGGCGTCTCTCATATCCGCAAAAACTTGGAAGGTTTTGACCCAATTTTTATCAGTAAAGCGTTTCCCTTCGTTTTGGGCTTCCACCATGCCGTCCTGGCCCATAATGTTCCAAGCGTATACTTCCCAAAGGCTGATCCCCAACCAAGTGCCGAAACCGGCCGCAAAAGGAGTAATTCCGGCGGCCTTCAATTTTTTCCCGGCAGCGATGAATTCTTTCCATGTTTGAGGCGGGTTGTCCGGATTAAGGCCGGCTTTTCTGAAAAGTTCTTTATTAAAAAGAATCTGCATGTTAACGGCGTCTAATGGCAACCCATAAAGCCCGGTTTCAACCCCAAATTGGTTTCCCGGAGCGAATGAAATATTACCTAATAAAGAATCAATATAGTTTTTGCGCCAATCACCGGCGACATAGCGATCCAAGTTTAACATGCCGCCTGCTTTAATCCAGCGAGCTTTAGCGTTAATCTTAACCGCGTCAGCACTACCGTTAGTGGTATAAATATCGGGAGCTGTTCCGGCTTGAATCGCCGCTTCCATTTTTTGTTCGACATCCTGATCGCCTGGAAAGAGTTGAATATCAACTTTTACACCGGTCGAAGCTTCATATTCCTTAGCCATTTCCTGTAATAAAGGATGACGGTCGGTAAGATAGTGCCAAAATACTAGAGTTTTTGGGGTGGCCGACGCCAAAGGGGCCGCCATCATCGAAATAAGTATCATCGCTGTCAACCAGAAAAACAAACCACTTTTCTTCACAATTACTGCCTCCTTTTTTGTTATTCCCTTGAAACACTCGTAATTTGCCGTTCCGCACCGTCCACTCAATGTGGAACGACTCTTTTAAATTCAGTCTTTACTCTGCTCCACCCCCTTCACAATCCTTAATAGTCATTCGCATTTGGAACCGTTTCCAATTATTAATATTCTATTAATTTGTGATTATTCCTACTTAAAATGGAAAATTTTTTTACATTTACTTAACACTTTTTTTGCGCTAACAAACGCTGTTTTCTTATATTATCTTGATAAATCAAGTCTTTGTGGTTGTAAAATAATATCTTACAATTTGGAATCGTTTCATCGACAGCAAGATTGGGGGCTAATTCCATCATTTTTTCAGAGTAAAGAGGTCCGGTTTAATCTATGCAATAAAAAATCCCTGGTTAGATATTATTCACCAAGGATTTTTGCCGAAAATACTTGAGAGGGGTTACTCCCGGTTTCAAGCCCTAAGTATTAGGCTTGAGCCGTTAAACTTTTTTCATTTGACTATTAACTGTGAATTCTCTTCTTTGGGCTCTCAATAAATCATTCCTCTAAAAATTTCCGCAATATCTGCAAAGCTTCCTTCTCCAAACGGCAGATTTGGACCTGGGAAACCCCGAATACCAGCGCCACCTCGGATTGGGTCCGTTCTTGAAAAAAGCGCAGTTGGATCAGGTATTTTAAACGTTCCGGCAGCCGGGCGAGGCCCTCCCGGAGAGAGAAACTTTCCAGCCATTTCAGGTGCTCTTCATCTTCTCCGATCAACTGTTCCCGGACTAGGTTATCGCCTTCATCTTCCTTGACTATCTCCTGGAGCGAATTAAGAGGCCTGGTAGCCTCCATGGCGACGGCGATCTCTTCCCGGGAGATACCGGTAGCTTCTTCCAGTTCGGAAAGGGTCGGATCTTTTCCCAACTGGTGGGCCAGTTCGGTCCGGGCCTGTTCAACCCGGATCGCTACTTCCTTAATGCTCCGGCTGACTTTGATCGGTCCTTCGTCACGGAGGTGTTGTTTGATCTCCCCGATAATCACCGGCACCGCATAAGTGGAAAATTTAACCCCATAGGACGGGTCAAATTTATCGATCGCCTTCATCAGCCCGATGCAACCGATCTGAAATAGGTCGTCCAGTTCGCCCCGGCCATTAAAACGCTGGGCAATACTCATTACCAACCTTAAGTTATGTTGGACGATGGAATTTTTGGCTTCCTTGTCACCGGAACGGTATTCAGCAATTAAGCGCAGAAATTCTTCGTTGGAAAGCAGGTTCCGTTCGGCGAAACTGAACTCGCTTTTAGCAATTCCGGGAGATCCCAACATTGGCGAACCCCCGTTCCGGATGCTTTTTCATGATTACGGTGGTACCTTCATCCGGGTTGGAGACGATCTCCATCCGGTCCATGAAAGACTCCATAAAAACTAAGCCTAAACCCATCCGCTCCGGATCAGTCGAGAAAGTGGCCTGTTTGGCCTGGTTGATATCGGTGATCCCTCTCCCGAAATCCCTGACCGTAATTTCTAAAGCATCTTTAATCACCGCCAACTCCAACTGAATGGTCCCGGTTTTGCCGGGGTACCCATGGATTATACAGTTGGAGACCGCTTCCGAGACAGCCACCCGGATCTCTTCAACCTCCGCCAGGTTAAATTCCAATTGGGCGGCAAATGCTGCGGTCACAGTCCGCGCCAGCCCCACATTCTGGGGTAGGCTGGGAAATTCATATTTGATGTAATTGTCAACCATCCTCTTACCCCCGTTATGATTTGAGCGCCTGTTGGCGATCGCTGTATATTTCCATTATTTTAAGGAGACCTGATAATTCGAAGATCCGCCTTACCTGAGGTGAAACATTGACCGCTGAGAGCCGGCCTCCTTGTTGACTGAGGCGTTTGAACCTTCCTAAGATCGCCCCCAAACCGGAACTATCTATGAAGTTCACTTTTTTCAAATCCAAAATCAGGTGTTTGATCATTTCATACTGGTTTAATTTGCTCTCAACCTTCTCCCGGAAAAGCGGCGAAGTTTCCAGGTCCAGTTCGCCGTCGACTTGAACGATGAGGTTGGGGCCGATCCGTTCGGTCTCGATTAACAAAGTAAATCCTCCTTTACGTAATTTCTTGGAAAGAATTCGCTACCTCGGCAATAGTTCCTGCACAAAAAAATAACAAAAAAGCCCGAAAAACCGCTAATTATAGCGGTTTTAGACGGGTGTCGCGGCCGATCTCATGGCTTGATGAATAAACTATCCGCCCCCGGTTATATTAGAAACAGTTTAATTCTTCAATGACCGTAAATAAAAAGGAGTGTTACTATGGCGCAACTAGGTAATCCATTCATCGTCACCGTACCCAAACAATTGTCCAACGGCGAGTTGGCCCAGGCGATCCGGGCCGATATCGCCGGTGAATGGGAGGCGATCATCGGTTATGAGGCCCATGCGATGGCCACCAATGACGAGCGGGTTAAAAAAATCTTATATCATATTTCAGAAGAGGAAAAACACCATGTGGGCGAATTGCAAGAATTATTAGCCATTCTCAACCCCCAGGACGGGCAAGCCATTGAGGCGGGCAAACAAGAGGTCCAAACGGCCCGGGCCAATAATTTTCAGCAAATCCAGTAGGAAAAGGCGTGGGGTAAAACTTTTAGTCCCCCGCCTTGCTAAAAATAGAGGGTTATTTAATTAAGTCGACTTAAATCTATCGGTCGGCTTTTTTATTCGTGAGCGATTTATTGCTTTTATTTCAAAAATTTTTATTAATTTACATTTTATTATTGTATTATTAATTGTTACATGTTATACTTTAGATGCCATTTTATTACTTTTTTAACAAATATATTTATCAAGGAGGAATGAATCAATGGGACATGTATCTTATGCCAATGAGATTAACGCCACCAAGGTAATGCTGGCCGGTCTCAAGGCGAACACCGAACGGATGAGCAAACGAGGTGTTGACGCCGGATTCATCGGCGATCTGGAGGAAGATTACACCGAGTCAATGACCCTCGACAACGATCAGGAAGCGTTAAAATCACGGCTCAAGGAGACGACCGCCGCCCTGAACGACCGGATTGACCGGATGCGGAAAAAGCGGAGCGAGGCCAGAAAGTTGGTTAAGTTGGAGATGCCTAAGGAGTCGTGGAAAGAGTTTGGGATCAAAGACAAACGCTAAAGCTAGGCGAAGGCCGGGGTGAAAAACCCCGGCCTTTTATCGGGGATTGGTCCCCGGTAGTCAGGGGAAAGTCCCCGATGGTTCGGGATCGTTCCCCGGTTGTCTGGGGGAAGTTCCCGATGGTTCGGGATTTTCATCAGTTATTTTATCCACGCCCCTATGACAAGGGGCGACATATTTTTTAGACGTTAATATCTGCTCTTTTGTGTTTCAATCCATGCCCCTATGCAAGGGGCGACGGTTGGCTTTTCTAAAATCAAAAAAGCGCCGAGTTTCAATCCACGCCCCTATGCAAGGGGCGACATTGTTTTCAGCCAATAGTATTCCGAGAATCGGGTTTCAATCCACGCCCCTATGCAAGGGGCGACTGTTTGGACACCATCATGAGTTGCGGTTTTAGAGTTTCAATCCACGCCCCTATGCAAGGGGCGACATACCTCCTTAAATTCCTTGAGCTCTTTTCTTAGGTTTCAATCCACGCCCCTATGCAAGGGGCGACCAATTACACGGAGCAAGAGACCGACAAAAAAGAGTTTCAATCCACGCCCCTATGCAAGGGGCGACCATAGAAGAGCAATCCTTTTTCGGGGATTTCCTGGTTTCAATCCACGCCCCTATGCAAGGGGCGACTGGATTGGCCGAGATTATCAAACCGTCTAAAAGTTTCAATCCACGCCCCTATGCAAGGGGCGACCCCCGCACTAGCTCTCCGCAGTGCCAGTTGGGAGTTTCAATCCACGCCCCTATGCAAGGGGCGACTCAACGCCAATAAATACGTATCAGATTCAATATGGTTTCAATCCACGCCCCTATGCAAGGGGCGACCTTACCACTTGGAAAGGAGATTTGCAATGCCTAGTTTCAATCCACGCCCCTATGCAAGGTGGGTTTCCCCCGATTGATTAGACACCAAGTTAAGCAATTTTGCTTCGATTTTCGAAGTTTTCCGGGGTCATACCTCTAATAGTAGAATGACGACGCTTGCGATTATAGTCAATCTCGATAAATTCAAAGATTTTACGTTTAGCTTGGGCTCTTGAAAGATATATCTTGCCTTCAACGCATTCGGTTTTTAAGGTACTAAAAAAA
>JAEWZY010000022.1 GCA_023394955.1 Bacillota bacterium
CCATCACTAACTCGGCTATGGTCACAGTCAGCGGGACCGTTGCCGACGATTCTCCAACCTTCGTCCTGGTAAACGGCGGACTGGTGGAAATAACCGCCGGCCGGTTTGAGACTGTCCTGAACCTGCCCGAGGGTTGGAACCAGATCTTGATTAGAGCCGAGGATGCGGCGGGGAACGTCACCGAGAAAGCATTAAAGGTGATGGTTGATTCCATCGCCCCAGCGGAGTTCACCCCTACCGCCGACCCGCCCGGCTGGACCAATGAGAACCGGCCGACGATTAGTTTCGGGACTACCGATGCGACCAGCGGTGTGGATCATTATGAGGTTCGGGTGGGTGATGGGGTCTGGATTACCCCAGTGGTTAGTCCTTACCGTCTTGCCACTGCTATTCCAGACGGTGAACGGACTATTCAGGTGAAAGCCGTTGATAAAGCGGGGAATGAGACTATCGGTGAAGTAAAGGTGTATATCGATACGGTTGCGCCGGCGGCGCCGGATGGGTTTGAGGCGATTCCGGGGATTGGCCGTGCCGATCTGCGATGGAAAGACCCTAAAGGGGAAATCAAGGCTTACCGGATTAAAAGAAGCCCGGCGTTTTCCGACGGGAGTTATTTGACCCTAAACCGGGTTGAAACGGAAGCTTTAGAACGATACCTTGATAAAGATGTGACTCCTGGTGAGGAGTACACATATTCAATCCAAGCAATTGACTGGGCCGGGAATAATGGGGCTTGGACCGAAACCCATACTGTTACTATTGGGATAACTACTCAAACGGTGGATTCCAGTGGGGGAACCTTTAAGTTCCATGATTGTGAGCTAAGTATTTCAGCTGAGGCCATGACCAGGAAGGGTATTTTAAATATTACAGAAACTGCTGACGAACTCCCCGGTAATCCTTATGCCATTGAGGTTGGCCCGGCTTATAGCATTACGGTTCAACCGGTTAATACACAAGAAGTTGAAATTGATTTTGGAAATCCGGTCATATTGACGTTCAGTTATGCCGATATGGAATTACCTTCGAGATATGTACCCAAGGATTTAGGAATCTATTGGTATAACAAAATAGATGAGTGTTGGGAGAAACTGAAATATGTATGGAATGATTTAGAACAGAAAACTTTGTCGGTCCGGCTCAACCATTTTTCGGAATACCAGGTGATGGCTTCTAACTTCGCCACACCTTCACTTGAATCATATAATGATCTTGGAGTTTCACCTTATCTTTCATATTTCAAAGATAACATTGAATCCGTCTCTACTTCAAGCGGTAATTTGACGGTGACTGCAACGGATTTGAAATTGCCCGGACGGAACGGGTTTGATCTGGTGATCAAAAGAATCTATGATGCAACAGCCGCCCAACAGGAAATGATTTATAAAGAATCAAAGGAATATGCAAGAAAATATCAGGATGATGACGAAGATGAAGATGAACAATTCAGGACTCCGGTGGATACTTTTAGTTGTGGTTGGTCGTTATCTATTCCTATGATTGAAAAAAGTATCAATGGAAATTTTATCCGCCTTCCGGACGGGCAAACCATTAAGATCGAGTATAACCAAAAATCTGGGAACACATGGGAAATGGTTTATCATCAAGGAGTCCATTTCGTTTTACAAAAGAAAAAGGATCAATATACTTTAACCTTAAAAGACGGTAGAGTATTGGAGTTTGACAAGGACGGCAAGATAGTCAAGCAAACGGATCCCAGCGGGAAAAACGAAATTAGATACGAATATAATGGAAGAAAGCTGACAAAAATCATTGATAGTATCGACCGAGAAATAAAGTTTTTCTATGGTACAGGAAATACCAAAGATCTGATTGTCAGAATAGAGGTTGGAGATAAGGAAAAGCGGGTGTTACAATACACCTATAACAGTGAAAATATGCTGGGAAAATTCATCGACCCACTGGGACGGGAGACTGTTTATGGATATTTAGCTAAAGATTTGAAGAACAAAGAGGAGCGTTTATATCATTTAGAGGTATTAAATAAGATAACTTACCCCACCAAAGAAGAATCAATGTATGAATATGAGTTTCGTGACCAGAAATTTGATAGGGAATATACCGGATGTAAGATTTTGGTCAAACAACACCAAATTAAAGAAAAAGTTACTACCTATGATTATCAAATGAACGATTCGATTGAAAATACAAGGTACGATGTGTATCATTCCTCAAATAGTTTTATGATTACATGTACAGTTACTGAGGGTGAAAGATCGGTTACTGAAAATTATATCCCCGTATACTCATATTCTAAGGCTTCATATTTTGGTGATGAAGATGATGAAGATTATACCAAGGAGAAAAGTTATAACCTTGGTTATGCGCGAAGATACAATGGGTTTGACGGAACTGTAATGAATCAAAGGAAAGTATCAATTAGCAGCGGTGAAGTTGAGCGTGGCAATTTTGAATACAACCTTTCGGTGAGAGCGATTACACAAACGGACCACTACCGGAGCGGCGCATGGGCTTACCGGACTACCTCCAGCTACGACGATTGGGGTAATCTTACGGAACGCAACGACGGGAGCCGGGATTTGAAGGAGACTTATACTTATTACGACCATTCGCGAATCAAGAACTTGGTCGATACGAAAGTGGTGGAGAACAAGAATCCCCTAACCGGACAAATCTCTAAGGTAACCACTACCTATACATATGATGATACACTCGGTAAACCGACGGAGACGACGGTTGAAGGCAAACCGGAAACCCTCACCACTTACTACACTTATTACGATAACGGCAACTTGAAATCCAAAACCGAGCCCAACGGTTTGGTGATTGAGTTCGAATATGATCGGGAAAAAGATGCTTTTCCGGTGAAGCGGACCGCCAAAGGGGTTCCTGATGAAGAGGGCGCAGCAGCCGACATTATCACGGAGTACGGTTACAACTGGGGGACCGGGTTGAAGGAGTGGGAAAAAGATCCGCGGGGCTATACGACCCACTATGAGTATGATAAGTTAAACCGGATTGTGAAAGTGACTTTGCCTGGTGATGACGGCGTTACTACCAATAACCCATACCGGGAATATATCTTTGAAGATGAGAATAACTTATGTGACTTTTACAATGAAAAACGGCAAAAAACCACTTTCCAATTCGACGGCCTGGGCCGGTTGACGGAGGTTATCAAACACACAGACGGTAAACGTTATACTGCAGAAGTAACAACCAGATATGAATATGATCCTTTGGGCCGGATTTTCAAAGTGATTGATCCGCTGAACCGGGAAACCAAGTATGATTACGACGGCTTGAACCGGGTTGTCAGCGTGACTTATGACGATGAAAGTTTTGTAACGCTGGGGTACGATGATTTAACCAATACGGTGACCATTATCGACGAGGAAAGAAACAAAATAGTCACCGAACGGAGCGACTGGGCGGGGAGACTGACGGAAGCAAAACAGTTCAATGAATATCTGGGCAATCAGGAGGTCTATGCCTGGACTTTTACTTATGATTCCCTGGGACACCGGCTGCGGCAGATTG
>JAEWZY010000011.1 GCA_023394955.1 Bacillota bacterium
CCCAAAGGTTAGGGGAAGGGCCGGACCTTTATAGCAGCGGTTTTTACACTGGATATCCCGACGCTTTTCAGGAAGGGGCTCAAATTTGGTTTGATGATCTTCCAGGTTTTCAAAAATGGAAAGATCAGTGGCCAGACTGGTATTGGATCGAAGGAGTAACCACATATCGAGGGCGTGTTTATGCTATTCCGTCCCAATTAATCAATTCCCGTTTGATTTATAACCGCGATCTTTTCCGGGCTGCCGGTTTAAATCCGGATCGGCCGCCCCGTTCTTATCAAGAATTAAGAGATGCCGCCCGGAAGATTACCCAGTGGGGTAAAGGCCGGGTTTTCGGTTTTGCATATTGCGGCGCCGGATCTTGGCAATTGGAATGGATGCCGAGTCAGTGGGCTGAGGCTAACGGAGAGCCGGCCTATTGGGATTGGAAACAGGGTCGATGGGCGATGAAGGGTTATGAAAGGGTCTTTCAATTACTACTGGATCTTGAGCAAGATCGTTCCATGTTTCCCGGAACTTTAATATTATCCAATGATGCCCTACGCTCTCAGTTTGCAGAAGGCCGGATTGGGATGTTCATGGGAGAATTTTGGGATGTAGGGGTTTTAAACGAGCAATTTCCGGCTAAATGCGATTGGAGCGTAGCCCCGATTCCTACTTATGACGGGAAATTTCGCGGTAAGTCCCGGGCGATGATTATCGGCGGTTTTTGGAGTATCAACGGACAGAGCCGTTACCGTATGGAGGCCTGGGATGTAGTTAAGTGGTTTAACCGTTATGAAATAAGAGCTAAAATGTATGAACAAGGCAAGATTATCGATCCCGATCCGCTGGTTGTTTCCAAGTATGTTAAGTTTAGTCCCAAAGTTCGGGGGTTCAAAAATTTCGCCCAAACCTTAGACCATGATTACCTGGCGACTTATCCTATTTTACCGGGATGGGAAGCTCCGTTAGAGAATCCATTCACTGTTTTCCGAAAAATTATGACTAAAGGAGGAAATTTGTCCTTAGAGCTACAACAACTTGATGCGCTTTGGAATAGGAAGTTGGATGAATACTTTAGCAAACATCCCGAAGTGAATCGAGGCTGGAATATCTATCCTAATTTCGATCGAAGCAAAGGATTACTAGGCCCGCCTTTGATGGAGCCGAAGCAAGGTGAGTGAATAATGTCGGAACAGATGATTAGAATCCTAATCGCCGAAGATGTGCTGGCGATTCGAGAGTACTTAAACATGGTCCTGAGCCATGAGCCGGATATGGAGGTTCTAGCAACAGTAGACAATGGCGCCGTTGCCGTAGAAAGGGCGATGGCTGTTAGGCCCGATGTTGTTTTGATGGATTTGGAAATGGAAACACCCCGGGCCGGAGTGGATGCGATTCGCACCTTGTCGAATCAAGTTCCTGAGATCAGTTCGGTTGTTTTAACTCATTTTGAGGATAGTGAAACGGTATTTGCGGCCTTTGAAGCCGGAGCAGTCGATTATGTACTTAAAAACGCCTCGGCCGCGGAAATTTTAGAAGCGGTCCGGGCTGCAGCCAAGGACCAATCACCCATACGCTCACAGGTAGCGAAATTAATCCGGGCTGAATTTCAAGTAATGCGTTCCGAACGGGCTAATTTAACCGCAACGCTAAATGTAGTTTATAAATTAACGCCTACTGAGTTGAGTTTATTACGTTTATTAGCCGAGGGGAAAACCCAGAGTGAAATTGCCCGGATCAGGCATGTAGAGCTTTCAACAATTCGAACCCATATTGGCAATATTCTTAAAAAGTTTAACGAGCCTACCGCTAGGGACGTGGTGAGGAAACTGAGATCTTTAGATATATTCGAAATTTTTTCGCCGGAAGAATGATAAATAGTTGACAACCACCAGGGAAGCGGATATACTATTGCTGTTAAGTAATAATACTTGACAGCTAACGGAGGAAAAAGGTGGAGCGATTAGTAAGAACCGGACTCCTCTATGATTTTTACGGAGGTTTATTAACTGAAAAGCAACAACGAGTAATGGAATTATATTTCCTGGAGAATTGGTCCTTAGCGGATATTGCCGCCAGTGAGGGAGTATCAAGGCAGGCGATCCATTACTTGTTGCAACGTAGTGAAAAGACGATCGAAGGTTTCGAAGCAAAGCTGGGATTGTTGGAACGGTTCTCAAAACAGCGAACGCTTTTAACCGGGATTCGGGACCAACTGCAACTGGTTTTGAATAAAACCGCCCAATCCAATGATCCTCTTTATCAAAAGTTAGCCCAAATTAAAGAACAAGTTCTCCAGTTAATCGAGTCGGAAAACTGAAGCTATCGGGGGTTCAATCATGGTTTTCGAGAACCTTTCCAATAAATTGCAGGATACTTTTCGCAAGTTACGCGGCATGGGAAAGTTGAGCGAGAAAAACATCGAAGATTCATTACGCGAAGTTAGGCTGGCCCTTTTGGAAGCGGATGTAAATTTTAAAGTAGTCAAGGAGTTCGTCGCTGGCGTCAAGGCGCGGGCTATCGGTCAGGAAGTCATGAATAGTCTGACTCCGGGGCAGCAAGTCGTTAAAATTGTCTATGACGAATTGACCCGGTTAATGGGGGAGAAAGAGTCTCCTTTAAACATCGCTAGCCATCCTCCGACCGTGATTATGCTGGTTGGGCTCCAGGGCGCCGGTAAAACCAGTACCGCCGGTAAATTAGGAGCTTTGTTAAAAACGCAAGGGCGCCGTCCTTTATTGGTAGCGGCCGATATTTATCGTCCGGCCGCTGTCAAACAGTTACAGATCTTAGGAAAACAACAAGAAATTCCGGTATTTCATATTGAAGGTGTTAATCCGGTAATCATCTCCGGTAAGGGCAAAGAACATGCTCTCGCTTATCAAAAAGATACTCTAATCATTGACACTGCAGGCCGGCTTCATGTAAATCCGGAAATGATGGATGAGTTAAAACAGATTAAAGCTGCGGTTAAACCGGACGAAATATTGCTGGTGGTTGATGCCATGACCGGCCAGGATGCAGTCAATGTCGCTAATTCCTTTCATGAGGCTATCGGTTTGACCGGGGTTATTTTAACCAAATTGGATAGTGATACTAGAGGAGGGGCGGCTTTATCCATTCGCTCCGTTACCAAATGCCCGATTAAATTTGCCGGACTTGGCGAGAAGCTGGATCAGTTGGAACAGTTTCATCCCTCCCGGATGGCTTCCCGGATCTTAGGAATGGGCGATGTCCTGACCCTAATCGAAAAAGCGGAGGCTAACTTTGACCCTAATAAAGCTAAGAATCTCTTTGATAAAGTCCGAAAGGCCGATTTTACGCTGGATGATTTCCTGGACCAACTGCGCGAGATGAGGAAAATGGGCCCTTTGGAACAGATACTGGGGATGCTTCCCGGCCAATACACTAAACAACTTAAGGGAATACAGGTGGACGAGAAAGAGCTGGTCAAGGTGGAAGCGATTATTCAATCCATGACTAAGCAGGAAAGGTCTAACGTCCAATTGATTAACGGCAGCCGCCGCAGGCGAATAGCGGCCGGTTCCGGGACTTCGGTCCAAGATGTCAACCGGGTTTTGCAGCAGTTTGAACAGAGCCGTAAAATGATGAAACAATTCGCCGAATTGGGCGGTAAAGGCAAAATGCCGAAAATGCCCTTTTAATATAGAATCCGGAACTCGGAACTGAATGAATGGGGGTGAAAAAATGGTAAAAATCCGTTTAAATCGAATGGGAGCCAAAAAACGACCGTTTTACCGTGTGGTGGTCGCCGATTCTCGCGCGCCGCGCGATGGCCGGTTTATCGAAATCATCGGCCACTATAATCCGATCGTCGATCCGGTAGAGTTGGTGGTTGATAAAGAAAAGGCCCAGGATTGGTTAAAAAAAGGAGCTCAACCCTCCGATACCGTAAAACGGCTTTTTAAACAAGTTGGCGTAATTGCCTGAAGTTTTCGGTGAGGATGTACCAATAATAAAATTAACGATAATTATTGGGTCATCCTTAATGAGCGAGGTGTATCCATGAAAGAATTAGTCATACAGGTTACTAAGGCTTTAGTCGACCACCCCGACGAAGTTCGGGTTTTGCAAACGGAGCGCAATAATCATACTTTACTTGAAATAACCGTTAATTCCGAGGATGTGGGTAAAGTAATCGGAAAACAAGGCCGGATTATCAAAGCCCTCCGTAATGTGGTCAAAGCTTGCGCTCTCCGGGATAATAAGAAAGTAACCGTTGAACTGGGTAACCAGTGAGGAAAGCCATGGACGAGTTGGATTTAATTTCGGTCGGTGAGATCATTAAAGCCCAGGGTATTCGGGGGGAAGTTAAAGTAATTCCCCACACCGACAATCCTAATCGTTTCGGAAAAATTCGACGGGTTTTCTTTAAAGATAGCGCCGGATGGCGTGAATTAGAGGTTGAAAGCTATCGAAAATTTAATGAATTCGTGTTGTTAAAGTTTTTTAGGATCGACGATCTAACGGCTGCTTCTTCCCTGGGGCGGGGTCTGTTAATGATCCCCCGTTCGGAAAGGCCGCAACCGGCTAACGGCAGATATTACTATGATCAGATTGAAGGGTTAAAAGTTTATACAACTGAAGGGAAGTATTTGGGAGCAATCGACCGGATCTTGGAGACCGGCGCCAATGATGTATACATTATTAAGGACGCGTCGAGAGAACTATTAATACCCGCAATAAAAAGCGTTATTAAAGAAATTGACCTCGAGGAAACCAAAATGTATGTGGAACCCCTTCCGGGATTGTTGGAGGAGTAGGAAAATGTTGCTCCAAATCTTGACTTTGTTTCCGGAAATGTTTACCAGCCCTTTGCGGAGTAGTATTATCAAACGGGCTCAAGAACAAGGGTTAGTAGAATTTCGGATTTGGAATTTTCGAGAGTATACTACCGATAAACACCGGACAGTTGACGATATTCCTTATGGCGGGGGCGACGGTATGGTTTTAAAACCGGAACCGATCGTCAGGTGTTTGCAAGCAGTTCAAGAAGGCGCTTCTCCGGCGAAAGTGGTATTACTAACCCCGCAGGGTGAATTGCTCAAACAACCGATTGCCAAGGAACTTGCCCAAGAAGAACATTTAATATTCATTTGCGGCCATTATGAGGGTTTTGATGAACGGATCAGAAATTGGGCCCATCGGGAATTATCAATTGGCGATTATGTTTTGACCGGGGGCGAATTAGCGGCGATGGTAGTTAGCGACGCGATAGTAAGGTTAATCCCCGGCGCTTTGGGTTCGATTACTTCGGCGGAAGGTGATTCGTTTACCGGTAACGTTTTAGAGTATCCTCAATACACCAGACCCTTTGAGTTCGAAGGAATGACTGTTCCTGAAATACTACTCAGCGGGCATCATGCCCGGATTGAAGAGTGGCGCAGGAAACAATCATTATTGAGGACCGCGGTCCGGCGGCCTGATTTATTACAGAACCTGCTTCTCTCCGCTGAGGAGGAGGAGTATATAAAAGAATATCTTAACGAAAATATCGATATAGACCGAGAGGAGGTTAAACTATGAATATCATTGATGCTATTGAACGCGAACAGTTGCGCGCCGATATACCCCAATTTGATCCGGGAGACTCCGTTAAGGTCCACGTTAAAGTCGTTGAAGGCGGCAAAGAGCGGATTCAGGTTTATGAAGGTGTTGTTATTAGAAAGAGCCATGGCGGTTTGAAAGAAACTTTTACCGTGCGTAAAATCTCCGGGGGAGTCGGAGTGGAAAGGACATTTCCGGTCCATTCGCCAATGCTCGCTAAAATCGAGGTTCTACGTAAAGGTAAAGTGCGCCGCGCTAAACTTTACTATCTAAGAGAGCGTTCCGGCAAATCCGCCCGAATTGAAGAACGGCGAGAGGTATAATTGGGAAGTGAGAAGTAGGAGATTGGAAGTGAAATGGGGACTGGTAATAATACTGTCAGCCCCATTACATTTCACTTGAATAATTCTCACTTCTCACGGCTCACTTCACGTCCAAATTAAGGGGGCCGTTCCATGTTGGAAATTAAGAAATCCGAATACCGGGAGAATGTTGAAGCTTTTGCAATCGCCGTGGTGACAATCTTATTTATTCTGATCTTTGTTGCCCAGTCTTTTTTGGTCAAAGGCAGTTCCATGGACCCAACTTTACAAGATGGAGAACGGCTGATTGTCAATAAATTCACCTATCAGTTTAGGACTCCCAGGACCGGAGAGATAATTGTCTTTAAGTATCCCGGCGATCCTTCCAAGAAGTTTATCAAAAGAGTAATCGGGGAACCAGGGGACTCGGTTTCGATCCAAGACTCGAAAGTATATGTTAACGGTCGGGCTTTAGATGAACCATATATTTTGGAAAAGATGGATTCCGACTATGAGTATGTGACCGTTCCCGAAGGAACCATTTTTGTGTTGGGTGATAACCGAAACGGTAGTCGCGATAGTCGCTATTCGGATGTGGGTTTTGTACCCCTGGAAAACATGGTGGGTCGGGCCAACTTCATCTTTTGGCCGTTAAATAAGGTTCAGGTTTTATTCAATCCCCATCATCAGAAGGACTCCGATAGTTTTTCCGATTATTCCGACTATTCGTTTGAATAAGCTGTGTTCGCGATAATAGGTGTATCTTTAAAAATCCGTGTTGGTCGGGTCGATCCTGTTTATTGCAAAGTTTTAATAAGACAGGATTAACAGGATTGGCAGGATTTTTTTATCAAAGCCTGCTTGATTACAAATAACTGTCTCGGATAGACCAAAAATGTAAATAGGGCAAAGCCCAAAATTAGTTCAGTATCTTGGTTAATAAACCGATTATATTGACACGGGAATTTAACACGGAGGTGGTTTTATTGAAAAGGATTCTGATTTCCATTATAGTAGCTTTTCTGTTGACAGCATTAGCTTTACCAGCTTACGGCAGTATTGGATTGGGCACCCGGGCTATGGGAATGGGCGGCGCTTTCACTGCCGTGGCTGATGATGAATCGGCGTTTTACTGGAATCCGGCCGGGATTACTCAAATAAGGTTTATCTCAGTAATGTTAGG
>JAEWZY010000049.1 GCA_023394955.1 Bacillota bacterium
ATAGCTCTAGTTTCTTCTGGCCATGTTTTTAAACGCATTCCTGCGCTTTCCTCATGACAGGTTTTGTTCTTAATTCAAAAGACCTACCAGTCTTTCGCTTTACTGCTGTTCAGTTTTCAAGGTTCAAGTCTTGCATTCCGTCTTGCGACACATTTGTTAGTATAGCATATCTTTTGTTGCTTTGTCAATCACATTTTTTTCAACCTTTTTTTGTAAAAACCGCTGCTAGGTGATTGATTTATCGTGTCGTCGTGCGACAGCTTTAATAGATTACCATATACCTTTTTAACTGTCAAGCTTTTTTTAAAATTTTTTTATACTACGAAGATCTTTTATCAATTCTAGCGTTTTAAGTCCAATAAGCTAGTAAATATTATAGATTCCAGCTAGTTGCTGTGCTAATTTTACGGCCTTATGCGCATCCTCGGCATAACCATCAGCTTTAATTTCCTTGGCATATTGCTCTGTTACAACCGCCCCGCCGACCATAAATTTAGACTCTAAACCTTCTTCTTTAGCTAAACTGATCACCTTTTCCATTTCAACCATAGTAGTGGTCATCAGGGCCGATAATCCAATGATATGGGCTCCTAATGCTTTCGCTGTGGCAATGATTTCGCCGGTGGGCACATCTTTACCCAAATCATAAACCTCAAAACCGTAATTCCGCAGCATTAGAGCAACAATATTCTTGCCAATATCGTGAATATCTCCTTTAACGGTTGCTAAAATAACTTTGGGTTTTTTCTTGAAAGCTTTATCATCATTATCCTTCAATAAAGGTTCTAAAAACCCAAAAGCATTTTTCATCGCTTCGGCGCTTTGGATTAGTTGCGGTAAGAAATATTTCTTTTCTTCATATAACTCTCCTACTTTAGTGATGGCCGGAATTAAATAGCCATCAACCAATACCCCTGGTTCACGCCCCTCGTTAATTGCCTTTTCTAATAAGGAAATGATGCACTCCTTATCTCCTTTGATAATACCTTGATAAATTTGATCTACAGAAGATAAGTTAACAGTTGCTCCGGCGGCTACCGCTTTATCGGGCTCAACCTTTTCCGAAAAATACTTTATATAATTTTTACTGCCTTCATCATTACCGGTCAAAACATCGGAAGCCATTTTTAGATTCATCAATAATTCACTTGAAGGGTTGGCGATTGCCACCGTCAAACCGCGGCCAACTGCCATCGCTAAAAAGGCGGCATTCACCCAACCCCTTTCGGGAAGGCCGTAAGAGACATTTGATAATCCAATATTTGAATTAGCTTTAAAATTATGAGCCGTCCAATCGATCAATTTTAAAGTTTCCTTTGCAGCCTCTTGGCTCGAAGAGACAGTAAGCACCAATCCGTCTATAATGATATCCTCTTTGTCAATCCCATTTTTTTTAGCTTCTTGATATACGTTTTCTATAATCCCAATCCGTTCATTAGCTGTTTCAGGTAGACTGCCATCGCTTAAAGGCAACAGAATAAACATCGCTCCATACTTAGCGGCAACCGGAAGCAATTTCGTCATTTTTTCAGTTTCCCCGGAAATGGAATTAATCAAAGCCCTCCCAGGATAGATTCTTAACGCCGCTTCCAAAACTTCAGGATTAGCCGAATCAAGACATAAGGGCGATTCCACCATTGAACTCAATAATTCGACTACCTCAACCATCTTTATCTTTTCATCAATTCCGGGCATTCCTACATTTACATCAAGTATAGCAGCGCCTTTTTCGGTTTGTTCCAAGGCAAAACGGCGTATTTCCGCAGTTTTTCCCTGACGCAACTCCTCCTGAAGCCTTTTTTTGCCGGTAGGGTTGATTCGTTCCCCAATTATCGCCAAGGGTTGGTCAAAACCAAGAAATACCGTTTTCCTGGTAGATGTAATCGCGCTAAAACTACTATTTGGGCCTATTGGACTTGGCTGAACCTTAAGGACCCGATCATTGATTTCTTTAATATATTCCGGGGAAGTTCCACAACAGCCCCCGATCAAATTTACCCCCGCATCTAATAACGGGTTGACATGATCTCCGTATTCAGCCGCGTTCATACTAAATACGGTTTTACCGTCAACCAGTTTGGGCAATCCCGCATTCGGCTTCGCTATTAAAGGAACTTTAGCATAAGGCTTCATTTGTTGAATGAACTTAACCATCGTTTCCGGGCCGGTTGAACAGTTGCAGCCAACCGCATCCGCCCCTAGACTTTGCAGGGTGATAAGAGCGGTAACCGGATCGGTGCCCGTTAAAGTACGGCCATCTTCATCAAAGGTCATCGTAATACAAATGGGAAGCGCGCAACTTTCCTTTACAGCGATTACCGCAGCCCTCGCCTCCTGAAGGTCGGTCATTGTCTCAATGGCGAACAAGTCGACCCCGCCTTCTAAAAGCCCTTTTACTTGTTCCTTGAAAACTTCAACCGCTTTCTCAAAAGGTATCGACCCGAAGGGGCGAATGAACTGCCCAGTGATGGAAAGATCTCCTGCAACCAATCCCGACTGGCCAACCGCTTCCCGGGACAACAACGCTAATCTCCGGTTAATCTCCAAAACTTGATCGGCCAAGCCGAATTCTTCCAGCTTTAGCCTGTTTCCACTAAAAGTACACGTATAAACGGCATTTGATCCGGCCGCGATATATTCTTTCTGAATTGAGACAATCGACTCGGGATGGTCTAAAACCCACTGTTCCGGGCATACCCCTGCCGGCATTCCTCGCTTCTGAAGTTCGGTGCCGAATGCTCCGTCCAGGATAATGATTTTTTGAGCAACCATTTCTCTAAAAGCCGTTTTATTCATCTGCCTCAATCCTTTCGATCCCGGCAATGGCGATCACCGATTTTTCCGGAATCAACATCTGCTTTTCAGTCAATTTAAGATCCAACTTGCCCAAATCTAGCAAATCAAAGATTGCTCTTTGATAACCAAGATTTAAATCCCCATAGCCCGGGCTATAGCGGTGTTTCGTTGTCTTCTTCCCTTCGTGGCGTAATATCTTATTCATAAACTCCATGATCCAATCAAGTCCGGCGTCGGCCGTCTCGGAAGCTACCGCGTCTAAAATCGCGCCATAAGCTACATCGCCCTGCTCAATTTCGAAATCGATTCGTTCGATAACTTCTTTGCCAACCGTAGCGGCGAGCAAAACCAATTCCCTACAATTCCCCAGAAACCGGGCTAAATTCTTACTCTCAAATAAAAGCCCGGTTTCGATTGTGACTGAACTTTCCCGGCTCTCAGTAATCAAGAAACGGCCTGCCGCCCCTTTGGAGCGGCAGTATAAGTTACCGTCTTTAAATCCTTGTTCCAGTTTTTTTTGGACAACAGAATCTATTTGAGTATAGTTTTTTCTATAGCCAAGCCTGGTCAAGACAAGATTCCAATCAGGCTTAGCCGGTATGATTTCAAAATTAATAATTTTTGTGTATGATTTCATAATATCCTTTTATTTTAATTTCTATGTTTTAATATATTTGTTCAAATTATTCTTTCGTTAGGACCTAATACTTGTTATATTTCATCGTAAGCAATCAGATTGCCTTCCGGACAATTCTCCAGACACAATCCGCAGCCTTGGCAATCTTCCTTAATTATCAACCGCCCTTTTTCATTGCAAATTAATCCTTCCGGGCAACCTCTAGCGCACTTGCCACAAGGTTGGCGGCATCGCTTTTTGAATACAAACCCCTTAAACAAATTTTTTAATTTATCTTCAAACAGCTCCGGCTCTTCAAAAAAATCATCGACTGCTTCCACTAGATCAACTTTACGTCCCTGCAATTTTGCTTTAGTTAATTTATGGTGAATAACATAGAGGAATAAATCATCTTCTGTATGGGTCGGAAAACATTCCAAGAGGTTTTTCTTATTAATCTTCTTCAGCGCCGGTTGGTATACTTCATTATACCATTGTCGGGCAGCGTTTTTAAGCGTATAACTCCCTTTGTTTTTTTGGTTTAATTGCCTGGTATACAAACGAAGGTATGTTAAAAGGCGTTTATAAGACCTTAGTTCGGTAAAGTTTAAACTGAGGCCAACCTTCCACTCGAATTTCGAACGCTCCCGCCAGAGTAAATGCTCGACTGAATCAGCCGGAGGAATTAATTCGTAAACTTCGGCATCGATATCGATCTGTTGATTCATTTTGGCAGCGACTACCCGGTGGTTTCCATCAATAATATAGTAATGATCTTTAATTTTATAAACTTCAATCGGGGACAGGATTAAGCCGTCATCTAGGGCGTCTAAAACAGATTGGAGTTTCTTTTGATCGGCTTTTTGGGAACGAAAACGCTTGTCAAAATCTTGCCAGCGGTTGACGCTCCCCACTATCTGTTCGACCTTGATTGTTTGTAACCCTAAATATCTAATCTCGGTCAATCTTTCTTGTTTATATATTTGGGCGAATTGGTTCTCCCTTTTACCATTGAATCGCAGACTTTTGGTTATTTTTAGGTTCAATTAGTTCACCACTCATTATATTTCAAAAAGGTAATAACCATAAACATTGATCGCAGTTGTCGGCCCTATTTGAGTCATTCGAGGCATATTCCGGTTATAATTTAAATGGGTATGTCCATGAAGAAAAAACCTTGGCTTCAATAAATTTATTAAACTTGTGTAAGCTGCTGTGCCGCGATGAGCGTAGTCCGGTTGATCATGAATCCCTTTTGGAGGAGCGTGAGCGATAACACAATCAGGAACGCCAAAAATAAACGACTTCAAAATAGCCTTTTTAACTTGAAATCCAATTGAAAAGTCAGTATATTGAACACCTTCGCGGCTATATACCGGCGAACCTTCAAAACCCAGAAACTTAATTCCGTGATAATTAACAAACCGGTTGTGTAAATTTTCACCAAATTGTAATTCGGGAGTGACAGCCTGATCATGATTGCCCCGGACAAAAAAAAGCGGGGCTTGATATACCGTGGCTAAATAAGATAAATAGCTTAGTTTGAGGTCACCACAGGAAATTATCAAATCAACTTTACCGATCTTTATTTGTTTGGTCTCTTCATAGAGAACCGGTTCTTCAATATCGGAAACAGCTAATACTCGCATTCCGCCTCTCAGTCTAAGGAAATTAGCCCGCTGATGACTTCTCCTTCAACCATCGTCATCACTACGTCCAGATCCGGGGTTAAAGCAACCAGATCAGCGTCTTTCCCAGGATATAAGCTTCCTTTACGTTTATTAATTCCAAGATACTTGGCTGGGTTATAGGTAGCCATCCGTAATGCGTCGGTCAATTCACAACCGGTAAAATCCATAAAATTTTTAATCGCCCGTTCCAGGGTTAAAACACTTCCCGCCAAATTACCATCGTTATTGGTGAGGCTTCCCTTATCAAGGATTAACTCTCCCTCGGAAGTTTGATATTTCCCGTTGGGCATTCCTGTTGGAGACATAGCGTCCGAAACCAGAATGATACTCTCCGGTCCTTTGGCCTTTAAAACCAATTCTAAAGTAGCTGGGTGAAGATGGACCCCGTCGGCGATTAATTCTACCATTAGTTCCGGACGTATTAAAGCAGCGCCCAAGACCCCAGGTTCTCTATGATGGAAATGACGCAATTGATTGAAACAATGAGTGATACAACTAAATCCGTTAGTAATAGCGGTAATGGCCGTTTCAAAATCAGCATCGCTATGCCCGATTGCGCATAAGATCCTCTTTTCAGCCAGCGAAGCCGCTATTTTCATAGTTCCCGGCAGTTCCGGGGCTATAGTAATCATTTTAATTCCAAAGCCGGATAATCGGTGCAAGGTTAAGACTTCTTCCAAATCCGGTTGTCTTAGAGCATTTGCCGTATGAATCCCGTAATATTTGGGGGATAAATAAGGGCCCTCTAGGTGTAGCCCTAAGCAGCGAGCTCCTTTGTATGGCTTTTGGCACATTTCGGCATATGCCTTTGCCACTGTAACTAATTGCTCGGGAGCGGAAGAAGTAGCGCTGGCTAAAAAGGTAGTGGTCCCATGTGTCACATGAAACCTTGCCACCTCAACCAATTTCTCGGTCGAACCTTCCATTACGGCAGCTCCACCGCCACCATGCACATGTTGGTCGATGAATCCCGGGGCGATCATCAAGCCTTCCAAAGGGACTTCCCGAAAACCAGGAGGCACGCTAACTTGGTCCGTCGGTCCCGCAGCGAAAATCTTCCCGTCTTTTACCAATACGGTAGCTTCATCAAACATTACAAACGGAGTCAATAAGGCAGCCTTGGTTAACGCCAGTTGTTCATCCAAAAAACCAACTCCTTATCCCCCTGATTCTTAGTACAAATAATTATTATCCCATATAAACGGATATTTCTTCGGGAATAGACAACTGATAATATTTAAATCCCTAGTCCGGATCTGACTTAAATCAAAAGTATCATAGAATCCTAATATCAATTTAGATAAAAACTTTTCAAATTCCGGGTTGTTAGGGACTCCGCCATTACTTTTTATCTCCCAACCAGTGGTATTATGCCATACCCAATGAAGCTGTTGGGTCGAATAACCCCATTCTAAATAATCCCCGTTTTTAATGTTAGTCAACGAACGGGTTCGTTGGTTAAGGAGCGGCAATAAAAAACTAAGAAATCCAAGCCAATCAATGATCTTAATCATCCCGGCTAATGGCGCCGGATTCATATGGGTGCCTCCCAAACGGTATGCCGCAGCATTAAGTTTATGGTTGGGCGTTCCCCTGATGTATAGGGTTTTTTCTAGTGACATCTCCGTAGCGAATAACGAGACCATCTCAATGGCGTCTTCCCATTCAGCCGCGACGGACTCATTAATAACAACTTTTCGGCCTGGTTCTTCCAAGTAGTTTAGGTAACCTTTAATTTCTCCTTTATTATTCTCCCAAACTAAAAAGTTTTCCTTTTTTGGAAAAGGGACCTCTTTGAGAAAAGCACCACTAATATCAATTTCTGAAAAACGCTCCCGCCACCAATCCAAATCGCGTTTTGGTTGGAGCCAGTTATCTACATTTCCTTCATTGTATACAGCAGCTATTTTGGGTAGATCTTCATATTGGACAAATCTAAAACCACCCCGGGCTTCAATTTTTTCAGTTAATTTTCCCGGTACAATTTTTGTTTTATATCTTGGTAAAATAGGAACGAACCCAAAACGGGGATAATATCTGGGCAACCCCCATAGAAATGCCGCCGGCACTCCCCGTTCCTTTAATTCTGCCAGTCCACGAAGCAAACATGTCCCGGCATAACCTTTCCCCCGAAAATCCGCATCGGTTACCACCGGCGATACCGCCCAGACTGGTACCGTAATGCCGTCGAAAAATAATTGTTGTGGAAAAAATCCCACCGCTGCCGCTAACCGGCCCGAATCTTCGGCAAGATAAACCCATCCCGGATCCCAGTCTTTTTTTGAATACAAATATGAAAACAAGACCCGGTGTTCTTTTCCCTTTTCTTGGTCAACCACCGAGTCGGATTCGATTGAAAAGCCTCTTTCGATTAGATTTAGTAATGGCTCAATGTCATCTTTAGTTGCCTGACGGTATCGGACCATGTCAAGTTCCTTATAAAAATTATTCGGGTGTTGCTCCGGGGCTTCGTTCGCAGTTCCCAATTGAATTAATCCTGTAATACTCCAAGGTTTCGTTCACAGATCCAAATAACATAAATCCGAAGCTATTTTAAACTGGCAACTAACGGCAGAACTCAACCCACAGTTGTGAACCGGGAACGAACCAAACATTCATCAATCAGTTGTTGCTTATGAATTGAAAACGAATGTTGGGATGATTTAATTATAAATCATAACTAAGGTTTGTCAACCAATCACTATCATCTTATTCTACCAGTCCCATTATACCAATATTCCTGTACCCAAACCGCTCCGAAAAAGAAAAGGTAAAAAAGTAATGCCCGCAATGGATTCCACTGAATATATTCGATCCATCCGGTTTCCATAAAAAACCATTCTCCGGCAGTATTTAATAATGACCAACCAAAAAGATAGCTGGTTTTTAAAAGCCAATGATGTCGCGTTGGAAAAAGTCTAATGAATAATCCTCCTTCAGCCGGAGCGATTCCTAGGACAGACCAGAGGCTGAGGCCGCCTACTGTCGGGCCGTGGTATGCCCATTGATTAAGGAC
>JAEWZY010000028.1 GCA_023394955.1 Bacillota bacterium
GTCGCTCCTTGTACAGGAGCGTGGATTAAAACAACCGATGAAAATCGCTCCCTATTCTCAGCAAGCGATACCTCTCTGTGAGGAATTAACCCTAGTATTCCGGGGAATGATCCCTAACCATCGGGGAACTGCCCCCAACCATCGGGAACTTCTCCCTGACTATCGGGGAACCGCCCCTAACCATCGGGAACCTCCCCCGGACTATCGGGGAACTGCCCCTAACTATCGGGGAATGATCCCTAACCATCGGGAACCTCCCCCGGACAACCGGGGAACCACCCCCAACCATCGGGAAAAAATCCCAACAAAAGGGTGTGTAACCGGTTCTTTTTAGGCGCCAAAACCATTTTACCCTTTTCTAGTAAATTGATAGGAAAAATAAACAATATTTGGGTTGAAACTATCGCCTAAATTGTCTAAAATGATATTAGCAATGGTTACATTATCCGGGTATTCGTTTCCGGGATGTAGCATTTGAGTTAACATGGAAAAAAGTGAAGGGGGATTTTGCCAGTGTTGAAAAGGGTAATCGGAGTCGTAGTTGTTCTATTAGTGACAGCATTGATAATGACGGGCTGTTTTGAGCAAGGCGCCGGGAAACTCAAAGTCGGAATGGTCACCGACGCAGGCACCATCGATGATAAGTCCTTCAATCAAGGGACTTGGGAGGGAGTCCAAAGGGCCGGGGAGGAATTTAAACTTGAGACGAAATACTTAAAACCCGGCGGAACCACTGAGGCTGACTATGTGAAGGAGATCGGCAATCTCTATGACGCCGGATTCAAATTCATTGTCTGTCCCGGGTTCAAATTTGAAACAGCCATCTTCCAAGCTCAAGACAGGTATAAAGACGCCAAATTCGTTTTGATTGACGGGAATCCCCATGCCGGGGATTTTAATCCGGTAGTGAAAGAAAACACGGTTTCCATTTTCTTTGCCGAGCATGAATCGGGCTTCTTGGCAGGAGTCGCCGCTGCCTTGGAGCTTAAAGAAAGTGAAGTTGGTTACATCGGCGGGATGGAAATTCCGGCGGTGCAAAAGTTTAATTGGGGCTTTCAACAGGCAATTAAATACGCCAACGAAAATCTAGGGACTAAAATCACACTTAAGCCAGAAAACGTTGTCTATCAAGGTTCTTTTGACAATGTAGCCGCCGGGCAACAACTTGCGGCCAAAATGTACGATAAAGGTGTAAAAGCGATCTTTTGCGCCGCGGGCGGTGTTGGAATCGGAGCGATCAATGAAGCTAAGACCAGGGCCAAGTCAGGACAAGAAGTTTGGGTAATCGGCGTTGATGTCGACCAGTACTCGGAAGGAATCTACGACGGCGTTCAATCAATCATCTTAACCTCGGCAATGAAAAAAATTGAACAAGCGGCTTTTGATATGATCAAAGCCCAACTAGAAGAGGAATTTCCAGGCGGGGAAATTTTGATTTTCAATGCCGAAAACAACGGGGTCGGTATCCCGGCTGAGAACCCCAATCTCAGCGAGGAAGTACAGGATAAAGTCGCCGAAATCTATGAGAAACTTCAGTCGGGTGAGATTATAGTTTCCGATCAACAAGGAGACTTAATAAAATAATAGGAATTTATTACGAGAGGGCGGTTAACCGTCCTCTTTTTCCTTTCGAAAAGAATAAATATATACTATAATTTATTTAACGATTTTAGGATGTAACTCTCATTAAGAATAAAATGAGATAAGAGAAGGAGACGATTGGATGAATTATGTCGTGGAAATGCAGAATATTCGAAAAGAATTTCCCGGCATCGTAGCCAACGACGATATCACGCTCCGGATAAAGCAAGGGGAGATTCATGCCTTATTAGGTGAAAACGGCGCTGGTAAATCTACGTTGATGAGTATTTTATTCGGCATGTATCAGCCGGACCGGGGGATCATCAAAATCCGCGGCCGGGAAGTAAATGTCTCCAACCCTAATATAGCCAATGTTTTGGGAATCGGCATGGTGCACCAGCATTTCAAGTTGGTTCATAATTTTACGGTCACTGAAAATATAATCCTGGGAATGGAACCAAAAAGTGGTTTGATGGTCAAACTTAAGGCTGCGACAGCCAGGATTAAGGATTTATCGGAACGATATGGTCTTGATGTAGAACCAGGCGCCAAGATTGAGGATATTTCCGTCGGGATGCAACAACGGGCTGAGATCTTGAAGATGTTGTATCGTAACGCTGAAGTCCTCATCTTTGATGAGCCGACTTCGGTTCTGACGCCTCAAGAAGTTCAGGAATTAATGAAGATTATGGAAAATCTGATTTTCGAAGGGAAATCAATTATTTTAATCACTCATAAATTGAAGGAGATTAAAGCCATTGCCGATCGTTGCACCATCATTCGCAGGGGTAAGCTTATCGATACGGTAGAGGTCGGGGCTACGACCGAGGCCCAAATGGCCGAGATGATGGTCGGCCGCGAGATTGCTTTTAGAGTGGCCAAGGAAAAACGGGAACCGGGACCGGTGATTTTGAAGGTTCAAAATCTAACAGTACGTAATAATCGTAAAATTATCGGGCTAAAGGATTTTTCATTGGAGGCCCGGGCCGGGGAGATTTTGGGTATTGCAGGTGTGGAAGGCAATGGGCAGGCGGAATTGGTTGAGGCTATAACCGGGCTTCGCAAGGCGGAGTCGGGCCAAATTCATTTGAAAGGGACGGATATCACCAACCTGCCGGTCCGGGAGCGGATCCGCTCCGGAATGGCTTATATACCCGAAGATCGACATAAACATGGTTTGATTCTTGATTATTCCATTGAGGAGAACTTGATCTTAAGATCGTATTATCAGGAGCCTTACTCTAAAAAGGCTTTGTTAAATAGGGAATCCATTCGTCAACATGCCGAAAAGGTAATGGCGGAGTTCGATGTCCGGGCCGGACAGGCCGGTGAGTCCAGCGCCCGTTCGTTATCAGGAGGAAATCAGCAGAAAGCCATCGTCGGCAGGGAGATCGATCTCAATCCGGAATTATTGATCGCGGTTCAACCAACTAGGGGTTTGGATGTAGGGGCTATCGAATATATTCATAAACGCCTGGTGGAACAGAGAGATAAGAGAAAAGCGGTTGTCTTGGTATCGTTAGAGCTTGATGAGATCTTGAATCTTTCCGACCGGGTCGCTGTGATTAACAACGGCGAACTGGTAGGGATAGTCGATGCGTCGGCTACCGATGAAAATGAAATCGGTTTAATGATGGCCGGAGTGAAGCGAGGAGAGCACCGATGAAAATTAATAAGGAATGTGCGGTGGCGTTGGTAGCCGTATTCTTGGGCTTATTGGCTGGAGCGCTCTTAATGGTCTTATCCGGAAACAATCCGCTCCAAGGTTATCTTTACCTTTTGCAAGGCGGACTGATGAGCGCCGAGCGGATCGGTAACACGTTGGCCACGGCGACCCCACTGATTTTGACCGGTTTATCGGTGGCTTTCGCTTTTAAAACCGGGTTGTTTAATATCGGGGCAGCCGGGCAAATGCTCATTGGCGGGTTGGCCGCCACAGTGGTGGGCCTGACTTTTGTTTTGCCGAAATTGATATTATTGCCGTTAGTTGTGATCGCAGCTATCTTAGGTGGCGCTATTTGGGGTTTAGTGCCCGGGTTTTTAAAAGCCCGTTTTAATGTGCATGAAGTCGTGGCTACCATCATGATGAACTGGATTGCCTATTGGACTGTTTATTATATCATTCCCGGTTATTTTAAGGGAGCGTATTTGGAGACCGAATCCCGAAAGATACCGGATGCGGCTTCCTTAAAAGTAGATTGGCTAACCGACCTCTTCAATGGTTCTTATATTAATCTTGGTTTTTTTCTAGGTCTAATAGCGGTAGCGGTGATTGCTTTTTTACTAAACCGTACCGTTAGCGGCTATGAACTGAAAGCGGTTGGTTTTAACCGCCATGCGTCGGAATATGCCGGAATAAACGCCGAGCGAAACATCATTTTATCGATGATGATCGCCGGAGCTTTGGCCGGTTTGGGAGGCGCCGTATTTTATGTGGGATATGCCTCAAATATGCAAATTGGGGTAATGCCTACCCAAGGGTTTGATGGGATTGCCGTTTCTTTGCTCGGTCTCAACTCGCCTTGGGGAGTGTTGGCTTCAGCGATCTTTTTCGGGACGCTCCATTCGGGTAAGGGGTTTATGAACGCGATGACTAGGATTCCGCCGGAGATCGCCGATACAATTATCGCAACAATTATCTATTTTTCCGCTACGGCCGTTCTGATTGAAAGGCTTTGGGAGAGAGTTGTTAAGGTAAAAAAGCAAAGTGTTAATGAGCCGGAAATAAATCAGGATGAAACCAAAAAGCGAATCGGAGGTACGCGGTAATGTGGGATCTAATGGTCCAAGTATTCCCATATGCTATTGCTTTTACCGTCCCGCTGCTGATCACGGCTTTAGGCGGCCTTTTTAGCGAACGGAGCGGAGTGGTGAATATTGGTTTGGAAGGCTTAATGGTGGTCGGTTTTTTCGCCAGCGCCTTGGTAATTGCCAGACTAGAGGTTTTTATGCCTGAAAGCGCGGTATGGGTTGGGCTACTGGTAGCTTTAATTGCCGGAGCGCTCTTTTCGCTACTTCATGCCTTCGCTTGCATTAATTTAAATGCGAACCAAGTAATCAGCGGAACGGCCATTAATATGATCGCCGGGGCTTTGACTGTATACCTCGCCCGTAATATTACCGGCAGCGGAAACATCCATATTATTCACGGGATGGTCCGGCGTAATATTACCGGCCTATCCGAGCTGCCGTTTCTGGGAAAGTTATTTTTTACCCAAACTTACGCCACAACTTGGCTAGTATTGGTAATTCTTTTGGTTTCTTGGTTTGTTTTGTATAAGACCGCCTTTGGTTTGAGGTTGCGGGCTTGCGGGGAACATCCTCAAGCGGCTGATTCGGCGGGTGTTAACGTTTACCGCATCCGCTATCTTGCGGTAATGATCTCCGGGGCCTTCGCCGGCCTGGGGGGAGCGATTATCCTGGTGACTTATTCCGGTGAATTCAATGGTAGTGTGGCGGGGCTGGGCTTCTTGGCATTGGCGGCCTTAATCTTCGGGCAGTGGAAGCCTCTCGGAATTTTGGGGGCTACCTTTTTCTTTGGTTTCGCCAGCACCATCGCCAATGTTTCCCAAGTTATCCCGGCTCTTGCCAGGATTCCAGGTATTCTACTTAAAAACTTCCCCTACCTGGTGACCTTAATTGTACTAGTTATCTTTTCCAAATCTTCTCAAGCTCCTAGGGCTTCGGGAGAACCTTACGACAAAGGTAAGCGTTGATTAAATGGAATGAATGACAGCTATGCTTTGGAAAGAATTTAAGGGTTCATTATTATATAAATACATGTGGGTTAAGGACTAACCGCGTTGCTGAATGTAACGCGGTTAGTCCTGTTTTATTATTATTTTTCCGGTTCCGCAATTATTTGAATGCCGGAACTAGTTCCGATACGGGTAGCGCCGGCTTTGATCATGGCTAGGGCCGTATCATAATCCCGAACTCCACCTGAGGCTTTGACCCCTATTTCCGGACCTACAACCCGGCGCATTAAGGAGATATCTTCCGCAGTAGCTCCCCCCGGTCCAAAACCGGTTGAAGTTTTTACAAAGTTCGCTCCCGCCGCTATAGAGATTTCGCAAGCTTTAATCTTCTCCATTTCGTTGAGCAAACCGGTTTCCAGAATCACTTTAACAATTGCTTTTCCTTTGGCTTTTTTGACTACCGCTTGAATATCGCTCAGCACCAAATCGTAATCTCCTGATTTTAGGGCGCCTACATTAATTACCATATCAACTTCGTTGGCGCCTTGAGTAATCGCCTCTTCGGCTTCAAAAGCCTTCGTTCGGGTAGCGGCGGCTCCGAGAGGAAAACCAACCACCGTACAGACCTTAACTGAGGTCCCGTTAAGCAGTTCGGCAGCTAAGGGGACCCAGTAAGGGTTAATGCAGACGGAACAGAAATTATTTTCCATCGCCTCACCGCATAATTTAGCAATCTGTTCTTCGGTGGCGTCCGGTTTAAGTAAAGTATGGTCAATCAAAGGGGCGAGGTTTTGACTATGAATACTAAGGTTATTGTTCTCCATAATGATCCCTCCATTATTCTTAAATGGATTTATTAATGTTTACTCCTGTACTCTATTTATTTTACGCTAAGAATTTCAATGCAATCAAAACTTTTCCTGCTTTGATTAACCATTTATCGTTATGACGTAATAGTTGGATAAAAGAATACATTATACATTTCAACTCTTGATTGCTCTTTATGGAAGAATCGTTTAAAATCATAATCAGTATGTATTGCAAGTTTTGAATAAACTCAAAAACTAAGCTGCTTATCGATCTGTCGATCCTTTGGTTTTGATTGTTTTAATCAGGTGGATTTAAATGTGAGCCAACATAAAAATTAAATCGGTATTACCAAGGTTTTTTCTCTTAATTAAGTTGGGGGGATATGGATGGAATATCAAATTCAGGATGTCGCAAGCTTAAAAAGATGTCAAGCGGAGCTTTTAGAACGCTATCAAAGATTTAAAGTTGAGAAGCAGAAATTAGATATGTCGCGGGGGAAGCCATGTCCGGAACAGTTGGACCTTTCCAAGGGTTTATCGACTTGTCTGACCGAAGATGATTATAAAACAAGGGACGGCGTTGACTGTCGGAATTATGGAGGAGTTGAAGGCATTCCTGAGGCCAGGGAACTACTGGCGCCAATCCTGGATGTCGCTCCCGAGTCTGTAATTGTAAGCGGCAATTCCAGTCTGGCTTTGATGTATGACTTAATAGTTAAAGCGTTAATTCTAGGAGTTCCCGGTGGGAGTATGCCTTGGGGCAAGCAACTAAAGGTTAAATTTCTCTGTCCCAGCCCGGGATATGACCGTCACTTTGCTATCTGTAATCAATTGGGAATAGAGATGATCCCTATCGAACTGGGCCAAACTGGTCCGGATATGGACCAAGTGGAACGGTTGGTGGCTGAGTACGAATCGATTAAGGGAATTTGGTGTGTGCCGAAGTATAGTAACCCAAGCGGGATAACTTACTCCGATGAAGTGGTGGATCGTTTCGCAAAAATGAAGACTAAGGCTCCGGATTTTAGGATTTTTTGGGACGATGCATATGCGGTGCATCATTTGACCGATCAGCCCGATCGGTTGAAAAGTATTTTAAATGCTTGTCGGAAGGCTGGAAATCCTGATCGGGCCCTTCTATTTGGCTCTACTTCCAAGATTAGTTTTGCCGGGGCTGGTTTGTCTTTGATGGCTGGTAGCGAGAATAATATTAACTGGCTTAAGAAACAGATTGGTATCCAAACGATTGGACCTGATAAACTAAACCAACTGCGACATGTACGGTTTTTTAAAAGTTTTGCCGGGATTGAGGAGCAAATGAAGAAACACTCGGCAATTATTAAGCCCAAGTTTGAGCAGGTATTGGAGACCCTTAAGACCGAATTGGGCGGGAAAAAGATTGCCGAGTGGACCAGGCCAAACGGCGGTTATTTCATCAGTTTAAATACAATGGAAGGCTGTGCCAAAAAAGTTGTGAATATGGCAGCCGAGGCTGGTGTGATTCTTACCGGCGCCGGGGCTACCTATCCATATGGCAATGATCCATTGGATCGGAATATCAGGATCGCTCCCACTTTCCCACCGCCGGCCGAGTTGAAGAAAGCCATGGAGATAGTGGCTGTCTGTACCCAGTTGGCGAGTGTCGAAAAGATTTTGGAAGGCAGATATCATTTCGGCGAAACGCCAAATTGTTAAATTATAAACTTTAGAATAACCCATTTAGATTTAAGCTTATTTGGAAAATATTTGGAAAACGCCTTATTATGAAAATGATGAGGCGTTTTTGTCAGTGATTTGCAATTAACCCTTTCACTTCCGCCTTGAAAAGGTCCCCTCGTTCCTTATAGTTTTTGAACAATCCAAAGCTAGCGCAAGCAGTGGATAAAAGCACTACATCTCCGGCATTGGCGTTAGCGACTGCGTTGGAGAAAATTTCTTTCATAGTAACGCCCCCTTCAACCAAGTTGGGACCGGGCCTTTTTAGACGGTTAGCGGCTTGACGGATTGCTACGCCAATTCTAGGTCCCATAGTCCCGATTAAAATTACCGACTTTACCGTGCTTTTAATAATTTCCTCACTCAAAAGGGTATAATCATTCCCTTTATCCGCTCCTCCGGCGATTAGGACAATTGGTTCAGTGAAGGCTTTTAGCGCCACTATAGTCGGGTCCGGGGCAGTGGCGAAGGAGTCGTCAAAAAACTGGACACCACCGACTGTAGCTACATATTCCAACCGATGCTCCAACCCGGTATATCCGGAAATGCCTTCCCGAATCGAATCCGGATCGGCTCCAGCCCCATGGCAGGCTAAAGCGGCGGCGGAGATATTTAGGAGATTATGTTCGCCCCGGACTTGAATGGAATTACTTTCGATCACCAACTCGGGTTTTCCGGAAACATTCCACCATACGGAATAATCCAGTGCGTTTTTTTTGTTATACCATGCACCCAAGGTTTGGGGTGAACTCCCGTAAGTATATAACTTTCCGGGAACCAGAGAAATCAATCCGTTGCTGGTGGGGTCGTTGGCATTGAGAATGGTTAGGCCGTCCGGCTTTTGATGGCGGAAGAGATTGGTCTTGGATTGGATATATTCGGGTCTGGATTTATGATAATTAGGATTTAACGGATCGGCCGGAGCCAGGTGATCTTCGGTGATATTGGTGATTACCCCAATATTAACACTCCGATCGAAATCTTCCAATTGAAAACTGGATAGTTCCAAAATTACAATGTCTTCACATTGCAAATCCTCGATAAACTCAAAGGGCGCAATTCCGATGTTGCCGCCCAGGTAAGCATGGTAACCCAGTTTTTCCTGGTGAAGTTTTAGAATTTGATATATCAAAGTTGAAGTGGTTCCTTTACCTTTACTCCCGGTTACGCCAATGATCGGACAGGGACATAGTTCCAGAAAAAGTCTGATGGCGCTGGTGATCTTGACACCGTTAGCATTAGCCCGGACCAACTCTGGTTGAAAGAGAGGCAACCCCGGTGAACGGAAGAGTTGATGAAATTCTTCTAAACGGTTGAGGTAATCCGGTCCCAAACGAAAGGTAACGCCTAGCTTTTGTAACATTTCATATCGGGTGCCTAAAGCTGATTGATCACGGTTATCACAAACCGTTATTTTACTACCGCGGGCCGCTAAATATTTAACTAGGGCGAGATTTTCAATTCCCAGGCCTAGGACGGCGACTTTTGCCAAAGGAATTCCTCCTTAAAAATGATCCCCGAAATTATGGTGAACCTTGTTTCATTCTTTAAGGGATTCTTCTTGACATCACTTATTATCTTACATTGTATTGAAAGATTGGCCTTAATTCAAGTGGCGACCTAATAATTCGATTTATATTCCTCAATTCCTCGATTGTTTTACGAGATAGAAAATTTGCTGCTAGATAAGGGACATTAGCTTCATCTAGAGCAAATACGATCTCCGAAGCTAAGTTAATGTATTAGAAGATCTCCTGAGTATGGCCGTTCAAGTTATAGTATTGAGTAACTACAAGTATAAGTAAGCGACTTTACTTATTTTTAACCTTTGCGAAACAAAATATTAATAGTTTGCAGGATTATGAAATAATACCCAGAATTTCAATAGAGTAGATTTTAAATTTTAAACCTAAAATTCGAACTTTAAATTAGTCAAGGTGTTATTGTTAGGCGAGGGGGAATCGGGTTTGGATTTAAAACAATATCAAACCCAAACCTTAGTGGAAGTGGCCTATAAGGCGCTAAAGAAAGATATTACTGAACGGGTCCTTGTTCCCGGAGAAAAGATTATTCTCCGCGAAGTAAATGAACGGTATGGGATTAGCGCCACACCTATTAAACAAGCATTGAACCGATTGATTGCCGAAGGATTGGTGGAAAGCACACCTCGCAAAGGCATTAGAGTAAGGGTAATTAAAGGGGAAGAAATTGCGGAATTGATGGATATCAGGTTGATGATTGAAACTTATTATATTCAGCGAATAATCCAAAGTTTTAAAGAAGATTCAATGAGAGCAAAGTTGTTGAAAAATCTAACGGAACAGATTCGAATTATCGAGCGGGTCGCCAATATTGAAGATTATTTTAAGTATTACAATTTGGACTTTGAATTCCATCAAATGTATATTAAGGGTTGCAAAAATAAAAAAATATTACAAATCTACAATAGCTTAGGAACTCATGGATATGCTTTTTATGTCTATCGGATTCAGGAAAAAGAAAGTTTGATTGCGGGAGTTAAAGAACATGGAAATATTTATAACGCCTTAGCTACTGAAGATGAAGATATGCTCCGTAAATGTATCTCGATCCATATTAATAACGCCAAAAATAAGATATCCCAAATGTTAAAAAGTTAACCAACAGTTTTTTAAAGAGAAATTATCACACTTGGCCAGCAACTAGATTTTCTAGAAAATGATAAGGCTATAACTGTGCAAATATCTTGAAAAAGGGGGGTGGGAAGGATTTAATTTGAGTGAGATTGGCTTATCGATATTAAAAATGGGAGGGTAATTGATGAACAAAACAAAAAGGTATGTTGCAGTTTTGTTGGTTGCGTTGGTTATTGTATCTTTGGCTTTACCGACTTTTTCAGCGCCGAAGTATGTTTTAAAGTTTAACCACGTTTTGGCGCAATCCGAACCTTTCCATCAAGGATTTGTAAACTGGGCGAAACGGGTTTCGGAAAGAACCAAAGGAGATCTGGAAATTCAAGTATTCCATAGTTCACAATTGGGTGTGGAAGAGGATATCATCGAACAATTAAAACAAGGCGCTCCGGTGGGCCAAAACACAGACTCGGCGCGCCTAGGCATGTATGTTCCGGATATCGCGGTGATGAACGCCCCTTACTTTGTGGGTGCCATTGAGGAAGTTGATAAGCTGAAAAACCTTGCCACCGTTAAGAAATGGCTTAAGGAACTAGAAGACAAACATGGTATTAAGGTCGTATCTTTCAATTGGGTCCAGGGTATGCGTCATATGGTAACTAATAAACCGATCAGAAAACCGGAGGACTTAAAAGGACTCCGAATCAGGACGCCTGGTCCGCCAATTTGGCAGGAGTCGATCCGTTCGTTAGGCGCGGCTCCGGTTGCTCTTGGTTTTGGAGAGTTTTATACTGCTTTACAGCAGAAAGCTATTGATGGAGCCGATCTCGTGTACCGTAATGTAACCGGTTCGAAATTATGGGATATCGCTAAATATATCAGTGAAACCAATCACATTTTGTTGATCAACTTTGAAGTTATCAGTAAAAAGTTCTTTGATAAGCTGCCTGTCAATTATCAGAAGATTTTGGTTGAAGAGTGCGATAGGGCCGGCTTGGAAACATCAAAACTGATGGAAGAAGAAATTGCGGAACTTAGGAGGGTTGTTACTCAACATGGGATGACTGTTGTAAGAGATGTCGACCTCCCCGCCTTCAGGAAAGCAGGAGAAACAGCTTATCAAGTGTTGAATTTGACTAAGGTCAGAGACCAGCTTTATAAGGAAATGGGTAAGAAAAAATGAATATTGCTTAATTAATAGCTTACAAATCAGACAGATGGTAAATTTGACGTTGGTTTCCAGCTTCACCCTTAATGGTGGAGCTGGGAAACTTTCGACTCAACTAGATAACTATAATTTAAGCATCATTAAATTTACCCTTAATGAGGGTTTTGAGGTAATGGGTTGGAGGTGTTAACTTTGAAAAAGGTTTATGAATATATCTGCAAGGTGGAGGAGTTTATTACAAAAGCATCGTTATTAGTCATTGCGCTATTGATATTTGTGGCGGCAATAGCGAGATGCCTCCGTCACCCGATAATCTGGGCGGTTGATATTTCGACCTTTCTGTTTGCATGGGTCGTTTTTTTCAGCGCTGATATTGCAATGCGTAATGGTAAATTGGTCAATCTAGATATGGTCATGAAGTTATTACCGGAAAAAGTCCAAAAAGGGATCAAAATCGTTAATTACTTAACCATAATACTGTTTTTACTGGCTTTGATCGGTTATGGCTTTTGGCTTTCCTATACCACTAGGTATCGAACCTTCCCCGGGCTGATAACTTTAAGTTATACTTGGGCAACATTGAGTGTACCGGTAGGTTCCATATTGATGCTGGTGACTTCGGTTTTAAAAATTAAGGAAGAGATATATCAAAGAACGGAGGTAAGCTTGGAAAAAGCAACAATGTAATATAGAGACGCTTCATCACTGATAACGCTTCATTGACGGGAGGGAGATTGAAAGATGTTATTGGTATTAATCTTGTTTTTACTATTTATGACAATGGGGATGCCGATTGCTTTTGCCATTGGTATTTCCGGGTTTGTTTTTTTCTTACAACAAACGGGACTGCCGTACACCATACCGGTACAACTCGCCTTATCCCAGACCCAAAGTTTTGTATTGCTGGCGATTCCAATGTTTGTATTTGCCGGTAACCTCTTGAATGAAACCGGGATTACGGACAGGTTGGTCAAACTCTCCTCGGTCCTGGCAGGGCATATGCGCGCCGGACTTGCCCAAGTGAATGTAGTGTTGAGCTCACTGATGGGTGGAGTCACGGGTTCGGCGATTGGGGACGCTTCGATGGAAGCCCGGATATTGGGGCCGGGTATGAATGAGAAAGGTTATGCCCGTGGCTTTTCGGCAGGGATCACCGGTTTTTCATCACTGATTGTTACGATGATCCCACCTAGCATTGGGTTGGTCTTATATGGTAGTATCGGTGAAGTTTCCATCGGACGTCTTTTTATGGCAGGTCTGGTTCCCGGTTTGTTAATGGCCGTATCAATGATGGTAGCAGTATCCCTTACGGCAAGGAAGAGAGGGTACCTCCCGGAAAGGAAGAAAGCGTCCTCCAAAGAAATGGTAGTCACATTTATAAACTGCATTTGGGCATTTTTGTTCCCCATCCTTTTAATAGTGGGGTTACGGTTCGGTATTTTCACCGCTTCCGAGGCGGGGGCTTTCGCCGTAGTATACGCGTTATTTGTCGGGGTATTTATCTATCGGGAATTAACCTGGGATAAGTTTCTTAAAGCCCTTCATAATACTGTGCTTGACGTAGGAATGATCATGTTGTTAATGGCCTTATCGGCTATTTTCAGCTATGGGTTGACTTGGGACATGATTCCCCAAACATTGGCCCAATTGATATTGGGTATATCCAATACTCCTTGGATAATAATGCTGATCATAATGGTTTTTCTGATTGTAGCGGGTATGTTTATGGATTCGACGGTTTTGATCTTACTTTTATCCTCAATTTTGATTCCGGTCGCGCAACAACTGGGGATCGATTTAGTCCATTTCGGAGTAGTCATGGTACTAACGCTTACCATCGGACTTTTGACGCCGCCGGTAGGATTGGTGATGTATGTCGTCAGTACGATTTTCGATTGTTCGCTCCAGGATTTTTTGAGAGAATCCTGGCCGTTTCTCGTAGCGACAATGTTAGTAATAATTTTGGTTATCTTTGCGCCTGAGATAGTCTTGTTCCTTCCGAATCTGGTATTTGGGAAGGGGTAATTTTGGTCAAAGCAAATCCAAAATCAGTATCGTCTAAAGTCGAAAGTCGAAAGTTAACGGAGTTATCTTTAATACTTATTGCTCTGGTAAACTAATAGGCCTTCGGCTTTTGAATCTTAATATTTGACATTACCTATAACGAGGAGGGTTAATAATGAATTTCTCCAATAAAGTTGTGCTGATTACCGGTTCGGGAGCGGGGATTGGCCGGGCGACAGCGGTGTTATTCGCCAAGCAAGGGGCGAAGGTAGTAGTAAATGACCTTATCCCTAAAAGAGGAGAAGAAACGCTGAATTTGGTGAAAAAGGCAGGCGCAGAGGGTATTTTTATCCAAAGCGACATCTCGGTTGCCGCCGACGCCGAAAGAATGATTAAAGAAACTATTAAAGCTTTTGGTAGAGTAGATATCTTGGTTAACAACGCCGGGATTATCGTGCCGGGCAGGGTCGACAACATTGGCGAGGAAGACATTGATAAAGTTTTAAGGGTAAATGTCAAAGGGGTGTTTTTAGTATCGAAATATGCGGTTTTGGAAATGAAAAAGGCTGGTGGCGGGGTCATTGTCAACATCGCTTCAGTGGCGGCATTAAAAGGAATCGCCGACCGGAGCGCCTATTCAGCCTCGAAAGGGGCGGTACTTTCACTTACCAGGGCTATGGCCACCGATTATATTAGAGATAACATTAGAGCAAATTGTGTTTGTCCCGGCACCACCTATACACCGGCGCTAGAGGAGAGGATGCGGACGCTCCCGGATCCGGAAGCGGCGCGGGCGGCTTTTATCGCCAGGCAACCGATGGGACGTTTGGGGAAAGATGAAGAAATAGCTCAAGCCATATTGTTCGCCGCTTGCGATGAAGCATCATATATGAACGGCAGTATTATTTCTATAGATGGCGGAGCGTTACTATAGGATTTTATCCTAATTTCAAGATTCAGGCGGTTCCCGGTGAGAATTGTAATTAGGCTTGCAACGGAGAGCGTTTTAGCTCACGTTATTTTTTTATGTTGAAAAGGATAGCTAGTCGTCTGATTTGCTTTCTCGTAATAAATTATTTAAAGTTTTTAGGTAAGGGATTCAAACAAATCAATTTTAGACAATAGAAGAATCTATTCTGTATTTGGCTATATAAAATTTGATAAATTTGGATTAAACAGAATATACCTTCAGGATAATCTGAAGTTAACCGAAAATTAAAATGGAACGAGAAAATATAATGCGGTTTTATCAAAAAAATTGTCGATATTAAGTATGTAATCATTACCGTTTAACTTTATTTTTATATTGAGAATATTAGGATCTTAGGCATGTTAATTATGAGAAGGAGCGAATAAAAAAATGAAGCCTCGGAAATTTACCAAAAATAGAAAGCCCATCAAGAACATGTCTAAGTCAAGGCGGTTTAAGAATATAAAAATGAAATATAAACTTTTGACAGTAATCTGGGTAGTGGGTTTGATTCCCATGATCGTGGTTGCGGGGATTGCGACTGTTATCGGAGTGAGGACCCTGGAAGCAGGGACTAAATCCAAATTAAGCGTTTATGCTGAGAATAAACATCAGATGGTGGTAGAATGGTTTAAAAACCAGAATACATACATCCAAACACTAGCCAGTTCGGAAGAGGTTATTGGCGCTCTCAAAACGTACAGCGCGAGAGGGCAGGAGTGGACCGGAAGAAGTCAAGCCCTTGAGCAAATGTTAACCTTCACCAAAGTCAGGAATAATTACGCTGATATGTTTGTTGCCGATACCAGTGGAAAGATTATTTTAAGCACTATCCCCGAGAATAAAGACAAGCAACTGTCTCCCGATGACTTGCTCGTAATAATTGCCGGGGGAGCGGGGTTTGACAGAATGACCTACTTTGAGTCGGAAGATCGTTTGGGAATATTGATGGGTACAACGGTCAGACAGGGCTCTGATAGTTCCCAAGGGCTCGGGTTTTTCGGGGTTTATTTGTCAATGGATCAGATTAATGACATGTTAAGCAATGGGCTGGATAGTATCGGAAAGAGCGCAAATGCTTATTTGATTGATTCCGACCGTAAGTTATTGTCGCTGCCGCGATTAGGCGATGGATTTGATATCAATAAAACGATATTAGACAATGATGGAGCTAATAAACTAAGTGCTTCCTTATCAGTTATGCAAGTCGCCTATAAAGAAACAATGGGTTATTATAATCCAATTACTAAAAAAAACGTCTTGGCTAGTTTATCGGTGATGTGGATCTCTGGAAAAACGATTGGGGTTATTATCGAGGTTGATCAAAACGAAGCGTATGGGCCTATTTTGGGGATGCTTCAGATGACTGGCGTCGTTATTTTGATATTTATCGTTTTACAATTGATTTTGGGATCGAACTTTGCTAAAACCATAGCATTACCCCTTAATGCTATGGTTTCGAATATTAAATTAATTGCCGGAGGAGATCTAACCATCCGGGTTACGGAGGATGGCAAAGATGAGATTGGAGAGATGGCTACGTCCCTTAATCAAATGTTGGAAAATCTATCTCAAATAGTTCACCAAATTTCCGATAGCGGACACTCGGTCCGAAATTCATCCCAACAGATTGCCTCTGTTAGTCAGGATTTGTCGGAACGAACCCAGGAACAAGCTGCGACTTTGGAAGAGGTTGCAGCGACCATTGAAGAAGTGAGTTGCTCAGTTTCACAAGCGGCGGCAAACTCCGACCAAGCTGACAAAATTTCCAAGCTGACTATGGATGCTGTATTAAGCGGTGAGGGTTCGATTGCGGAAACTAGGGAAGCAATGGCGCAATTGCAACAAAGCAGCCGACAGATCGAAGAAATAATCCAAGTCGTCAACGATCTGGCGTTTCAGACCAATCTTCTAGCTCTTAATGCCGCTATTGAAGCAGCCCGCGCCGGTGAACAAGGACGCGGATTCGCTGTGGTCGCGACCGAAGTCCGTAACTTAGCGCGACGCTCCGCTGAATCCGCTAAAGAGATTGAAACATTGATCAAAGAAAGCATTAATAAAGTGGAGAACGGTACCTCCCAAGTCCAACAATCGTCGCAAATGTTAAAACAGATTATTGATAATACTAAACAAACTGCCGATGTCATTGCCGAAGTTGCGTTAGCCATGAAGGAACAAGCCTTATCGGCGCAACAGGTACAAGTCTCAATCGAACAATTGAACCAGGTAACACAGCAAAATGCGGCGATAGTCGAGGAAATGTCTGCTTCCAGCCAATTGCTGAACTTAGAAGCCGGTAATCTTAATAATATGGTGAACCAGTTTAAAATAGACTTTCAACCTGAGGAGAGCGTTCCTGCGGATAATCCGGAACCGTTGCCGCTGATTACCGACGAGGCTTTACCGGTAACAACCGATGAATTTCAGGGGGATGATTGGTCCAAGTTTTAAGCGAATTTTATTTTAAAAACTTGCCTTATAGATAAAGTTGAGATAGAATAAAATATATTAAATTTGAAGGCCTTCAGGACTCGGTGTAATTCCGAACCGGCGGTAAAGCCCGCGAGCCGTGAAAACGGCAGATTTGGTGAGATTCCAAAGCCGACAGTACAGTCTGGATGGAAGAAGGGTTTTATAACTTTCGGTATAACCCTGAAGGGCCGTTTTTGACGGCTTTTTTTCTATTTTTTGGCCAATGGTTTTCCACATTTCGCGCTCCGGGTTTTGCGTGGAGTGTTGAACATGAAATGCGGAACATGGTATTCTCGAATCAGCGGGACAGAAATAACGAAAGAGCGTGGAACTCGGAACGAGACACCCTCGAATCAAGTAGAAAGTAGTGAAATTTTTGAACCAAGATTTAATCTTCATGAAACGCGCTTTGGATCTGAGCAAAAAAGGCCAGTGTTTAACTTGCCCCAATCCGATGGTGGGAGCGGTGGTCGTTAAAGACGGGCAGATTATCGGTGAAGGTTGGCACCGTGGTCCCGGTCTTCCCCACGCTGAGATTGAGGCTTTGAAGGATTGCCGGGCCGATCCTAAGGGAGCGACTATGTATGTAACCCTTGAACCGTGCAATCATTACGGTAGGACCCCGCCCTGCAGTGAGGCTATTATCAAAGCTGGTATTGGGGAAGTCATATACGCGATCTCCGATCCGAACCCGGCAGCCGAAGGAGGAGCGGAACGCCTCCGGCGGGCGGGAGTTAAAACCCGAACTGGTTTGGGAAGGAAGGAAGCTCTCGAGCTTAATCGGAAATTTTTACATTTCTGTTTAACCGGCCGGCCTTGGGTGATTATAAAAGCGGCCATGAGTTTGGATGGAAAGATCGCTACCGCCGGCGGGGAATCCCAGTGGATCACCAATGAGCGTTCCCGAAAATTCGTCCATAAGCTTAGGGCGGAAGTGAACTCGGTTTTGGTGGGGAGCGGAACTTTACTCGCCGATGATCCCCAACTAACTAACCGGATGTTTAAGGCTTCAACCCGCCAACCACTCAAAGTTTTGCTGGATAGCAAATTGCAAGTGACGCCGGAACACCGGATTATTGGAGAACAACCGGAGGATTTGATCGTATTTTGCACAGCTGAAGCCCAGTTGGATAAGGAAGAGAAACTGCGTAGTTTGGGAGTGAGGATCATCCGCCAAGAGACTACCGGAATGGTAAATTTGGAGGAAGCTTTGGCGTCGTTGAGTGAGTTAGGTGTCCAATCGGCACTGGTGGAAGGCGGCAGTTCGGTTTTCACTTCTTTTTGGGAATTGGGACTAGTTAACGAATACTATTTATTTTACGGTCCGTTCTTAATCGGCGGGGATCTAGCTCCGGGAGCGCTCCGGGGACGGGGAATAAAATCTCTAGCCGCGGCGGAACGTTTAAAGGTTGAATCCGTTAAGAAACTTGGAACCGATATTCTGGTCCACGCTTATAAGGAGGAACTTCAAGGTTGTTTACCGGTTTAATCAGGGACATCGGCAAGGTCCTGGAACGGAAGAATACCCAGTCCAGCGCTTTGTTAAAGATTGAGACAGCTTTAATTAAAGAAATAAACTTGGGGGATAGTATCGCCGTTAACGGAGTATGCCTTACCGCTTCGATGCTGGGCGATACTTGGTTCTCCGCTGATGTGATGCCGGAGACCTGGAAAGCTACTAATTTATCAAGTTTAACACCGGGGGACCGGGTCAACTTGGAACCGGCGCTGGCTGCCGGAGACAGGTTTGGCGGCCATCTGGTCAGCGGCCATGTGGACGGAGTCGGACGGATTAGAAGCATCGGTAAAGAAGCTAACGCCCTTATTTTTACTATTGCCGTACCGCAGGAATTAACGAAGTTTATCGCTCCCAAAGGATCAATCGGAGTAAATGGAGTAAGCTTGACTGTTCAGGGTATTACCGGCGCCATAATGATGATTTCATTGATCCCTCACACGGTCAAGGATACTAATCTCCAACACATAAAGATCGGGGATCCGGTCAATATCGAAGTTGACATGATGGCCCGACAGTTGTTGAAATTAGTTGGGAACCCGACCGAAGGGATTACCGAAGAATTCCTGGAAAGGCACGGTTTTAAATAAACCCTTATTTAATTTAGGAGGGATGTCGGATGAACACTGTTAAAGAAGCGATTGATGATATCCGCGCCGGAAAGATGGTGATCGCGGTCGATGATGAGGACCGGGAGAATGAGGGCGATCTGATTATGGCCGCCGAAAAGGTGACCCCGGAAGCGGTTAATTTCATTGTCAAAAATGCCCGTGGTTTGTTATGCGTAGCGATTACCCCGGATCGGGCCGGAGAATTGGAATTGCCTTTAATGGTCACCAATAATACCGAGTATATGAGAACGGCTTTTACCGTATCGGTAGATCATAAGAGCGTGACTACAGGGATCTCCGCCTTGGAAAGGGGTGTAACCATTAAAGCTTTATCCAATCCCGAATCTAAAGCGGAGGAATTTCTAAGGCCGGGGCATATATTCCCGTTAATCGCCCGAAACGGAGGGGTTATGGTTAGGGCCGGACATACGGAGGCCGCAACTGACCTAGCCCGGCTGGCGGGGTTAAATCCGGCGGGTGTAATTTGCGAGATCATGAACGAGGACGGCACGATGGCCCGTCGTCCCGACTTGGAGTCATTCAGCGCAACTCACGGTTTAAAAATGGTTAGTGTCGCCGACCTTATTTCTTATCGTAGTAATCAGGAAAAACTAGTAAAACGCGAAGCAGAGACTTTAATGCCCAATAAATTTGGTAATTTTAAACTTTATGCCTATTCTACACTCTACTGTAACCAAGAACATCTTGCGCTGGTATTAGGCGAACCAGAAGAATTAATGGATAAAGCCCCATTAGTCAGGGTTCATTCCGAATGTTTAACCGGGGACGCTTTTGGTTCCTTTCGTTGTGATTGCGGCGAGCAACTGGAAAAATCGATGGAAATGATCGCCGCTGAAGGAACGGGTATTGTCCTCTATTTACGTCAAGAAGGCCGTGGTATCGGCCTGTTAAATAAGATGAAAGCTTATCAATTGCAGGATCACGGTTTAGATACGGTTGAGGCCAACGTTCGTCTGGGTTTTGCTCCTGATTTGCGGGATTATGGAATCGGAGTTCAAATTTTACGGGATTTGGGTTTGACTAAGATCAGGCTTTTGACTAACAATCCCCGAAAGTTAGTGGGACTGAGCGGCCATGGTTTGGAAATTACGGAGCGGGTCCCAATACAGATTAAACCACGACCGACCAATCAGTTTTATTTGGAAACCAAGCAAAAGAAGATGGGACATTTGTTGGAGGAGGAAAAAAATGAGAATAATTGAGGGGCATTTAAACGGAGCCGGTCTAAAATTTGCCGTTATTATCAGCCGGTTCAATCACTTCATCACCGGACATTTACTTGATGGAACCGAAGACGCTTTGAAACGCCATGGTGTATCTGATGATGACATCACAGTAGTTTGGGTGCCGGGGGCTTTTGAAATTCCTTTAGTCGCCAAAAAGTTGGCCGAATCTGGAGAATATAACGGGGTAATTTGTTTAGGGGCCGTAATCCGAGGGTCAACACCTCACTTTGACTATGTAGCCGCTGAGGTTTCTAAGGGAGTAGCCGCCATAGGGCTTGATACCGGAGTTCCGGTAGTATTTGGAGTAATCACTACCGATAACATCGAACAAGCTATTGAACGGGCCGGCGCCAAGAGTGGGAATAAAGGTTGGGATGCTGCTTTGACCGCATTAGAATTGGCGGACTTGAACCGAAAAATTAATTGTTAATATTGTTAATAGGGAAGCTTAGTAACGGGCTATTATGAAGTTGTGGAAGTTATTAAATTAAGTTAACAAAGGGAAGTCGTTATGTTAAAATAAGCATCGAAGTTCTGATTATTTACACCAGAAACACCAGGAGGACCCGGTGAAAAGAATTTTAAAGTATGTATACCCATATAAAAATCGGTTTATAGTAGTATTCGCAGTTTCATTACTATTAGCGCTTTTGAATCTTTCCCAAGCTTGGCTTATGGGGAGGTTGACTGATGCTATCTTTTATCGGACTAAAGGACTACCGATAAGTATTACCTGGGACAAACAGCAAACGAAAGAGATCGCTCTGAACTTGACTGCAGTTAAGGCCTGGGGACCGTCGGCGAAGGATCAGATCATTACCGAACTCAAACGGTTGGGACTGGGAGCTAAATCTACTAAGATTAAGGATAATGTGGCCTTAATTGAGACGGAAACACCGCAAGGGTTTAACGATGATATACTGGAATATGCCAGTGTAATCCGGCGGGAACTCCGGCCTAAATTTGGAGAACTTCAGGTCTATGTTTCGGTTCCGGAAAGAAAGGAATCGCTAAACCAGTGGCTGTTATTCGAGGGGACTTATACGGTTTTTATCATACCCGTAGTTTTGGTTTTGGTTTTCTTTATAACGGGTATCTTTAGGTTTGGGCAGAGTTTCCTCCTGGGCTCCACCGGGCAAAAAATAATCATGCGGCTTCGTAATGACATTTATCAAAATCTTCAGAGTCTTTCCCTAAGCTATTTTGAGAAGAACACAACTGGTCAAACCGGTCAACTCATTTCCCGGGTTTTAAGCGATATCGACTCTATCAATTATCTTTTCACTTCGGGGATACAAGATATCATGCTGGAACCGATTATCATCTTTATCGGCTTGACTTGGGGGATCATTTTAAACTGGCAATTAACGTTGTTGTTCTTTTTGGTCTTCCCGTTAATGGCCTGGCCGATTAGTTATTTAAGTAAAAAATTACGCGTGGCCAACAAGGAGATAATGAATAGTACGGCGAGTATTACCGGGGTTTTAGAGGAGACTCTGTCGGGAATCAAAGTTGTAAAGGCTTTTGGAATGGAAGAGCATGAGATTAAACGTTTTCAACGAGAGACTCGCCAAAATTACTCGAATGCTTTACGCGGATTAAGAATGGGCCAGGTGTTTCATCCTTTAATAAACTTTACGGCTTCAATTGCGATTGCGGTTTTTGTGGCTTACGGAGGATATTTGGTAATCAATCAGAATTTGAATCCGGGAGAATTCTTCACTTTTAGCTTTTTGATGAGTTCGATAGCTGATCCGATCCGGAAAGTCGGTTCGATTTTCGGACATGTTCCTAAAGCTTTGGCAGCGGCTGATCGGGTTTTTGAACTATTGGACGAGCGTTCCGAGGTCATCGAAGCGGCTAATCCGGTTGAGCTATCTTTGATCCAAGGAAAAGTAGAATTTGAGAAAGTTTCATTCGCTTACCAATCAGGTGAGATGGTCTTGAAAGATGTCGACTTAAAAGTGAATCCCGGGGAATTAGTCGCTTTTGTCGGACCGAGCGGCGCCGGAAAAACTACCATGATTAACCTAATCGCCAGATTTTATGATCCGGTTTCCGGAAGGATTAAGATTGACGATTATGATTTGCGTAATTTAAAATTAAGCGCTTTTCGGAAGCAAATGGGGATAGTTCCTCAGGAGACAATTTTGTTTAGAGGGACCATCGCCGAAAATATCGCTTACGGTAATAACGACGCTTCAATGGAAAAGATCATAGCTGCGGCTAAAGCTGCCAATGCTCATAATTTTATTATGGAGACGCCGGAAGGTTATCAAACTAGGGTTGGTTCCAGAGGGGCCACTCTCTCCGGAGGACAACGGCAACGAATTGCAATTGCCAGGGCAATTTTACGGAATCCCCGTATTTTAATCTTAGATGAAGCTACCTCAGCGCTGGATACCGAATCGGAGGTTTTAATCCAGGAAGCATTGGAACGCTTGATGAAGAAACGGACTTCATTTGTAATCGCCCACCGGCTGTCAACTATTTTAAGCGCCGACCGAATTGTAGTTATGAACCAAGGAAAAATCGTAGAAATTGGCACTCATCAAGAGTTATTGGCTAAGGACGGATTATATGCGAAATTATACCAGACTCAGTTTCGCAATGAATAATTGTCAGTAAGTCTCAGTATCCTTAAAAAGGGTGATTGTCCTGAAGCTAAAGGCCCGGCCACTATCGTGGCGGGCCTTTAGGAAATTCATTAAAGAAGTCGGTAGACTCATCCAGCTTTTCACCTGTTCCGGTCGGGAACAAGCAGTCACCATTTGATGAACCTGAGTCTCATGGCGAGTCATGAATGCTGTCACTATCCTACCGACCCCTTGCTATTATTATGTTGCGGGACAGTTTATTTATTCAGCTTAATTAATGGTAATTATTTCTCAAACTTCGAGGTTACAAAATCGATTATTTGCTCAGCTTTGAAACTTGTTTATTAGTTTTAAAAAAGCCTTAATCGGCCAGGTTAAATATTTATCCTCCCTAAGTATAAGAAAAGTTTGTCGGTAAAACTCAGGCCATCCTTTTACTTTAATCAACTTCAGAACGCCATTGGCTATTTCCTCCTTGACGGCTATTTCAGGTAGAAAAGCTAAACCAAGACCGCTTCTGACTAAGCGAATAATAGCTTCGATGCTTTCTAATTCCATAGTTACTTTCGGTGTAAACCGACAGCTTCGGAATTGATCTTCCAAATAACGCCGGAAACCCGAACCGGCTCGATAAAGAATGAGTGACTCGGAAGCCAGTTGGGTTGGGGTCATCGATGAAGGATAACCGGGAGGCGCAACCAACCAAATGCCGTCCTTAAAAAAAGGGGTAGCTCGGATAATTGATGGAAAATTATTATTAATAGTGGTTATTAGCCCTAAGTCGATGGCGTTTTCATATACTAATCCGGTAATCAACTCGGAATCGCCATTTCTGATTCTTAACTCAACTTGAGGACAATCATGGTGATAATGTTGGAGCAGGTTTGGTAATCTATAGATGGTATTGGTTGAACCGGCGCCGATGGTTAAACGTCCTCTTTCATTAGTAAACTGGCGTACCGTTTCCAAAGCCTGGTCCGCTAAGTTCAGTAACGGTTGAGCGAAGCTAAGCAGCGCCTCTCCGGCTGGTGTTAAGACTAAAGTACGGCCGAGACGTTCAAATAGGGCTTCGCCCATTTCTGCCTCGAGGTTTTTAATCTGTTGGGTAATGGCCGGTTGGGTAAGATGTAGTATTTGAGCGGCTTTGGAAAAACTATGTTCGGTTGCTGCCAAGTGAAAAGTTCGTAATTGGTTAAGTTCCATTATTATCCTATAAAAAAATTTAATCTCAAATATAAGTTCTATTAAATTGTATTATATCATGTTCTGTGATAGTATTAAACTGCAAATTGGGGAGGGATAAACATGCCGTCAGTGGTGGTTGTTGGGCTTCAATGGGGAGATGAAGGGAAGGGAAAGATTACTGACTGTCTTGCCGACCAGGCTGATCTGGTAGCGCGTTTTCAAGGCGGCAATAACGCCGGGCATACCGTGGTGGTCGGCGAGGAAGAATTTAAACTTCATTTGGTGCCTTCGGGGATACTTTATCCCGGTAAACTTTGTGTACTTGGAAATGGTGTCGTAATTAATCCAGGCGTGCTTCTCCAGGAATTAAAAGGCCTTCAGAAGCGTGGTATTGATATCAGCGGGATGAGGATCAGCGACCGGGCGCATGTAATCATGCCTTATCATTCAATCTTGGACCAACTGGACGAGTCTAGCCGGACCATAGGAAAGATCGGCACTACCGGGCGGGGGATCGGCCCGGCCTATGTGGATAAATATGCTCGTTATGACTCCATTCGTATAGTAGACCTTTTGGACCCGGATACTTTCAAGGAGAAATTGGCCGAAATTATCAGGGTCAAAAATAGATTATTAGAACTGGTCTACGAAGAACGAGGCATCGCTTTCCAGAATATACATGAAGAATATTCGTCTTATGCGGACCAGTTGAGAGAATATGTAACCGATACTTCGGTATTAATTAATGAGGCTTTGAAAGGCGGAAAGAAAGTCCTGTTCGAAGGGGCGCAAGGGGCATTGCTCGATATCGATCATGGGACTTATCCTTTTGTCAGTTCTTCATCGCCGACGGCTGGCGGGGCTTGCGTCGGGACCGGAGTAGGGCCGACCCGCATCGATAAAGTGGTTGGAGTCATCAAAGCTTATTCTACCAGAGTAGGGGAAGGGCCATTCCCTACCGAACTGCCGGAAGAGCTGGTTTCAGCGCTCCGGGACGGCCGCGGGCGGGAATACGGTGTCACTACCGGGAGGCCGAGACGTTGCGGCTGGTTTGACGGGGTAATTGGCGAGTATTCGGTAAGGGTCAATGGCGTTAATTCACTGGTCGTCATGAAACTGGATGTTTTAGACGGTATGGAAACGGTGAAACTTTGTACCGGATATCAATATCGAAACTCGGTCCTCAAAGAGTTTCCCGCCAGCCTTAAGGTCTTGGCGGAGTGTATTCCTATCTATGAGGAGATGCCCGGATGGGGTAAAGAAACCACTAGAGCGAAACAATTTTCTGATCTACCGGTCCAAGCCCGGGACTATCTGAAAAGAATTTCCGAATTGTCGGGGGCGCCCATCAGCATGGTTTCAGTAGGCTGGCGCCGTGATGAAACGATTTTGGTCAATGATATTTGGTAAGTCCAGGGTATGAATAAAAAGGGTTGACACATGAATTAAAATATTGTAATATATCATTTGTGACGTTTGAAACGGGCCATTAGCTCAGGCGGTAGAGCACCTGACTTTTAATCAGGGTGTCCGGCGTTCGAGTCGCCGATGGCCCACCAGTTTTAATACCAAATTTGTAAATCGGTCCCATCGTCTAGAGGCCTAGGACACCGCCCTTTCACGGCGGTGACAGGGGTTCGAATCCCCTTGGGACTACCAACTTATCCACAATACCAGCTAAAGGCTGGTTTTTTTGTTTTTGAGGATTCTCACCCAAACCCTAATTTTTGAGGCAAGAACGGGTGGGGTGGTGCCAGTCCAATGCCCAGTTTGATGATTATAACGGCCTAAAATTAGCGGTGATGCGTTACTTTGCCGACAGCGCGTCGCTATCCCCGTATACCTTTAATACCCGTCGCAAGCTACTCAAGGTTTTCTTCGACTGGGCTGTAGCGGAAGACTTTATCCCCGAGAGTCCAATGAACATCAAAAAAGTTCATTAATACTAAATAAATTTATCCGTTTTTTTGACTTTCATTAAAGATTCAGGGCATTTTCTCCGATTATTTGATTAGCTGCACTCAATAATTAAAAAGGGGATCTGTTTGCCATGAAATTGCTGCGGAACATGAAAACTTTCTCGAAATTAATCGTCTTTGCTCTTTTAATGATAGCAGTCATGGCTGTTATTGGATGGAGAGGGTTAACGACTGCCGGTGAAATAAAAAAATCCAACGATATAATGTATTCCCAATGTTTATTGGGGCTTTATTATATTGAAGAGATTAAAACCTATTATTTAAGGCATCAAAGCGGCTTGCTCTACTATATACACACTGCCGACGAGAACACTTATGTTAGACTTGAAGGATATAAAATGGGGATGGGTGACCAATTCACCGTTTACGAATTGATTACCAAGGACTTAAACAATACAGCAGCGTTGGAAACCCTCAAAGCTGATTTGGACAAATATTATCAGGCTGCCAAGGAAATACAAGAGTTGGTTGATAACGGTCAAAAGGACGATGCTATTAATCTTTATATTACTAAAATAACCGACATTGACTCGGCGCTTAGAGACCAGTTTCAAAATTTAACCGGAATTAGCGAAATGTTGGCCAAATCGGAAAAGACAACTGCTGATATTCAGTTCAAGTCTGTTACGAATGAATTGGCTTTGATTGGCGGGATAGGAATACTGTTATCTCTATTGGTAGGAGCTTTTTTAGCGAGAGCAATTACCCGTCCCATCAAAAATGTGGTGGAGATCATTAAAAAAATGGCTGTTGGGGATTTTACCAGTCAAATCCAGGCCAATGGGAAAGATGAGATTGGGATTATGATTGCGGAACTGGCAAAAATGAGCGATAATTTGTCCCAATTAATGTTCAAAATTCACGGTTCTGCTACTACGGTGGATCTTGACGCTAAAAAGATCGCTTTTGGCAATGAAGATCTTTCCCAACGTACTCAAGAACAAGCTTCAACCCTAGAGGAGATCACTAGTACCATTGAGGAAATAAATTCCTCAATTCATCAGGTCGCTTTCAACTCAGGGCACGTAAATGACTTGTCCCAAGAGACTTTGGATATTGTCAAAGAGGGTGAAGACTCCATCAACCAGTCCAAGGAATCGATGAATCAAATTCTCATAAGTAGCAAAAAAATAGCTGAGATTACCAAAGTGGTCAATCAGATTGCTTTCCAAACCAATCTTTTAGCTTTAAACGCCGCAGTAGAAGCTGCCCGTTCGGGAGAGCAAGGACGGGGTTTTGCCGTGGTAGCGGCGGAGGTCAGAAACCTAGCTACCCGCTCCGCCTCATCCGCCAAAGAGATTGAGGACTTAATCAAAGAAAGCGGCGACTTGATAAATCAGGGGAATGACCTGGTTTACAAATCAGCTCAAATTTTAGAACAAATTGTAGCCAATACAAAAAAAACCTCAACTGAAATCTTGACTATTGTCGAGGCGATTCAAGAACAAGCCGATGCTTCCCAACAAATTCAAGCTTCAATTGAACAATTAAACCAAGTTACCCAGGAAAACGCCGGGATGGTAGTAGAAATAGCTTCAGCGAGCCAATCCTTGAGTGATGTGGCTGGAAACCTTAAGGATTTGGTTGGAGAATTTAAAACTGTAAATATTATGGAAGAAGCTGAAGAGTCGAGGCTAATAGCTGATGAAAAAGAAGAATCCTTTAAAAATATAGAATCGCAGATATTCTGATTGATTAGATTGGTGATGCCTTGACTTCTTTCCGGTTTTAGTGTTATAATCTTTTATGCGTTAGGTCGCGTAGCTCAGTTGGTTGGAGCGCTGCGTTCACATCGCAGAGGTCACTGGTTCGAGCCCAGTCGCGACCACCAGTTTTAGGGTGAACAGTTGCCAATCAAAAATGAACTTGATAACTGGATCACTAACAACTCAATATGCGGAGCCGTGGTGTAGTCGGTTAACATGCCAGCCTGTCACGCTGGAGACCGTGGGTTCGAGTCCCATCGGCTCCGCCAGTTTATCAATAAACAGTGACCAGTATTCGGCCAAGGATTTTTCTTTGATGCTGCCAACTGATAACTGAAAAGTTGCCACGATAGCTCAGTTGGTAGAGCAGAGGACTGAAAATCCTCGTGTCGCTGGTTCGATTCCGGCTCGTGGCACCATTTTTATTGGAGTTCCACAGAAGACACAGATAAAAAAGTTACTTTAATACAAATAATTTTTACCTAGTTTAACCGTAATATGTACTAAGTTAACTGGAATATAATGATATGCGGATACGGGTAATCAGTTTGACAATATTTATACCGGGAGCTTTGAATTTAAAAGATAAAAGACAGGTTATTCAAAGTGTAACGGCACGGATTCGGAAACTAAATGTTTCTGTGGCGGAAGTCGATCACCTGGAACAATGGCAAATAGCGAAGCTGGGAATAGCGATGGTTAGTAAGGATCAATCTTACTTGGATTCCCTCAGACATGAAATCATGAAGTTAATCGAAGAACGGTATCCGGTAGAAATAACTGAAGTGCTAATTGAAGATTATTAATACAGAACCAACCCTAGGGTTGGTTCTGTTGTTTTAATTGTACCATAAACATGAATAAAAATGCTGACTATAAAGTTAAATCAGGAAAGGTAATTTTAAACCAACTTACCCCCTTGCTCTCCTTTGTGCCGCTCCTGTTTTTGTTTGCGAGTTCAACAAGGGGAGCCTGCAGATTGGGCTTTCAAATTACCGTTTTGGTTTGCCTTTCTCCTCTATCGACACGGCTTTAGTGTTTTATTTCATACCTGGGTTAACTTTATAATCAGAATAAAAAAATTAACTTAATCTTGAGCGGTTTAAAGGAGGAAAATTTATATATTAGGAGAAATTCTGTATAATTATTCAATGGAAAGCGAGACAAAGATGGTCACTTTTCGAAAACCAAAAATGCGTGATGTTGAAGATTTACATTGCCTAATCAATGAATTAGCCGAACATGGATTAATGTTGGCTCGTTCCCGCAGCATCCTATATGAATCCTTGCGTGAATTTACAATTATCGAAGATAACGGAAGTTTTGTAGGAGGAGGAGCGCTTCATATTATCTGGGAAGATTTAGCTGAGATTAGGGCTTTAGCTATCAAACCACAATACCATGGTCAAGGAATCGGTAAGCAACTGGTTAATGTATTAATAACAGAAGCCAAGGAATTAGGTATCCCCCAAGTATTTGCCTTAACCTATCAGGTGGATTTTTTCAAAAAATGCGGGTTTCAAGAGGTTGTCAAAGAAAAGATGCCCCAAAAGGTATGGAAAGATTGTATCAATTGTCCCAAGTTTCCAAACTGCGATGAAGTGGCGATGATTAAGGGGATTGATTAGTCCGATTGGGTTTTCCTTTCAGTTGAAAAGCGGCGCAGAATGCGCCGCTTGCTTGTTGCACCGCTACGGAAGGCAATTGTTTGGTCTTAAAGCCGAATACTTTACAACCATTGGGAAAAGTTTTATCCCAGGTTATAAAGAAATGACGGCATTGAAAACAATCGATTCGTTTCTGGTTCATTCCAGTTTCCTCAGTCATACAAAAACTCCGATTTTACTGACTTTTTCTTGAGCGCCTTTGATTGCATTCATAATAGTTTCGCGGTTGATGATTCCAGTCTTAAGGAAATCGTCAATCAACCAAACGCTAAAGGTGTCGCCGGCCCCTACGGTGTCTTTGGCCTCAGCTAAAGGAAATTTAATCTCATATTGTTCCTTGTTTTCATGGTTGAAGACCTTCACCTGGTCGCTATAAGTGACGATCGCAATTTCGTGTTCGATGCGATTCATAATCACGTCCCAAGGGTCGGAAGAACTCATTCGTAAGATTTTGCAACTTCCAGTGGAGGTGGCGTCGCGGACATCCGCGTAGGTCGCTTTAAAGCTTCGAATACAGGTCTCTTCGTGTAAAACCACAGCATCAAATGTTCCTGAAAAGATCCGAGACTTAATCCCTTCGCGAAACCTTTGAAAAACACCAAGATCATAATTGCGAACGTTAACATTGCGATAAGCAAAATCTTGAAGGGAGTTTTTCAAGTTAAAAACATGGTCCAGAGGATATAACATCGGGTTATAAACGGTGGTCAATTCAATGTCGTAACCGAGGCGGCATAACCCTCGCACCACATTGCCAACGCCTCCGGGGTAAACGTTACAACTGCCTGAGGAAATGATCCAATCAACAATTACATCTCCGGCCATAGTCAGTTTGGTTGTCACGGTAAAAAACCTCCTTGGTTTATGAAAATCATTTTAATTGACTAAAGTTTTAAATCCGCTCTAAAGGCAACTCGACTGTAAAAATGCTGCCTTCTCCCGGTTTACTCTCGACCGCAATTTTTCCGCCCAAAGCTTCGGTAAGTTCTTTGGCGATGGTCAAACCGATGCCAAAACCGCCACTGTCGCGATTGCGCGAACGATCCGTACGATAGAACCGTTCAAATATATAAGGCAAATCCTTTGCAGTAATTCCGACGCCTTGATCGATGACTTCAATGACGGCGTTCTCCCTCCTAGCAGATAGAGTGAGCCGGACATTTTTTCCTGGTGGAGTGAATTTTAAGGCGTTAGATAATAGATTATCCAATATTTTGGATATAGCTTCACGGTCTGATTTAACGAAACAAGGGTCGTTCTCGAAAAATTGGAGGGTTAAACCTTTGGCCTGATATAATGGTTCCAATCTTCGAATGGTTTCTTTTAGAAACGATACGAGTTCAATCGTTTCTAATTTGAAATTATAACTGGCTTTGTCGGAAAGGGTAATTTCTTGAAGGCCATTGATTAATAGTGTTAACCGGTTGACCTCTTCTAATAATGACTCCAAATTATCCTTGGTAGCGGGAATTATATGATCGAGCATTCCCTCAAGATGGCTCTTTACCGTAGCCAAAGGGGTGCGAAGATCATGGGCGACATCGGCAGTCATTTTTTTACGTAGCTTTTCCATAGTCGACAATCGTTCCGCCAATTGGTTCAGACCGGTTCCCAACTGGCCAAGTTCGTCCCGGGGTAAATTATGAACTCTGGACTCCAAATTGCCCGAAGTCATGTCATTAGCAGTTCGACTCATCTCCATAATAGGAGCGGTAAATCTACGGGCAAAGATCACAGCTATCACAAATGAGATTATCCCGGTCAAAGCCATTGTCAACAGGATGGAGCGATTAATAGTGGACCGGAACATTTCATCCTGGACTGTTAAAATATTTTGGAGAATATTCCGGCCAAAATAAGCAGTCCCGATCAGGGCCCCTTCCAGACGGATAGGACGGGCTGTTAAAGAATTATTATTACGCCGGGGCATCCCGTGACGGACGACAATTACAATCTCTCCATCTCGATCGGTAACGTACCGTAAATTACCCATAAAAGCCAACCTGCCGATATTGCTATTTCGGGGGAAGTGTGTCCAGTCCCCGTATTCGCGATAAAGTTCCGCTAGATTGTTCACGGTTTGCTGTTGGCGTAATTCCTCGGCTTTTGTAAGATAATTTTGAAATTGATAATTGAGGGAGACATTAATAATAAAGCCGGAGATTAAGATGCTTCCTAGTGAAACCGTTAAGATAAGCAGGATTAGCTTTTTGAAAATCGGGGATTTCAATCCCTGGCACCTCCAAATTTGTAGCCGAATCCGAAGACGGTGAGGATATATTGGGGACTTTCGGGGTTGGTTTCGATCTTTTGGCGCAGGTTTTTAATATGGCTGTCAATGGTCCGATCATAACCATCAAATCTATAACCTTGAACCCCTTCCAACAATTGGCTTCGGCTGAATACTTGCCCGGGCGCTTGTGATAATAAAACTAAAATTTTAAATTCGGTTGGAGTAAGGTTTACTAACTTTTGCTCCAGATAAACCTCATATTTGGTTGGGTCGATAATCAGATTACCACGGTTAAAAGTATAATTTCTAACTTGAGCAGCCTGCAATGACCGGACTCTCCGTAACTGGGCTTGGACCCGGGCGACTAATTCCCGAGGGCTGAATGGTTTAGTTAAATAATCATCAGCACCGATATTCAGGCCGAAGATACGCTCATCCTCAGAAGTTTTAGCCGATAGAATGATAATTGGAACATCTGATATTTGACGCGCCTCAGTTAAGAATTGTTCCCCGGAAAGTCCCGGAAGCATAAGGTCGAGGATGATCAGATCCGGATTTAGTTGCTTTGTTTGTTCTAAACCATAATGGCCATCCGTGGCAATAAAAACTTGATAGCCTTCTTTTTTAAGGTAGGCTTCAATTATATGGAGAATTTTCAATTCATCTTCAATAACTAATATTTTAGCCATCAAACCACCCGGTAAGTCTAATCTTGGGGGAAACTAATATAGGTATAGTTAATTCGGTATAGTTTAAGTTTATCCTTTTTTGCGTAAAAGGTCAAAAATCTCCACAAAATCTCCACATTTTTTTCACAACGGATTCAAATCTTGGGGTTAAACTGAAAGTGAAGAAAGCGAGGTGGTTAGTGGCACGATAATGGGTTGAATTATTTGTAAAAACTATTAAAATTAGAAAGGGTGATTTAAATGAAAAAAGGGTTATTAACGACAATTGTAGCATTGGTATTGATAGGAACCGTTTCGCTATCGGCCTTTGGTTATGATAATGGTCGAGGCAAAGTAGGAAATCCAAAGGGTGCGCTCGGGTTTCTTCAAGTTCTCAATTTATCTTCGGAACAACAGCAAAAGCTATTAGAAATCAGGCAGGATTTTCAAAAGGACACTCAAACCGTACGTTTTGAAATGCAAAAGAAACAATTAGAACTTCGGCAATTATGGGCAGCCCAAACATTGAACCGGAATGGAATTGAAGCTAAAGAGAGAGAGATTACCGGTCTCAGAATACAACTGGTTACTAAAGCCCGGGTCATGCAAGATAAGATAAAAACTATTCTTACCTCGGAACAACTTAAAAAATTAGAGGAGAGTGGTTTTGGATGTAATCCCGGAACCGGTTCCAGAGGCCGTCGTGGAGGAGGAAGAATGGGCCGCTCTTACGGGGCTTAAAAATACCTTAGTAAGCTAGAAGAGGCTATTGCAAAGTGGAAAAATATTTGCAGCAGCCTCTTTCTCCTTTTACTTCATATATTTTTATAAATGGTTAATCTGAGACTATTTTTATTGAATTTTAATATAAACCATTAGCATTATTCTTTAGATTGCTAAAGACCTAAAGGAGATAAAGTCGAAAGGTTGAATAATTAAAGATAGCATTTGATTCCAGTGATACTTAGGGGAGGTTATTAGATTGAAAATCGCCGTTTTCTCGGATGTTCATGGTAATGCTATCGCTTTAGAAGCGGTTTTGAACGATATTAACTCTCGCAGCATTGATCTGGTTTTTTGTGGAGGGGACTTAGTCGGATATGGGGCTTATCCCAACGAAGTGATTAATCTGATCCGTAAATACCGGGTTCCGACGATTATGGGCAATTATGACGATGGAGTTGGGTTTAGCAAACCTGATTGCGGTTGTGCTTATACCGACCCTAGTATGAAAGAACTGGGCCAGTTTTCTTTAGATTGGACCAAGAAACAGGTTAGCTTTGAAAATCGTGCTTTCCTGCGCAGCTTGTTGGAGCGGATCCAATTTACCGTTTGCAGCAAGAAAGTTTTAATAGTACATGGCAGTCCAAGACAGAACAATGAGTACCTCTATGTCGACCGGCCCGAGGAATCGGTGCTAAGATTGTTCGATAACGAAAAAGTGGATATTATTATCTGCGGTCATACTCATTTAGCTTATACCAGGGCTATGGATTCGAAGTGTTTGATTAATGCCGGTAGTGTCGGAAAACCTAAAGACGGGGACCAAAGGGCTGCCTATACGCTGCTCAAATTGACTGAAAGTTCTTTAGAAACCGAAGTAATACGGGTCAAATATGATGTGGAACGAATGGCTCAGGCGATAGAAACCTCGGGATTGCCGAGAGAGTTTGCTTTGGCGCTCAGAAATGCTAACGGCTGACTAAACGATTACCCTGTTCAAAATAACAGAGTAATTTTTCCATTCTAATGTATTAAAGTATATTTGAGTTCTATTGTTCCTTCATCATTCTTGTTGAACGATGAGGTTTTAGATCGGATGCTTGGTTCATATTTAGATTCAATGCTTTAGGGCGGCAGGTCTCAACGCAGCGCAGGCAGTTAATGCATTCGGAATGATTAATCACTGGTAATTTCGTTACGGTATCCATTTCGATCGCACTTACCGGACAGACACTCTTGGCGCAAATACCGCAGCAAACGCAGGCTTCTTTGTTTAATCTGATCTTGATAATAGCCAAACGCGATGTTAAGGACAATATGGCTCCGAAGGGGCATAGGTAGCGGCAGAAAGGCCTTTCAATAAAGACTGAGGCCGTTAGTATTATGATAAGAACAGCGATGGTAACTGTTGTTCCCGCGAAACTAAAGAGCGCCTTAAAGGGCTCGTAGCGGCAAAAGACATTGGAACCGACCTTCCAGGAAAGGTATATGAAAACCATTAATACTATATATTTTAAAAATTTCAGGATGCGATCCATTTTGGTGATATTTCGGTGATTTTTTGATTTGCCGTGTATAAATTCTTGAACCGCTCCCAACGGGCAGAACCAACCGCAAAAGAAACGTCCCCAGATTAGTGAAGCGCCAATCGGTATTACTAATAAAACAATCATCGGTAAAATCTTGGGAGCATTTGAGATTACCAGGTTAAAGACCGCTCCCACAGCGCACGGGCAACCTCCGGAATAGAATCCGAGGCTAATCATACTAAGAAAGAGGATTCCTCTGCGAAGCCGTGTTTTCCTTAGAAGATAAAATAGGAGAGCGGCTGGGAAGATTAGAATCCACCAGAAAAAGTCTAGAAGAGGTGACCGCCATGATTTTTCAGTAACACTTTTTGGAGTTGATCCGGAATTGTTACCGTCAGAAAAGATTGGCGCTACTTCCTCAGTCGGCGATGAAGACGGCCTAAGTAATTGTAGGGGTTCCCATTTTTCCGGCCTCGATTGTTCCGTGACGGAAGATGTCGGCTGTGTAGCCGGTTTATTTAACGTGTTTGTTTCTACAGGAGACTCAATAACGTTATTTATCAGAAGGCTATTCGAGTTCTGGGAGGCGAATTGCTCCGGAGAAGAAACGTTTCCGGTTGCTTTGACCGCGTTCAGGCTCTTGGAGCAATCTCTAGTTACGGATACCGCCACCGAACCGACGGTTGTGAAATTTACTTTAAATGATAAAACATCTGGTTTTCCAGTTTTCCAGGATTTTTGGGCGACTAATTCTCCACCGGTTATTTCAATTTTGGTTTCTTCCAAGGGAAGGGTGCACCTACCGCAGCTTTTCTGCCTTTCCAATTGAAACTCAATGGCTTCGCCAACTGCAGTTGTAAAGGTGGAAGGAGTGATCTTCAAAATGCAGGCGTGAGTGGCGATAGACAAGCCAAACAAGAAGCTTGCGATAAGTAAAATGAAGGATAAGCCCTTAATTCGGGATAATTCATTATTATAGAAAAGCATGCCGGACTCCTCTTTCATAATTGGTCGCATTCGCGGTTGAATCAGAATAAAGCGAAATTCAATTGGCGGTAAATGGTTACAAATCTAATAATACCAAAAGTTTTTATGTAAAGCCTATGAAACGTAAACGCGAGCGAAAAGTTTGAGAGAAGTGGACACGCTCGCGTTTTTTGTTTTTCTAAGAGTCAATGATATCAATGGATTATTTACTATTTTGAGAAGATACTCCGCCACCCGCCCAAAGCGGCGTGCCGTCATCCTCGCGAAAACGGTAGGTTTGGCCGTCAATGTTGATTGTACAGACTGTTAAATTATCTTCGTAAATAAATCCAGTGACCGTGGCTTGCTTGCCAACCTTTAGCTTGATACCAGTTTTGGCGCGGTGATCGTGATTCCCAAAATGTAGGTCATGGATAGTACCATTTTGTGTCTTAAGATACCATTCTTCATTATCTTCCATTAGATTACCGGTAAGCGTACCCATTTTACCAAGCCTCACGAAGTCTTTTCCAGAGAGATTAGTTTTAGCAATAGCTATAACCGACTGGAAAAATAACAGGAATATAATTGATACAACCAAGAACCATAAGTAGTCCTTTTTCATTTAAAGCACTCCTTCTGATTATTTTATATAACAAATATACATATGGAATCTTTAGTTTTAATGGATAATTTATGTGGATTTTGTGAGAATCACTTTTAGTTCAACATGGTGGCGGTATGACTCCAAATTGGGGTTCGGAATAGTTTGATTTATTATAGGATTAAGAAAAAAACTAATACTAACTTTAACCCTACAAGGTATACATTTAACTAGTCAAATCCATTTAATTTATTTATTTGAATTAATTGGAAGCAGATTCCACTGTTTACAATCGTTATGCAGTATGATATAATATTTCCAGAAGGGATATTTCGTCTTTTCCGGCGAAATGTCCTTAGCTTTACTTGGAGTTAATTTTGATTGAGTAAAAATATAGCTATATTTTAGAGGGCATTAGTCTTTGGGCTAAATGTCCTTGTGTTTTATAATTGGGTTTTTTACATTAAATGGTTACTATTGCCTGATGAATGATCTAAAAAGCTTTTAGAAAGGAGTTTCCGATGAATCAGCCGATTTTCTTGACTAATCAGGCCTTTAACTCGTTACTTGCTAATTTGGTGGAGCTTGAGGAGGGGATAGGTGAAATTATTGATGTCTTTTTTCGGGAACCTTCTAAAGAAGCCGAGGAATTGAAGAAGGTTTTAAAGGATTATGTACGTTGGATGGACGAGATGTCTAAAAGGGTAACGATCGAAGCTTCCGCTGACAATCAGTTCCCTTATGCTGTCATTGGCAGCGAAGTGATTGTAGAGGAAAAAGGAGGTAGCGAAACTTACAGCTTTAAATTGGTTTCGCCTCTTAGAAATAAAATCGACGCCAATGAAATCTCTTTTTTATCGCCAATGGGTAAAGCGATGCTTCTCAAAAAAGTTAATCAAAATTTTGTAGTTGAGGCGCCGGGAGGCAACTTTGAATACGAAATTTTAGATATAAAAATATCCGAGGATCCAAATAAAATCGATGCGGCTTCAATTATCAGCAGTAAAGAGAAAGGGTCTAAAGACGCTAAACAATCGAATATAATTTAGTAACAGCATTAAAGCGGGAGGTAAGTTATGTATGGATCAAAAACAGACTATGATAAAACTGTCACCCAATTAATCGAAGAATTTAACTTTCATCCGCTAACTGCTAAAATTTATGTTGAATTTAATGGAAGATGCGCTTATTGCGGTTTGGATTTATTAGAGACAACCGTCAAATATCATTCCGGGGTGATTGACCGGGTATTGCCAAAAGCTAGCTACCCCGAACTGGAATGGGATGAAAACAATCTGGCGCTTAGTTGTTTTTCATGCAGCGAGCTTAAAGGGGAATATAACGTTTTGGAATCTACTAAAAAAAACACATTGGAAATCTTGCAAGAATATAAAGGCATTTTAATCGACAAAATCAAGCGGGAACTTTCACAACGAATGCAAACCATCGAAAATGAGCGGATTAGGGTCAAGCAAATAATACGAGGAAATTATAAAGTAGGCTAAAATCTTAATTTTAATGAAGCGGCGGTATAACCTGCCGCTTCAGTTGTTTTAGCGTTTATTTTCAAATGAATGTTAAGCAGTTGATGAATGGGAATAATTATAGTAAAGTTAACGTGTGCATGTGCACAAAGCGGAAGGTTATCTCATTAACTCAGAAAAAGATTAAACGATGGAGCGATTCTCGTGCCAGAAAAAAGTATCCCCTTACTCCCCGGCGAACGTATCGACCGTTTGGGACATCATGGGCTGCAAATCATTCAAAACCCGGAGAAGTTTAAATTCACCATCGACGCTTTTCTATTAATCAGTTTTATCAATCCTAGCCCTAAAGACCGATTAATAGATCTCGGAACCGGCGGCGGAGTACTTTCCCTTTTAATCGGCGGTTCAATGAAGGTAGGAGCAGTCTATGGATTGGAGATTCAACCGGAGCTGGCGGAAATGGCCCGGCGGAGCGTGGTTTTAAACGGCTTGGAAGCTAAGGTCCAGGTATTGACCGGCGATTTAAGAAATTTACCCTCGGAATTAAAGTTAAACTCTTTTGACTATGTCATTACCAATCCACCTTATTATCCCGCGGGAAAAGGAGTAATCTCCGAAAATCAGGCTCTAGCCATGGCTAAATTCGAGATCGGATGTAAACTCGAGGAGGTTATCATCGCCGCCAAAAGATTGGTCAAAGGAAACGGTAGATTCGCTTTAATCTACCCTACAGAACGCTTTGTAGAGTTAACCATCACCCTCGGGCAGCACAATTTAACTCCCAAAAGAATTTGTTTTATATATCCAAGACCCGATACCAAAAGTAATTTATGTTTGATTGAAGCCAGACCCGGCGCCGGAAGAGAAGTGGAAATTCTTGCGCCGGTAATTGTATCAAATCAAAATGGGGAATACTCTGAACAGATGAACCGGATTTTTAACGGGGAAAAGATGGGTTAAAGTTGAGCCGGTATTCGGCGAATTAAAGAATTTTTAGGTTTCGGCCTTTCTTTTTGGATCTGATCAGCCCTGTTTCGGTTTAGACTTCAACGCTTAACGAGGTTTCTGTGGCCGACTGGGAATTAGCCGGGAATTCCGGTTTATCTAAATTATATACTACACTACCGACTACTTTTTTTCAGCGGGAGCGCTGGTTTGCCGACCGGGAATCTGATAACCGGATTGAACTGGTTGATACTTTAGAGTTCAAAAAAACCGATTGCGGTGATGGCTTCTTAACTCTGAATTTATTTAAGACTCTACCATCCGCTGGTTATTATTATTTCATACCTTTTTTAATCACCAGAAGTGTCAATCACAAAAGGAAAATAGTTTTTAAAAAAAACGGGCTTTATTTCTATGATCCGGTCCCAACTTACGAATATGTTTCATTATTGGAGCAATTAGTTGAAACTCAAACTTCCCTTTCGGCCTTACATGGCTGCTTTCAGTTCCAACCCTTCCGGAACTTGAACGAACCCCGCCTCTATTCATCTGGCAGCACCAGCAATTCGCTACTTTTTGTCACCCGTAATTATCTTATTAAAAATTTTCGCCGGGTTTATCCGGGAGTCAATCCTGAATTAAAAGTTAGCAGCGCTTTGACTAAACTCGGCTCCAGTCAAATACCCGAGGTCTACGGAACTTTTAATTACCAAGCCCAAAATGAATACACTTTGGGAATCTTCATGGAAATGGTGGATAATTCAGGAACCGGTTGGGAACGATGGGGACGGATATTAAAAAGGCTATCTTCGGAGACGGAAGAGTTGCTATATAAAGAGTCCGGACTATTAGGGAAAGCTCTGGGTTATTTACATCGTGATCTGGCTTTCGTCGCCCGGGAGGGCAGTAGCTATTCTAAACTATACCCGAGTGATATAGAGCGAAGAATTGATCAGTTAACCATAGATATTAAAAAAGGATTAGCGGGCTTTTTAGAATCTGATTTAATCCTTTTGAAACTTAAAGGTCTTAAAACACAGTTAACCAACGCCAATGAAAACCTGGGCTCTAAATTTAGAATCCATGGCGACCTGCATTTAGAACAAGTTATTAAAACCGAGGAAGGTTGGGTTGTATTGGATTTTGAAGGTGAACCCCTAAAATCCATTCCGGAACGGGAAAACTTTGATTCGCCTCTTAAAGATGTGGCATCAATGTTAAGGTCAATCAGTTACCTTGTCCATGAGGGGGGAACAGAACGAAACCAACTGGAGATCGAAGAAAAAATCAGTTCCGGATTAATCGACGGTTATCTTAAAAGCTGCCGGGAGGGGAATGCTGATTTCTTACCGGATGAGCTTCTCTTCAGCCGGCTGCTGAGTTTATTCCAGATTGAACGCGCGGTTTATGAGTGCTTTTATGAATCTAAATATCGGCCTGACTGGCTTTGGATACCGCGGACCGGATTGCAAAGGTTAGTTCATAATAATTACTGAAAGGAAGGCTTGGTTTGAAAGTAGTTTTATTTACCAATGAGTATCCTCCCAATATTTACGGGGGAGCTGGAGTTCATGTTGATTATCTTTCAAAATTTTTAGCAGCTTTGGTTGAGGTGGAGGTCCGGACTTTTGGAGAGCAGAACAGTGGGGAAGGGACCAATCCGCGAGCGATAGGTTTCCCCGGATGGGACATGCTTAATCACAGCAAAATGACGTTTGCCAAAGTATTACAAACACTCTCCATTAATTTGGCGTTTAATAACAAACCGTTAACGGCTGATGTGGTCCATTGCCATACCTGGTATACATTTTTTGCCGGTTTTTTGGCGAAAATTTTATATGGAGTACCGTTGGTAGTAACTATGCATAGCTTAGAACCTCTCCGCCCGTGGAAGGAAGAGCAGTTAGGTTCAGGCTATCAATTGAGTTCGTGGATTGAAAAGAATGGGGTCGAGTATGCCGATAGGATCATCGCGGTTTCAACGGAGATGAAAGAGGATATCGTTAAAACCTATCAAATAGCATCGGAAAAGGTGGAAGTGGTCCATAATGGAATTGACCTTGACGAATACCACCCGGTACGGGACCGGGACTATCTTGACGAACAAGAAATCAATTATCCCTACCTATTATTCGTAGGCAGGATTAGCCGTCAAAAAGGGATTTTACAGCTAATAGAAGCAATGGATCAGTTAGACCGGATTAATTTAGTGTTATGCGCCAGTTCTCCCGATACTCCCGAATTGGAAAAGGAAGTGCGGGAAAAAGTCAACCAAAACCCCAGAATTAAATGGATCAATGAAATGGCGCCAAAAGATAAAGTAATCCAGTTATATTCTCATGCCACCGCTTTTATTTGCCCGTCCGTTTACGAACCCTTTGGAATTATCAACTTAGAAGCTATGGCCTGTAAGGCTCCGGTAATCGCTTCGCGGGTAGGCGGAATTAAGGAAGTGGTAGTTGATGGTGAAACCGGATTCCTGACGCCGCCTGGTGATCCTAGGGAGTTAGCAGCTCGTATAAGGTTCGCCTTGGACAACCCGGAACTGCTGGTTAAATTCAAAGAAAATGGACGTCAACGGGTTGAGCGCTATTTTAGTTGGGAATCAATCGCTAAGCGCACCGTGGATTTATATCAGCAAGTAAGTAAGGGACTGGTTTTTGCTAAGTAGTCGTCTATTCGCTGGTTAACAAGATATTTTGATCCTTTCTCAATTGAAATTCATATGATGGGAAGGGGTGTTTGAGGATGCCGGAAGGGAAAGAGGAAATTTGGCTTGAGGATCAAAAAAGAATAGAATGTTTATCCACTTTGATCTCCGAATTATGCTTGAGCCAACGGAATCTAACATTAAGCGCGCTCGACTTCCAGAGTATGGGGTTATCGAAAAAACACCAGATCGAAGCGGCCATCGAACGCGCTGCTGATTTAGGAAAAGCTTTGGATGATTTAATCGAGTTATTGAGAAAATTTACTTCTAGGAAGCTTTAAGATAAAAGCAAATTAGAACTAAATCATCTCAGGTAGAAGTTTAGTATTAAGTTGGAAGCTGTCCCTTCCGATATTTTATTATAGAACGGAGGGGCGGTAATGGCCAAAAAAATATTGCTGGTGGATGATGCTAACATTATCAAATTGATGTTACGTAAGATCCTAATCGAGGGAGGATATGAAATCGCCGGCGAAGCTTCAACGGGAGAAGAGGCGGTAAAAAAATACACTGAACTCCATCCTGATCTGGTGACAATGGATATTACCATGAATGGGATGGGCGGGCTCAACGCCTTAAAAGAGATCCGAGCCATTGACCCTAATGCTAAAGTAATCATGTGCTCGGCAATGGGTCAAAAATATTTGATAGTGGAAGCCGTTAAAGCCGGGGCGGTAAACTTTATTATGAAGCCTTTTGAACCCGACAAAGTTTTGGAAGCCGTAGAAAAGGCTTTTAGCGGAGAATCCGGCGAACAGTCTTTAGGATAAAGAAGGGGTTGTTGTAAAATTTACAGCAACCCTGCTTCTTTGATTAACACTATTTATACACCGTTTTTTACGGCAATTAAATTTTGAAGTCGCGGGTTAATTCAATAACATTTTTGATCCGACTACGATTAATGCGATACCTAAAAACTTGTAAAGGCCAAACGGTATTGGTTCCATCCCGAAAAGACCAAAATGATCGATGAGATAGGCCGTTAATAATTGGGCTCCAATGATGGCAGTGGTGGCGACGCCTACTCCCAGGCGAGGAATACTGAAAGCGACTCCAAAGATTATGGCAACTCCGATGGGCCCGCCTAACCAGGCAAACCAAGGAACTGACGCCAACCTAGCGAAACTCCCGTTGCCCAAGAATAATAACAGGATACCGGCGGTAACCGTACCTAACAGGTGGACGCTGAAAGTACCTTCCAAAAGGCCGATGACCTTTCCAAGGGCGCTATTGAAAGTTCCTTGAATGGCCATTAATGATCCGGCGGCCCCAGCCATTAATAAATAAAAAATCTTTCCTTTAAAATCCACGTAATACTCATTCCTCCTTCAGTTTAGTCTGCGCATCTTAAAAGCACTCATATCCCAGTTAAAAAAAGGCATATGATTTAGGAGAATATTGATGTTTTATATTCGGAATTATTCTAGGAAACGGAGTCGTAATGGAGCTATTAAAAGCGACAATATTAGGTTTATTAGCTGGTGTCTCGGGAACTTTTGCGGGAGGGTTGATCGTCTTATACCGTTTTTCGGGTAATCTGCCCAAGCAAAGTTGGCTGTTGGGTTTTTCGGGCGGGATCATGACAGCGGTAGTGTTTTTTGATCTTTGGCCGGAGGCTTGGTATTTCGGCGGTTTTTATCCAACCGTAGTCGGGGCGGTGATTGGAATGATCTTGGTACAATATTTTGATAAAATTTTAAACTTATTCCCCCACTATCGGCAGGGCAAGTTTTCGAATTTAGCCAAAGTCGGTATTTTATTGGGGCTAGGCATTGGAACCCATAATTTTCCTGAAGGAGTGGCCTTGGGAACGACATATATTGCCAATCCGGAACTTAAAAAATGGCTGGGTCTTGCATTGATTATGGCGTTGCACAATATACCGGAAGGAATGGTAATAACTTCCGCTTTTAAGCTGGCTAACATTAGTTTAGTGAAGATTTTAGCAGCTTTAGCGCTGGTAGAATTACCGATGGCTATTGGTGGCACAGTTGGAGCACTCTTAGGGCAACTTTCACCGGGAACAGTTTCACTATCATTGGGATTTGCCGGAGGCGCAATGGCCCTTTTGGTAGTTAAAGAACTCTTGCCTATGGCGCAAAGACTGGCCGGGGTATTTTGGGTTGGGACCGGTTTGATGGCAGGGCTCTTGGCGGGCGTGTTGTTGGTGAGGATATTGTGAATAGTAATAGGAGTCGGTAGCCAGTAGTCAGGGAAAAATACCGCGTCATAAATAAAGATATTATTATGAAACAAACTCACCTATGTTAAGGAGAGTTTGCTATTTTTAGAGGCTAGTATAAAGAATGATTGTTTATTCCGTTTCCGGGGTTGAATTTTTATTAATGATACCATACTCGATGCTGTCAACCAAAGCTTCCCAGGAAGCCTCAATGATGTCTTCGGAGACTCCAACCGTTCCCCATGAATTCCGCCCATCGGAGCTTTGGATTAAAACCCGAACTTTAGCTGCAGTCCCTCTTTTTTCTTCGAGTACCCGCACTTTATAGTCGATCAGGTTGATATCGGAGATCTCGGGATAGAAACGGAGTAAAGCTTTCCTGATGGCGGAGTCGAGAGCATTGACCGGGCCTTCCCCCTCGGCAGCGGTGATTTCAGTTTCATTTCCAACACTAACTTTGATGGTAGCTTCGGAGAAGACTGGTTGATCGCCCCGCTTCTCGACGATGATTCGAAAACCTTCCAATTTAAAGGCTTTTTCATATAAATTGAAAGTTTTCTTGATCACCAAATCAAAGGAGGCTTCAGCAGCTTCGAATTGATACCCCAGGTTTTCCAGATCTTTTAAATGGTTGGTCAAGTTTAGCACCTGAGGGTCATCTTTTTTGGTTGCGGGAAGAATTTCTTTGACTTTATTCAGTACGGTGCTGCGGCCTGCCTGGTCCGAAAGGAGAAACCGCCGTTCGTTTCCGACCTGGTCAGGACGGATATGTTCCAGCGTAAGCGGGTTTTTGATGATTGCGTCATGATGAGTGCCTGCCTTGTGAGCGAAGGCCGAAGCACCGACATAGGGTTGGCGTTCATCATGGTGTAAATTGGTCAATTCGGAAATGAAACGGGAAGCTTCGGTCAAATACTGGAGGTTTGACCTTACTTGAGCTTCGTAGCCCAATTTTATAATTAAAGTGGGAATAATACTAGAAAGGTTGGCGTTACCGCACCTTTCACCATAACCGTTAAAAGTGCCTTGAATTTGAACTGCCCCCGATTGAACCGACATTATTGAGGCAGCTACCGCCGTACCCGAATCATTATGAAAATGGACGCCGATGGGTAAAGCCACCTCCTTTTTAATTCGGTCCAAAATTTCAATTGCTTCTAGAGGCAGGGTGCCGCCATTGGTGTCACAAAGCACTACACTATCCGCGCCTCCGCGAGCGGCAGCTTTTAATGTCTCAATGGCGTAATCAGGGTTGGCCCGATAGCCGTCATAAAAATGTTCGGCGTCATAAATTACTTTTCTGCCGTTTTGACACAGATAAGCGATGGAGTCTTCAATTAATTGCAGATTTTCAGCCAGGCTTACTTTTAGCACTTCAAGGGCATGGAAATCCCAACTCTTACCGAAGATCGTGATCACCGGAGTTTGGGTTGCCAACAAGTCATTGAGAGTTTTATCTTCGGAAGGAAGGTTATTAGCCCGTCGGGTACTGCCGAAAGCCGAAAGTTTAGCGTGCTTCATTTTTAGTTTGGCTGCGGCTTGGTAAAACTCATGATCTTTGGGGTTGGAACCGGGCCATCCTCCCTCGATATAGTCTAAACCAAGGGAATCAAGCTTCTTGACAATACGGAGTTTATCTTCTACAGAAAAATAAACGCCTTCTCCCTGAGCTCCATCACGTAAGGTAGTGTCATAAATGATAACTTTCATTAGAAACATCTCCTTGTTAATTGTAAGACAATTTAAACTATAGACTACTCCCTTTCGGACCAAAATGAACAGCTTAAGCTATCTTTCACAGATTAGGAACAGTTCTGAGGGGATTAAATTCAAAATAGAGGATGGGTTTAAAATATATTTTATCTCCCGTGTAAGCTAAAGTCAATTAAAATTTGAAATTTGCTTAGTAAGGGCAACCTTTGTATTGAACTATTATTGGGCTTTAGTCATAATCTATAAAAAAGCAAAAGGCGCGAGGCGAAAGAAGAGGCATGGGCAATAGAAATTAAGTATTAGAATCGTTTTTTGTCGATCTATGTAACCTCATTTATATAATTGCTTCAGTCAAGCAGAGTTAATGGGGGATACTATTTATAACAACAATGATAGCTACTCATTTATCGGGGGTTAAAGCGATGGCATGGAGAATTACGGAATTGTCTCAAGTTCCGCTTGGAAGAAGAATTTTACGCATCGGTAGTAAAGGCGATGATGTCCGTGAGTTACAGCAACTTCTTATGGAGGGGGGCTTCTATTTTGGGCCGGTCGACGGTATATATGGGATTTTAACTGAAGAAGGGGTATCACTTTTTCAAAAAACTTTTAATTTAAGGAATGACGGTATTGCTGGCCTAGAGCTATTTACAGCGTTAAAAAACGCTTCTCTAAAATTAAACCGAATTATTTATACTGTTAAACCAAGGGAAAATCTAAAAACCATCTCCCGAAATTTTGGGGTTGCCAAATCCGCCTGGCAGGGTATACCGGGACAAGGTAATCCTCAACGTAAGATTTATCCCGGAATGAAAATACTCTTAAACCAGAAGGCGGTTTTTTGGTCTGGTAAAGGACCTTCAGGCTTTCCTGGCGCCGCTCATTTGGAAGTTGGGTGGGAACTGGTTGCTGATGGCGGATTAGTCAGGGTTAATAATGCGGAAGGCGGAGAAACCTATCAAACTGTAGTTGCTCAGCCTGAAACCTGGGGAAAAATATTAAGTTCTCATAATTATTGGGAAAAAATCGGCGCAAGCTTTAAAAGGATAAGCGAAAAACACTGGGGGATCGACTTCAGAGACGCTCCTTTGGAAACCGTTTTTCGTTGGAGAGATTTAGTGCAATATATTTGCAAAATAATTTCAAAAAAGCAAATACCTTTGATACTTGTTCCAATGAGTGATGTGAGAAAGACCGTTAAAAACCGATTATATTGGCTTAATCTACCACTGATTAGTAATTTTGCCAAGCTAGTTTTGTTAGAACCTTTAATTTGTCTGGATTCACCGTTAGCGTATTTGCAATCAACCTCAAATTTGGAGAAGAATCTTAACAAGTTAATTCGATTAAACCTAGGTCCAAAGGTTTTATTGATGGGGCGCGTTGGAGGTTGGGACTGGAATATTGATCAGGATTGCCAATGTCGGCCGGTTTCCTTTCGGGAAGGAAGGATACTGGCCGCTATGAATCACCGCTCGGTGAAGTATAACCCGGATACAACTTATACGGTGATTGATTATATCAGGTGCCGGGAAAGGCACTGTTTGATCTTTCGCGACCAACAAGGATGGCTTGACTGGATTAGGATTGGGTTGAAATCAAATTTGTTAGGTTTTGCGATTCATGATCCCAAGGACTTGGGTAATTTTGGGGGCGAATTAATCAGTGGTTCCTTTTGTATACTCTCCGAAGATAAGTTGATGAAATGAATTTAGAAAGTTTTCGGATCCCGGGATGCTCATCCTTTTTGAGCGAAAATGATGTACAAACCGGGATATTTTTTTGGTTTGGCTTGCATATATATAAATTGGATAAGGATGTCGCATGTCGGGGAACCCCTTCCGCATGGAGAGCCGGAGGTGAGAAATACGGTATCTCAGAAAGATTCGACATAGAACCTATGTTTATTAGATTGACTAAATATATGGAGGGATGAATATGAGTATCAGTTGCCAATATGAGGTGATGAGATATCCGTTTTTTTTAACGGATTTTACCCGGTCGATCCCGGTAGAAGGGGAACTAAAATTAGCTGAAAACTTGCCGCCCCTTGCTAAAATTAATTGGGGAAGTTTTGAGGCCGAAGGCCCGGAATTGGAAGTATATGACGATCTATTGGTTATTTCAGGAAAGGTCTATCCGTACATAATGTACCTTACCAGTCCGGGTGTAAATTCAATTGATACGGTGGCCGGTGGCGAAGAAATTCAGGAACAGGAAATTGAACGGTTAGAATGCGGAGCCCGTTGGCTTAATGAAGCTGGAGTCGGCTATGAGGAGAGAATTACCATTCCCGGACTACGCGCCGGAATGGCAATTGATGTTGACTTATCGCCTTCCAGCGCTACATTCGAAGAGACTGGACCCGGACAAATCCACTTTTTAGGGCAGCTTGAGGTGACAGTGCATGCCCTGGACAATCAAGAGATTCAAGTTGTCGGTGAAGTTGTGGCGCAACCCCCTTCTAAAGTCAATGTCATTAAGGAACCGGTAAAATTAGAAGAGGTACTGGATGTAAGAAAAGAAACGATCCCGCTTCAGACTCCTCTGGTCCTTTCAAACCTTAAACCGGGTACCGCCCGAATCTTAACCTACCAGGCCAGGCCAGCCGGGATTAATTATGAAGTGGGCCTGAATAAGATATTTATTAAAGGATTCCTAGACGTATCCATGGTTTATGTCGGTTGTGACGATGACGGCAGGCCGACCGAGATCTTTGCCCATGAATGGAACCGCTCCTCGGGAACGGCGGTTCCGTTTGAAACCGTCATTGCCACTGATACATCCGACATAAATCTAACAGTAATTCCCAGGGTAACGCTTCGCAATAGTAAACTGGATATGAAGACTCCCCGGGAGATGCGTTACCGGGTGGATGTCGAATGTGAAGCGACAATCTCTAAGGTTGTTCAAAAAGAAGTCGTGACTGATGCTGAATCCGGCGGCGAGCAGGTTGTTGATGTTTTAAAGAGTCTACTTAATTTTGAAGAGAATTTGGGCGAAAAGACCGGAGTGATCACTTTAGAAACGGTAATCGCCCTTCCTAATGGGGAGAATCCGGAACGGTTATTATTATGGGAAGGATCACCCAAAGATTTGTCTTTAGAAGCGGCAGAGGATAAAGTATTGGTGGATGGCAGTGTGGATCTTAGACTAGTCTATGCCGCCGATAGCGCTGATGGTTCAAGAGTTCAAGTCGCCTGCTGGGACCGGCCAAGCAATACTAGTATTCCATTGGCTGGAGTAATAGAATTTCCAGGTGTTCAACCGGGCACATTGCTTCGGACCCAAGCGCAGATTGATTCGATTAACCTGGAGTTGACCGGGGACAGGACAATACAGGTAAATGGAACGGTCTTGCTGAGAGTGATGGCGAGAGCCCCAAGAGCTTTAATGACATTAAGGGATTGCGCCGCAGTGGAACCAGCTGATCCTTCCGCCAGACCTAGCATGATGTTTTATGTGGTGCAGCACGGCGACTCACTTTGGAAAATTGCCCGTCAATACCAGACCACAGTTGAGACACTGGCGCAAGCTAATCAAATCTCCAACCCGGACCGGATCTGCATTGGCCAAAAATTGATCATTCCCAAACAAGCAGTATAAATTTTATTAAAAGTTAATTATCAATCGTGCCTGTGCAGCTAAATAGAATTAGTTGCGCAGGCGCTTTTTTTTCAGAATATCATAAAAAATAATCCATTCTGACTTTCGCCTAGTAAAAAGGCCTTTAAATATGCTGTTCGCCCGGTTTTCTTTTAGTCAACAGACCATATGATATCAATATAAGGTGAGGAGAAATTAACCCATAGGAAAAAGCTGATTGTCATCTTATAAATAATTTAAAAACAAGTTGCATCAAGACCAATTGATGCCTTAAAAACTTGACTAAGGAAGAGGGTAACCAAATGGAAGTGATTGCGGAAACAACCGCTCAAGTTCTAGTTGATGATACCATCACCCTCCCCCGGCCGGCTGAAAAAATCGACGAAATCGTAGCTAGAGTACAAGACCTTAATTGTTTTGTCATTGAGAATAAGGTAATCTTCCAAGGAATATTACATAAACAAATTTTTTTTGTCGATACCAAAGGAATCGTAAGACATGTTGGAGTAGACATACCGTTTAGCGGTTTCGTTGATCTCCCCGGAGTCCAGGCTGGCGCTACTTGCCGGTTGACGGCGACGATCGAATTCATTAATTTCCAGTTATTATCGCCGACTCAACTTCGGGAGACCGTCGTCATCGTCGTTTCAGTGTCAGTTACGGACGAAGTCAATAATATGACCGTCTGTACCAATACTTTACCCCTGCAAGCATTACGTTTCGGAGAACCGAATACGATAAGAGTTAAAGGGACCGGAGGAGGCGTGGTACGTCGTTAGCTATCAAGAAATAAGGGCAATCCTGGCCAGGATTGCCCTTATTTCTTGATAGGAATTAAAGGGGTTGTATCTACCAGGATTACCAGATATTTATGCAGCTAAAATAGCATTTTGTACTCCGCGGTTACGTTTAATATGTTATAATCGGAGCTAACGTGATGGAGGAGTACTATGTTAACTACTTTTTTGAAAAAGGATTCTTTTATCAAAGACATTCTGCTCCTACTAGTGGTGAGCATTTTAGCTTCGGCCATTTTTGCCCGGGGTTTCGCTTTGGCTACCGATAAGTATTTTGCCAAAGCTATTACCGGAGTAATGGGAGATATGGGCCAATATGACCTGCTGTTTCAAACCAAGGTAGAATTGAAAGGAGCATTGGTCCGTCAGGTTAAACAGGTAATCGAAGACAGGTTTCCCGGGGCTTCGTTTAAAGAAGGAATTAGCTTGGCCGGTAAGGCCAGCTATTTTTTGACATTGCCGGATCGTTATAAAACTAAAAGCGTTTACAATAGTCTGTCTCATTATTTTAGTAATCTTCCCGGTAATGGTGGTTTTTCAGTGATGACCGAGCCGAGGATTAATATTAGCAGTGTGCCTGCGGGGGCGTTTGACTTTTTGTCCAAACAAGTTGATGGGGTTCCGGGAGTCCGTTTCACCTATAAAGATGGTAGTAGTATCGGTGTAATTTTAAAAAACGCCCATGAAAGCGAATCAGTGCTTAATAAAATTAAGCAGATTTTAGCAAAATATCAAATTTTAGAGGTTAGATTAGCTTCAGGCTATTCCCAAGAGGAGATTATGACTTTAGGGAAAAAAGTAACCCAGGGTCTGACCGGCCTTGAAGGAGCTGGTTATGTCCGTGACGTAACAATGGCGGGCAGTAGTGATGGGTATGAATATTTATCCAATACTTTACTGGAAGTGAAGAAGTTTCTCCTGGCTTATGCGGCGGAAGTCAAGATCCAACCGGAGCCTGGAGAATCATTAGAAGTCGGCGATTTATTAGTGCTGAATGGCGAGAATGAAAAGAGCATTAAACCGGGGTCGACTTTGGAACCACTTGAGGTTGTCGTCAAAATTACCGCTAAAGAAGGGGAAGCTTATCGAGGCCTGATTATTCAAGGTGACGCCGGATTTTTAAAGGACAATCAAGCCTATCGTTTACTCCCTGAAGACAAGATCGGCCCCCTGGTTGGCGCCGCCGAAGTATCAAGCAGGAAAGCCCAGTTAGTGCAAGGGTTGGATCAGGGGGTCAAACTATTAAACCAAATTAACGGAGCGATTAATGATTTTAATGAGTCTACCGGAGGTGCGGGGTTGACCGTATCCGGAGTGGAAAAGGCCTATCGGCGACTTTTTGAAGTAAAGGACGCTCTTGGCCAAATTGAAAACGGAATTAACGGATTAACCGGGAAAACCGATAGTAACGGGCTGGTTAAAATGGTCCATTTAGTTGAAGGCATCGGAGATGATTTGGATTATATATCCCGGTCTTTTGCCAGGGTCCAAGTACTAGAGAACCGGTTCAGTAAAACTTTGAACGGCCTACAAAACGCTCAAATATTATTGGGCAGTCCGTTATTGCAAAGCGCCGCCGGGCAGTCAGGCGGGATTGCCGACAAAATATCCCTACTCCATGAGCAACTTGGAATCGTTCATGATTCGTTACAAGAGCGGATCCAGAGCTTAGACAGTTTTATTAATCGTTTTAACCCTTTAGTAGCGACTCTTTTATCCTGGCGGAATAAAGCCAATAGTTTTGCTGAACAAATAAATAATTTCGGGACTGTCTTTACACCGGGCAGCGCTAACCATAATCAATTGATGGAAATGATTCAAGCTACCAATCAGGTTCTCTCCAGCCTGACCGGCTTTGATCCCAAACAGGTTAAGACCGGGTTGGAATTGATCTCGGATCATTTATTCGGTTCCGATCAGGTTGATTTAACTGCTTTAATCGCTCAGGTTGAAAAGTTCAGGGATGCGTTGCCCCAATTGTTAGATGAAGAGATCGGTAAATCGGTAAATCTGATTGACCAATATGCAGGTGGAGAAGGAACTCCCGGCGAGAAACTTCAAATTTTTACCAACACCGATATCGACCGACGGTTGATTAACGCTGCGATTCAAGACACTTTAAATAGTAGCCAAACAGCGATTTTTTCATTGCCGGTCGGTACGATTCAGCCGGATATCAGGGGCGAGCTATTTAAAATATTGGCTGAAGTACGTTCAACTATTGCAGCTTTGATTGTAATGATTCTTTGGGTTCTATTGTTTATTTTGGACCAATCATTAATCATTTCCATGTTTAAAATGATGGATATCTCCTTATTGCCTAAGAAGCGGCATTGGAAGCGCCCTTGGTTGGATTGGGGCTATCAGAAGGCAGTTAAATTTTTAAGCCCGGCCAATCTTTACGCAATAGCCGTCGGCAGTATTTGGCTGGGTGTCGGTTTTTTCCTGGCCGGAGCGAGAATACCTTATCTTAATTATTGGGAGATTGGGGTTTTAGGAGGCCTTTTAGGGATTTTAATGTCTTCATTGGCGATTAAGATTAACCCTATTTCTAAAGATGAGGTTTTCGCGGGATTATCATTGGGATTTCAATTTAAAACCATTATGCGGGAGATTGTAATTCCAGCCGGTCGTCCAGGGATGTTACAAATTTTGAATCGCTGGAAGATGGTTATGAAATAGCGGAGGATGATTAGAATGTTGGAAATCAAAGGACTGAAAAAAAGTTACGGCCGGAAAAATGCTTTGAATGGGGTTGATTTTAAAGTGGCCCAGGGAGAAACAGTTGTGATTATGGGGCCTAGCGGTTGCGGTAAATCAACCTTAATACGGTGTATTAACCGTTTGACCGAACCTGATGAAGGAATAATCAATCTTCAAAACCAGACCATAACCGAAATGTCTTTGAATGAGTTATTAAAGGTCCGCCGTAAAATTGGTTTTGTTTTTCAACATTTCAATTTAATCAAGCGGCTAACTATATTAGATAATGTATCAATGCCTCTCAGGCTTCATGGAGTTGACTTGGGAGAAGCTGAGCAGCGTGCCAAAGACGCCTTGGGGAAAGTGGGGCTGAGTCATAAATTGGAAGATATTCCGGAAGAATTAAGCGGTGGGGAACAACAACGGGTGGGAATTGCCCGGGCATTGGCCCTTGAACCGGAAATTATGCTTTGGGATGAACCGACCGCTTCCCTTGACCCGATTTTGGTGGGGGAAGTAATTGAAGTAATGGAAGAACTGGTACGGGAAGGTAAGACTACGATGATTATTGTCACCCATGAATTGTTTTTTGCCCGACGGGCGGCGGACCGGATCGTATTTATGGATAAGGGGATAATCGTTGAATCGGGAATTCCGGAAGATGTATTGGAACATCCGGTTTCCGAAATCGGCCAAAAATATCATAATTTATTAAGGTGTTAATTTTAATTGATCCATGGACAGATATGGGTAACATTATTCTCAATATCTTAATATGTGGTAATGTACTGAATAAAAGGTAAAAACTATGAAACACTTGAATTATTATTCACTTGACACCGGTTAGAGACTGACATATAATTTTTGCGAGGTTTCGATAAAAAGTAATTAATATCTAAAAAATTTCATAGATGCTTGTCGGTTCACGTTAATTTGTTTTCATATTTCCGAATTTGCCAACGGCGGGTTGGCGTGGATGACTATCTAGAAATGGAGATACCGATGATTTTACAACAGACCGTCTCTAAAGAAATTGAAATTTCAGGCCAAGCCCTTCAAAGCGGCGCAATGGTAAAGATGAGGATTTATCCTCAGCCTACTAATACCGGAATCGTCTTTAGCAGATCGGATCTACCTGGAAAACCACGGGTTGAGGCCAGACCGGAAAATGTAATTAGCACTAAAAAAAGTGTTACTTTAGGGAAGGGCGGTTGGAAGATCGCAACCATCGAACATTTAATGGCGGTTTTTCACGGGTTGGGTATTGATAACGCTCTGGTTGAGGTGAATGGAGAGGAATTACCGTCCGGAGACGGCAGCGGCCACGCTTTTGCTGAAAAAATCTTAGAGGCCGATATTACCATCCAGGATCTTCCCAAAAATTTAGTTTATATCAAAGAGCCCCTTTGGGTTGAAGGAACCGTATTCAAAGGGGAACAGCCCCTAAATGCAATGTTGCTAGCTTTGCCCAGTGATCGGCTGGAGGTCAGTTTCGTTTTCACCTCCGATCACCCGATCACTGGTAACCAGTATTATCATTTCCAGTTATCAAGGGAGAGGTTTCTTGAGGAAGTCGCTCCAGCGCGAACCATTGCTTTTACGAAAGAGATCGAGTACTTGCGCAGTCAAGGGCTGGCGATGAGCACTGATTTAAACATTGCGGTAATTGTTGGGGATGACGGCTATCAAAATGAACTTCGTTTTCCTGAAGAGATTGTCCGGCATAAAATTTTGGATATCCTTGGCGACCTTTATTTAGCCGGTCCGATTATCGCGCATTTAGTGGCATTTCGTTCGGGACACGCCCTCGATCTTGAAATGGCTAAAAAAATAACCCAAAAGCAAACTGAGAAAAGTGATAAAAGATTATAATTCCAATTATGAGCGAAGATCGAGTAGGAGGTTAAGTAATGTTTGATATTAATCAAATAAAAGCAATGTTACCCCATCGTTATCCTTTTTTATTAGTGGATCGGGTCTTGGAGTTAGTCCCTAAGCGAAGATTGGTAGCATTAAAAAACGTTACGGCGAACGAGCAATTTTTTAACGGTCATTTTCCACAAAGACCGGTTATGCCTGGAGTGCTAATCATTGAAAGTATGGCCCAAGCCGCCGGTTTAGTTATGTTATCCGAGGAAGAGCACAAAGGGAAAATACCTTATTTTACTGGAATTGATAAAGCTCGTTTTCGAAAGCCGATTGTTCCCGGGGATCAGGTTATTATCGAAATTGACGTAATTCGGATTAAAGGCAATGTGGGACGGGCCAAAGCTGTCGCCAAAGTTGATAATCAAGTGGCGACTGAAGCCGAATTAATGTTCGTGATGGGCGAATAAAATATTTCATTTCAGGCAATTGGAATCAAAATCATTAGCATTTGAAAGATAATTGCAGATAAAGTTATTTCCCCCCGGTTTTTGCCTGTCCATTCTTAATACATAGATTACGATATTAATAATACTTATCCTAATAATTTTTTGACTAAACTTTATTTATAAACAGGGGGCCTTTATTATGCAGCTAATCGATTCCAAAGTTATCAATCTCAGAGAGATTCATTCTACCGCAATTGTACATCCCAGTGCTAAACTGGGTCGCAATGTGATTGTCGGCCCCTACGCTATAATTGGAGAAAATGTAGAGATTGGCGATGATTGTGTTATCGGCCCTCACGTAGTTATTGAAGGTTGGACGACTATCGGTGCGGGAAACCGGTTCTTCCATGGCGGTTCAATCGGATGCGAACCTCAGGATTTGAAATTTAAAGGCGAAAAAAGTTTTCTCTTCATCGGAGATAATAATATCTTTCGCGAGAATGTTACTATCTCCAGAGGAACTGATGGTGGCGGCGGCGAAACGAGAATTGGGAACAACAATCTCTTTATGGCATATTCTCATGTTGCTCATGACTGCCAGTTGAGTAATAATATTATTCTCGGAAATTGTTCAGCGCTAGCCGGCCATGTTGTGGTTGAAGACCGAGCGATTATCAGCGGATTAAGCGGAGTCCATCAGTTTTGTAAAGTTGGTAAAATGGCGATGGTCGGTTTTTCATCCAAAATTGTCAAAGACATTCCGCCTTTTATTTTAGTAGATGGAAATCCGGCTAAAGTATCCGGCATCAATGTGGTTGGTCTGCGTCGTAACGGCATCGAATCCAATATTCGGGATGAAATCAAAAGAGCATACCGGATCTTGTATCGTTCCAATCATACCATCGGCAAAGCCATTGAGCAAATGGAACAGGAACTGCAGGGAACTGCTGAAATCGACCATTTTATTCGTTTCCTGCGCAGTGCGGAAAGGGGTATTCTTCGTTAATTAGTTAAGTTCCGCTTTGGGCTTTAAATCAGTTGTTTATGAAAAACTGGTAGAAATCTATTGAGATGTATTATAATATTGGAGTATCTTTTGATAAGACTAGACTATGTCTAGTCTTTTTAAATTCAACCAGCAAGGAGTGTTTGCGATGGAGGGGATAAAACCCATCGGCTTATTGGCGGGACGCGATAATTTACCTTTTCAGGTCATAGCTGAGATTAAAAGGAGAAAATTCAAAAGTGTTGTGGTTGGGTTAAAAGGCGAGGTCGCTCCCGGAATTGCGGAAATAGCCGATGTTTTTTTGGAAATAGAAGCCGGACATATTGAAAAGATGGTTGATTTTTTCAAACAAGAAAATGTCGTTGAAATGGTTATGGCTGGGAAAGTAGGGAAAGGGGCTATTTTCAAAGGAGGATTCGACCGGAGATTTGAACAGATGCTTCAGGAACTTCCCGAAAAAAATGACGATTCCATATTGTTAGCTATAGTTCAGGAGTTTGAAAAAAACGAGATTCATGTTGCGAAACAAACCGAGTATCTTCGTGAACTTTTAGCTTCCAAGGGGCCGATTTTAGGACAGGTTACACCTGGTGAATCAATGGATTTACAATTAGGTTTTAGAATGGCTAAAGCCATCGGCGATTTGGATATCGGCCAGAGTGTGGTGGTTAAACAAGGAGTAATCTTAGCGGTTGAAGCTATCGAAGGCACTGATGAGGCAATAATTCGCGGCGGTAAGTTGGGCGGCCCCGGAGTCGTAGTGGTTAAGGTAAGCAAACCTAAGCAGGATGAGCGTTTTGACGTTCCGACCGTCGGCCGGACAACCATTGAATCCATGGGTAAGATAGAAGCTAAGGTTTTAGGAATTGAGGCGGAAAAAACGTTGGTTACCAATCGGGAGGAAATGTTAGCCTTAGCAAAAGAGCTTAATATTAAAATCATCGCTTTATAAGGGCGGTTTTGCTTCAATTATGAAACTTCATGCAATACATCTGATTCGTAGATATTATGTTAAGGTTTTACAGCGGCAGGATTTTGAGATTAGATGGTGAATTGTAAACCGATAAAGTAAAATTATAAGCATTCGTTATAAGTATTGGAATTTCCTAACCGGATTCACTTTTAAGCGTCTGCTTTTTTTCAACATTCGGCTAAGGAAATATCGGGTAAAAATAGATTTTAAGAACTTAACGGGATCTCGATAACTTTATTAAGGAAAAGCTGATGACCAAAATTAACCTGACATTTAAAAAGAAGTGGCTGTTGCTTCTGATAACAATTTTGTTGGCGGCGAGCGCTTATTTCCTATTATCATCTTTATTTCATGCTGTTTCCAATAAGCAAGAAGCTTTGGTGGGAGAAGGAAAGCTTCAAATCAATTCGGATGAATTCACCGGGTTAGTATTGAAAATCCCGGGAGCGGAAAAAAACGGTTATTGGGAATTGAATGTAGCACGATTAGAGAGCAAGGATGATTTCGGCTTGTTAACAGAGATCAACGGTGAATATTTATTGAACAAGCAGCCGATTTATTATATTTCCGCTGAGTCGGGGATAATTCTATGGAAAACACGGGTTTTACAGCTAACCGGAAAAGTGAATTTAAAGACCAATGACGGGAAGGTACTCAGGGCTGAAAAAATAGCTTGGGACCCTAATGTCCGTAGAGTTACAGCTGAAAAAGAGGTGGTGTTGGAATCGCCGGGTTTGACGATCTCTATGGAAAAATTTGACGGTGATTTAAACTTTGAACAGGTAAAAATAACTGGAATGACTAAAGCGTTTTATCGAAGGTGATCGACATGTTTAAGAACTTTTGTAAAGTATTGGTTATTGTTTTATTATTTTCTACGACGGTTTTGGCCGAGGCTGAACTGGAATTAGTTGCGCCTGGAGGAGGAGAAGCCGATCTCCGGAAAAATATAATGAAATATTATGCCGACGGCTCTAGTTTGGTTGTGGCAAATTGGGGTAATTTTAAGCTGGAAGCGGAATCTTTGGAATACCATAATGAAAAATCGACTCTTCAGGGGAATGGGATGATTAAGTTGACCCAAAAGGAGCCTTATCGCGAGCTGAGGAGCGAACAATTTTTGGCTGATTTAAACCGGGATCATTTTAACGCTAACGGTTCTGTCGAAATAAAGTATGACAATAACACCAATATTAAGGGCGAACACTTGGATTGGGAATTACAGACCGAGCTATTTAACTTAACCGGAGATGTTGTTCTCAATTATTCCGGGTGGAAAATGACCGGGGAGAAAATTGAAGGGAATATTAATTCCGGCCTCTTTACTATTTTTGGACAAGTCCAAGCTATTAATAGGGAAAACAGCATGCGGGCGGGACGGGTGATTTTTGACCGTTCCATCGAAAAAATAACTTTACTGGAGGATCCGGTAGTAATTAACGGTAAGAATGAATTATCCGCTACTGAAATTATCTATGACTTAAAAACTAAAAAAGTATCAGCTTCCGGAGTGGTTAAATCGCGGGTGATCGAGTAAAAGGGAGTGGAGGGCAGTTAATGTCGATTTATGTTCAAGGGTTGGTAAAGGAATATCAGCATCGCCGTGTGGTTAAAGGTGTTGATTTATTGGTAAACCCCGGTGAAGTGGTAGGGCTTTTAGGGCCGAATGGAGCCGGAAAAACTACTACCTTTTATATGATTGTCGGTTTAGAGCGTTGTGACGCGGGAACAATTCGGATTGACGATAATGATGTGACCACGCTACCGATGCATGTCCGAGCTAAATACGGTGTTAGCTATTTAGCCCAGGAAGCCTCGGTTTTTCGCAAACTAACAGTCGAAGAAAATATTTTAGCAATTTTAGAACTTACCGATTTGCCCCGTTCCTATCGGAAAAACCGATGTGACCAGTTGTTGGAAGAGTTCAGACTCGGGCATATCCGGAAAAGTTTTGGTTATATGCTTTCCGGAGGCGAACGACGTCGGGTTGAAATCGCTAGAGCATTGGCAATGGAACCCAAATACATTTTGTTGGATGAGCCATTTACCGGAGTAGACCCAATTGCAGTCGCTGACATTCAGGATGTAATTGATGATTTGCGTGAAAAGGGCATGGGGATTTTAATTACCGACCATAGCGTCAGAGAAACGCTGGCTATTACTGATCGGGCATATATTATGTATGCAGGGGATATTCTGGTTTCCGGCAGTTCGGACCAGATTGCCAACGATGAAGACGCTAAACGCTTGTATTTAGGAGATCGTTTTATTATGTAGTAAGTAGTCCCCACAATGTTCGATGCTTTAAAATATCGTTATTGATCCCAAAGGAATAATAGGAAAATTGTTGCGGATTGACAAACAGTTGCATCCATATGGGGCTGCAATTAGTTGTAACCTGTGGTTACAACGAACGTTAGCATTTTCGATGCAGGAGGATCACGATGAAGATTCTTTCCAAATATTTGACTAAAGAGATATTAGGCCCATTTCTATTTGGCCTGTTCGCCTTCTTGAGTATTTTTTCCGGTTTACTCTTTATCGATTTACTCAAAGACGCCGAACAATATCACTTATCGATCTTCTTTATTTTGAAACTGTTATTGTTGAAGTTGCCGGAATATGTAACTCAGTGTACTCCCATAGCTGTTTTGCTGGCGGCTTTATTAGGCATGGGGAAATTGACCAGCCATAGTGAGACCATTGCCATGCGGGCCGGTGGTTTAAGTTATTCAAAATTGGCGGCGCCGGTATTAGTGCTGGGTTTAATGGTTAGTGTCACCGGCGTTTTATTCAACGAATATCTAGTGCCTTTTACCACCCGCGGTTATGATGAACTTAAAAGGGAGGCCGCTTCCAAGGAAGCTTCGGCTGTAATCTATCATTTTAAGCAGGATTTTTATACCAAAGGCGTTTTAGCGAAAAGGATTTATGCTAGACGCTATGACCCGACGGCTAAAAAATTTAGCAAAGTAAATATTATCGAATTCAATCAGGGAAAAGCCAGCCGTTTGATTGAGGCTGTGGATATGCATTGGAAGGATGGGGAAGGTTGGATCTTTGAAAACGGGATTATCTATCAATTTTTGACCGATAGTTTCTATTCGGTTATTATCGATAAAGGACGGGTCCATTATCAATTAAACCTCACTCCGAACGAGATTAAGCAGTTGGATGAAGATCCCGAGTATAAAAGTATTACTGAATTAAGTAAATACATTGACCGGTTCTTCCCCGAAGGAGATAAACGCCGGGAATTGTTGGTCGAATTGCATACTAAATTTGCCATACCCTTTGCCAGCTTTATCTTTGCGCTCTTGGGTACTCCTTTGGCCTTGCAGCCGCAACGCCGTTCGAATGCGGCCGGGTTTGGATTATGCATTATCTTTATCTTAATATGGTATGGGTTAATGGGTTTGGGCAATGCCTTGGGCAGAGGCGGTTCAATTCCGCCGTTTATCGGGGCTTGGTTACCCAATTTCGTCCTTGCCGGTTACGGTTTATATGTCTTCACAAAGGTTAAGAATTAAGGCGGGAGATTAAATGATAGGATACATGGTAATAGCCATGGTGATCATCTTCAGCGGCTTGCTGGCTTTATTAGGAGATAGGGTCGGAATGAAGGTCGGTAAAAAAAGACTTAGTCTCTTTGGGATGAGGCCCAAGTATACTTCGATGGTTATTACAGTTTTGACCGGTTTTTTCATTGCCGGGTTAACTTTAATGATTTTAAGCTTATTCTCCGACTATGCGCATACGGCAATTTTCCGGCTGAAGGAAATTCGGGATGAGCTAGCGGCTACTACTAATCAAGTGCAGCTTCTAACTGATCAATTTCTACAAAAGGAAGATGAATATAAGAGTCTTACCGATAAGCATCAAAAGCTTCTTCAGGATTTGGAGATAGTCATTACTGAACGAATGAAAAAAGAAGAGCAACTAATAAAGGTTGAAGAAGAGTATCTTTCAGCCCGGAAGAATTTAAAAACAACAACTGAAGAATTAACTTTAGCCCAAAAACGTTCCCAAAATTTAGCCAAGATAAATGAAGACTTACAGAACCAAATTACTAATTTGAATTTACAAGAAACCAGATTGAATCAACAGATTCAAAACTTAGAGGGTTGGCTCAAAAGTCTGGAAGACCGACATCAAACCATCGTTGGTAAACCGATCATCTTTTATGTTGGGGAGATACTAGTGGCTGGGGTGACTAATCCTGACGAAGTTTCCGATAAAACTTTTGAGAAGGTCATTGAGCCTCTTCTCAATGAGGCTAATCAAATCGCCTTGAAGCGAGGAGCCAGGATCCCGGGGAAATCCGATTATGCGCTCCGGATATCGCCGCATCGAATTGCTGAAGTAAACCGTGAAATAGCAGCTTCAGAAGATGCCGCTGTGTTGCGGGTAACGGTTGAGAGAAACTCGGTCGCCGGTGAGCCGTTGATCGCGACTCTAGAGGTCTTTCCCAATCAGCGGATATTTAGAATGGGTGAAATTATTGTTGGAACTAAGCTGTTAAGCGCCGCGTCCGAATCTGATCTTCGAGACCAGTTGTTGAGCTTACTAATATTGGCTATTAATAAAGCTATTGAAAAAGGGATCATTACCGATGGGCAAAATTTGCGGAATGTGATTTCTATCTCTGAAATTGCCAATATTATTAGCCGGATCAAAGAAAATAATCATGCTGTATATGAAGTTTCGGTAATTGCCGGTGTTGATATCCATCGGATCGATCCGTTCCGCGTCAAACTGGAGCTACAAGATTTAAAGGAGGCTGACCCAAAATAGCACTAATTTTAGCGGTTGATCCCGGTAGTCAAAAATGCGGAATTGCTGTAGTTGATGACCAAGGGGTTGTTTTGGAAAAAAAGATCATTCCTGCGATGGAACTATCGAAGACAGTTAGCGTTATGATGGACAAGTACCGGATCTCCACTTTTATAGTGGGGGATCGGACTAATAGTAGAATTATCAGTAATAATTTAAAACCTTTCGGATTACCTGTTGAAATGGTTGATGAAAACAATTCCAGTTTTGAGGGGCGACGGCGCTATTTACAAGACCATAGTAGAGGATTGCTGCGTTTAATCCCGATTGGTTTACGTATTCCTGGTGAGGCTTATGATGATTATGTGGCCGTTATTTTGGCGGAAAGATTTCTTAAAAAGAAGGATTAATATGGTTCGAAACTGGTTTTTCATTTTGATATCATTTTTTTTGGCAGTCACTTTTCCCGGAACGGTTTTGACGCAATCAGACGCCCCGGATTTAACCATAAAATCATGGGTTTATGGGGAAATGGAAGCGTTATTCCTGGAAGGGTTGATTTCGGATTACCCTAGTGAGTGGGTGGCGTCTGGGAATAAACTAACCCGCTTTGAAGTCGCTTATTACATAAAAACAATAATTACCAATAAATTAGGTTCCCACATAAAGCAGGCCAAAATAAACTTAATTTCCCAACCGGCAGTTGAATCCATTCGTAGGTTGGTCGCTGAATTCCGCCCCGAACTCACTGCAATGGGAGTTGAGATTACTGATATTTATACGATTAGTCCTAATTTGGATGAGAGGTTGATTAAAACCGATGATTATCAAGATCTTGATCTAATTCTATCCAATATTAATGGAACTATCGAGGACCAGGAATCTTATTATTATTTTGGAGAGTATATTAAAGAAATTTATCGTAAATCATTTTTATTTTTACCTTCAATCTTTGTTAAGGATGACAATCGCGCTCTCCTTCAGGGAACGGCAGGAACAATCAATATCGTTCACCATCCCAATCAAAGGGAGAACCCGCCGTTTTTGGTAGTCAAAGGTGATTTGCCAATTGATGCCGAGAAAATTATCAAAGGTTATTATTTATTTCCTTTAGATAATTCGACTCAGAATACTACCCCAAAAGAGGTTTCTGGCGATCTAAGCGTTTCGGTCCTTACTCTGCTTAATGAAGTTAACCATGTGCGTCAGATTGAAAATTTATGGCGCTTCAACGGACTGGCGCCTTTAAAAGGGTACTCTAATTTTAAACCCGTTTTCCAAAGCAAGCTGGTCTTTGGAGAGCTAAATAACAGCTTAAAAATTGGCGGGTTTCTAGTGACTACCGATGATAAACCCGATTTAGTCAATATGGGATTGCCTTTTTTTAGCTCCCGTCAGTCAACGGCGGTTGATTTAGACAATATCAAACGCTCCGACTTACAGTCGTTTCAGATCAACATTCAAGGCAATATGGCTTTGAATGAAAAAACATCTATAACTGGAGAATTGGGACTCTTATACCGAAGTAATAAATCCGGTTGGGATGAAATCTGGCCGTCTGATGCCAAAGCCGGAGCGGGAATTGAATATCAATTCAATAACTATTGGTCGGTTTTAAGTTATCAATCTTTTGTAAATTCTCAATTGGGATCAGGTTCACTCAGTACTACTTCATTAGGGTTGGAATACAATAACTGGGCTACACTATGGCTGGCTTATCAAATCGTAAGTTTTGACGACTCCAGGTTAACCGGGGCTTTGACTTTCCGGTTTTAGGAGGAACAATGAAGCGCATTTTAAAAATATCACTTTTGTGGTTGTTTTTAATCTCCGTTATAAGCTGTGGGGTTTATGGGGAGCCAATTGCCCGAAACCCTCTGGGTTGGTTGAATGAAATGGAGAGCGATGTTTTTGGGGCTCCTACCAATGGTAATATCTTTGATCGGTTGACCCAATTTGAACTTTTTTTAACCGGCAGAACCACTGATGAATCCCTAGTTGAACGGTTATCCTTTTTGGAAACTCTTTTGTATTTTAACCGGCCTTATGATATTTGCCTAATTTATAAACTCCAAGCATTGGAATGGGTTCTTTACCATGAAACGCTTACCGGGCCGTTATTAACCAGGTTGGAAAAGATTGAAACTTTTTTATATAATCAGCCTTTCGCAGGCCCGATTAGCAAAAGATTGGAACGCTTGATCAGCCAAATTTTTCCGGACGGGACTATCAAGGCGAAATGGGTGAGTGTACCTGAGGGGTTGCTTGTTAGAGTAAAGACTGTCGACGAAATAAGTTCAAAATACAGTAAGGCCGGGGATGATTTTCGTTTTGAGATTGCAGAGACGGTTCTGGTTGATGGTTTTGTTGTATTTCCCAAAGGATGCAGTGGGGTTGGTATTTTAAAGAAAGTTAACAAGCCGGGTAATTTAGGTAGAGACGCCCGTCTGCTTATGGACTTCGTCAAGATTAGAGCGCTTGATGGGTCTTTAGTTAAGATTAGAAGCGGCTCTAAATCTTCCGATCTGAACCGCTCTTATCAATGGGCAGTTGGAGCCAGCGCCGCAGGAATGTTAGCGTTCGGCCCCGAAGGAATCTTATTTGGCCTTGCGGTCAAAGGAAAGGAACGCACCATACCTGTTGGGACAGACTTTTACCTGCAGATTTCGGAATCCGTCCGGGTTTATACACTTCAAGATGACCGGAGGTAGGAGAAGATTAAGAACTATAAAATTTGGCCCTTGCTTTTAATCTCAGTTATGCTTATATGTGGTTCTTCCGATGTCATTCGGGCTGAAAAAGCGGACTCAACCGAGGTTACAATCGAAGCAGCCGGAAGCGTTAATTATAACATGGAATCCAAATCTACCACCGCTCATCAGGAGGTAGTTTTAAGAAAAGGCGATATTATTATCGAGTGCCAAGAACTTATCTATAACGGTAACACCGGCGTGGTCCAGGCGTCAGGCGATGTGAAAATTACTACCGATAAATTTATTTATCAGACTCAGACCCTTAATTATAATATAAACGAGGAGATTGGCGGTTTAGAAGAATTCAAAGGCCGGTTAAAAACGGTCAATTCCCGTGATTATCACATTTCCGGGGAAAATGGAGTTTTGGTTGGAGACACCGGAAGTATATCCGACGCAGTGATGACCCACTGTCCAAAGGCTAAACCGGATTATGTGTTGACTGCTAATCGAATTAATTATAATAGTGAACGGATCTACCTTCGTAGAGTGCTATTGAAAGTTAAGGGGATACCGCTTTTTTTCCTTCCCAGTCTTAGTTTTAAAACGGATATCAGTGATTTGCCCGATATTAAACTAGAATACGATGATGAAGATGGATTACAATTAGATTTTGATTATGCCGGCCCGGTTGAGAATAATCGCAGTTGGCATTATCAAGGGGAACTTTCCACCAAAGGCGCTAATATGATCGGTTTTGGCGTCAAACATTATATTGGCGATCAGCTAAGCAATAGGGTGAATCTCGCCTATGATTTCGACGGTTTTTGGAAGTTGGGCGATAATTTAAATTATAGTACCCGTTTAGCCAGCTTGGTCCTTGATGGGTATAAAGAATTTTCGGATATGGAAAAAACCGAAGTCGGCATTAAACTTACCCGTAAGTATTGGGAGACGCCTATCGGGAGAATGCAATTTAGTGTCCTTGCCCGGGATGTTTTTGCATTTGCTTCTGGGGAGGGAGAATACGGCGGAACCTATTGGGGGTACAGGTTGGATTATAACCCGTCAAAATATGCGGTTTTAAGTTATTTACGACTTGACTCGGAAGAGACCAATCAAGATTTTCGGGATTTTTTAGAAGATTATAAATTGGGAGATAACTATCTTTATGACATTAACATCCCATTGTCACCTAAATACTCATTAGCGCTTGATGGAAACTATAATCCGGATTGGAACGGTTACTGGGTCAATCGTTTCTATAGGATAAAATATGAAACCTGTTGTTTCAGATTGTTGGCTGGTTGGAACGATATCGACGAATCCTGGGAGTTTAGCGGAAGGATTAAGTTTTAAGACAATTAGCAGTTACTTTTTAATTTAAAAAGGAAATCTTTTAAATCAAAAATATAATTAATTACGACCTTCCATAGGAAGGTTTTTTCTTTTGTGGTTAAAATAAGTAGTGCCCGGCCGGATTGGGGCAATTAACGAGATAATTGAAAGCTTGGATTGCCGCAATTTCCGGCTCGCGATTTCTGTCTTATGTATTATCAATTCTGCATTGTTAGGAGTATGCTTTGGAAAACCGGCTCAACGAATTAAGCGGATCTCAATGGCTTTATTGGACGAATAGTATCTACGAAACCTATTATCCACCGGACCGGACTCACCACCTGCGAAAAAAACACGGGGCAATGAAGCCTCCTCAATTGATGGCGGAGATCGTTTCTTTCTTTACAAAAAAAGGGGAACTGGTATTGGACCCTTTTGCCGGAGTAGGAGGCACTTTGCTTGGAGCGGAGTTGGCCGGAAGGCGAGGTTTGGGTATTGAAATCAATCCTTCCTGGGTTGAGATCTACTGGAAGATAATAGCTGAGTATCGAGAGTTAAATGGGGAATTACTTCCAGCTGATGAAGCGGGGGAAGAAGGACGTTCATTTACTTCGAAAATGTTAAATGGAGACTGCTTAGATTTGATGGGCCGGTTTGAGACGGAATCTTTCGCGGCTATCATCGCGGATCCACCCTATGGATGCAACCATGGTTCGACGGGATTTAAGAGTGAAACGAATTTTAATATGAACTCCAGCGACCAACGGGATTTTGGAAATAGCCGGGACTATCAAGAATTTTTATTAAGAATTGAGGTTTTTGGTAAGGAGGCTTTCCGGTTGTTGTACCCCAAGCGTTATTTGGTCTTGTTAGTTGGAGACAGGTATCATTGTGGCGAATATCTGCCTCTGGGTTATATGGTAGCGGATGCTTTGCGGAAAGTAGGTTTTAAATGGAAAGGAACTAGGATTTGGTGGAACAAGGCTACTCAGCGCCGGTTGAAACCTTATGCGATTAACTATTGTTTTATCCCCAACATTACCCATCAAAACATCTTGATTTTGAGGAAAGAATAGCTTATCCAGGCCAAATTTGAAATTGTCTGCAATAACCTTTTTCCTACTTTACTCTGACTGATCGGAAAAACGAATGACCACTTGGCAAAAAATTAGGACTGTGATATAATATTTGAGCAGCATGAAGGCCTCCACTTAAATGAGAATGAGGTGGGATAATGGTCTTAAACCTTTCTAAGGAAGAAGTCCTTAAGGTATGTGATGCTTGCGAGAATTACATCCGCCAATCGGAAAGTTGCCGTTCCCAAACTGGTGAAGTTAAGAACTTAAAAGAACTGCGCCGTTGTCAAAAGTGGGATCAGGCTTACGGTAGTCCTTGTCTGTTTCGTTGATTCGGTTATATTTTAAAACAAAACGGGCCCGTGGCTCAGTTGGGAGAGCGCTGCGTTCGCATCGCAGAGGTCGAGGGTTCGAATCCCTTCGGGTCCACCAAGTTAGACACGACCTTTCCCTCTTGAGAAGGAGGAATTTTAAAGTCATATAATATATCATCTTAATTTTATTATGGAGGAATTAGCATGAAATTAATTAAAACCCTTGTTAAAGGCAGATTAGGCGAAACAATTAAAACCGGTGGCTGCGGCGAATGTAAAAATTCTTGCCAATCAGCATGCAAAACCTCTTGCACGGTAGGAAATCAGGTTTGCCGGAAGTAGTTGTTTTTCTTAGATACAGATAGAAGTTGAATTTAGAAGACTTGATGGCCATGGTTTCATGGCTTTTTCGTTATACCGGACATAATTCGATAGACTTAGATAATTCTTGCTATGGAGTGAGGAAATGAAAAACTGGCATGCTTTTAAAGCGTTAGACCGTTTTTTTTTATTTGATGTGCTGTCCAATTCTTTATTTAGGATCGAAGGACCGGTTTACGACTATCTTAGAGGGGGCTCAATCGACGACCAAAATCGGGAAGCGGTGCTGGGAGATATCAACGAATTGAAAGCCAACGGTTATTTGGATGAGTCTCCCGAAGATGTCCCGGAAATTAAGAGGGAACGGATTTTAAAAGCTCTTTGTTTGCATATTTCCCACGATTGTAATCTGCGTTGCCGTTACTGTTTTGCCGGGACCGGTCCTTTTGGGGGAGATCGGGAACAGATGAGTTTTGAAGTTGGCCGGGCGGCCTTGGATTTACTATTTCGGGAATCTGGCGCCAGACGAAATTTAGAGGTTGATTTTTTCGGGGGAGAGCCCCTCTTAAATCTGGATGTGGTAAAAGATTTAGTGGCCTATGGTGAAGAGAACGGTCCGAAAATTGGTAAAGAGATTCATTTTACCTTGACTACCAATGGCGTAAAACTGGATGAAGGGACGCGCCGTTTTTTGAATGAGCATTATATCGCGGTAGTGCTTTCGTTGGACGGGAGGCCGGAGATTAATGACCGGATGAGAGGAAAGGGGACTTACCAACTAATTACGCCGAATTTTTTGAAGTTGATACAAGGCCGGGACTTGAAAAATTATTACTTACGCGGCACATTTTCCTCGTTCAATCTTGATTTTTGCGAAGATGTCAAGCACCTTTACGAATTAGGATTTAGGGAAATATCGTTGGAGCCGGTGGTTTCACCCGATGGGGATTACCGATTGACCGAGGACCATTTAGCTGCGATCGAAAAGGAATACGAACGGTTGGCCCAGTATTACCTGGAGCGCCGTAAAGCCGGGGATGGTTTTACTTTTTTCCATTTTGAAATCGATTTGGAGCATGGCCCTTGCCTTCCGAAACGATTGACCGGTTGCGGGGCAGGGTTTGATTATTTTGCGGTAACTCCCCGAGGCGATTTATATCCTTGCCATCAATTTGTGGGGCGCGACGAGTACCGGATGGGAGATGTCCGGCAAGGAATAGTCCGGAATGATCTCCGGGAAAAATTCGGAACGGCGACTCTTTATCAAAAAGAGGGCTGTTCCGATTGTTGGAGCCGGTTTTATTGCAGTGGTGGTTGTCATGCCAATGGTCAACTCGTAAACGGTTCGATCTACCAACCGGATAGGTTAGGCTGCCAGCTGCAAAGAAAACGGCTGGAATGCGCTTTGGCGATCAAAGGCTTGCTTATGGAAGAGGGTATCAGTTGATGGACGAATATTTAAGGATTTTAGGGAAAGTTAAGAATTGGGTCCGCGAAGTCGGCCGGATCCAATTGGCGGGTTTGGAACAAAACCTGACTATTGATTGTAAATCCAGCGAATATGACCTGGTTACCAATGTTGATACTCAGTCGGAACGAGAATTAATTAACAGAATTAAAGCGGATTACCCGGAGCATGGCATTCTTTCCGAGGAGTCAGGCAGTATGAAGGAGAACTCGGAATATTTATGGATAATCGATCCCCTGGACGGGACTGTTAATTATGCCCATCGGTTTCCGGTTTTCTCTATTTCATTAGCCCTTCAATATCGCGGCGTGGTGATCCTGGGGGTTGTCTATGCTCCGGCCTTGCAAGAGCTTTTTGAAGCGGTCAAGGGCAACGGCGCTTATTTAAACGGAGTTAGACTGCAGGTGGCTGAGGTTGACCAACTCGGCAAAGCAATCTTAGCGACGGGGTTTCCTTATGATAAAGCCAGTGATCCGGATAATAATCTAAACTATTTCAATCATTTGGTTCCCCGAATCAACGGGGTGCGACGGTCCGGGAGCGCGGCCTGGGATCTGTGCAATGTAGCGGCGGGACGGTTAAGCGGCTATTGGGAGTTTAAGGTGAACCGCTGGGATATCGCAGCGGGCGCGTTGATAGTTGAAGAGGCGGGAGGCGGGATCATCTATCTTCCCAGTAAAAAGGGGATTGGGTTGATTGGGGGAAACGCAAATATTTGCAGGAATATTTATCGGGAACTAGCTAAGGTAAACCCGGAGTTACTACGGCAATAATATATTGCCTTTTTTTTATTCTATCGGTATAATTTATGGGCAGAACTGTTCAAAGTCTAAGTTTCTGGATCAACTGGGCGCAAGTTTTCCAAGGTTTTATTTTTCCACTTTTCACTTGGACCTTTGACTTTTAACTATGATTTGATAAAGGAGAACCAAAATGGATATTACCAAAGTAATTGCCGCTGAATTATCAATCTCCCCGCGTCAGGTGGGGAATACCGTCAATTTATTAGACGAGGGGAATACTATTCCGTTTATTGCCCGTTACCGGAAGGAAGTCACCGGTGAACTGGATGAGGAGCAAATCAGGAATATCGACGAGCGTTTAACTTACTTACGTAATTTAGAGGCTAGAAAGGCGGAAGTCCTTAAATCCATCGAAGAGCAAGGGAAATTAACGCCGGAACTGGCTCAGGCGATTACTGAGGCCGTCAAGATTCAAGAAGTTGAAGATCTGTACCGGCCTTATAAGCCCAAGAAACGGACTAGGGCGATGATCGCCAAGGAAAGGGGTTTGGAACCACTGGCCGATTTGATTTGGGACCAAGCGACCGAATCCGGATCAATCGACGATTTGGTGGCGCCATTCATCAATGCCGACCTTGGGGTGGAAACGACTGCTCATGCTTTGGCCGGGGCAAAGGATATCATTGCCGAAAAAGTCTCGGATGATCCGGATTACCGGAAAGTCCTTCGTGAATTTTTCTGGGACCAGGCGGTTATCGCTTCGGAAGCCAAGGAAGTAAAGGCTGCTAAAAAGAAAGCCGCCGAAGAAGCGGAATTAGACGAGTACCGGATGTATGCCGAATATCAAGAACCGCTTAAAAAGATTCCGCCCCACCGGATATTGGCTTTGAACCGGGGCGAGAAGGAAGAAGCATTAAAAGTTGGTATTGAAGCAGAACATGAAGTATCGCTCCAAAAATTAAATTACTTGATTATTACCAATAAAAAGTCAATCTTCACTTCCGAGCTGGAAGAAGGGATCGCCGACGGTTATAAGCGTTTACTGTTTCCTTCATTAGAAAGGGAGTTGCGGGCCGTCCTCACTGAGACTGCTGAAGAACATGCCATTAAAATTTTCGGACTGAATCTGCGGAATTTGATTTTACAAGCGCCGGTTAAAGATATCCGGGTGATGGGAGTTGATCCCGGTTACCGGACCGGCTGTAAAGTGGCGGTAGTGGACGGAACCGGTAAATTATTGGATACGGTGACGATTTATCCCCATCCGCCGGTTAATAAATGGGACGAAACACTGGCGATTTTAGGCAAGTTAGTCCAAAAACATAACGTCAATTTGATTACCATTGGCAACGGCACCGCGTCCCGGGAGTCTGAAACTTTAATCGCTGAGTTAATCCACATGCTGGGCGCTGAAAAAACTTCTTATTGTATTGTCAGTGAAGCCGGGGCTTCGGTTTATTCCGCCTCAAAACTGGCTAAAGAGGAGTTTCCGGATCTGGATGTCTCAATGCGGGGGGCGGTCTCCATCGCCCGGCGGATTCAAGATCCGCTGGCGGAGTTGGTGAAGATTGATCCGAAATCCATCGGAGTCGGTCTCTACCAGCATGACGTGAACCAAAAGCAACTCTCGGATGCTTTAGGCGGAGTAGTTGAATCTTGCGTGAACTATGTCGGAGTGGATCTGAATACCGCTTCCCCGGCGCTGCTCCAATATGTGGCCGGACTTCAACCCGCTGTCGCCAAAAATATCGTGGCCTTTCGGGAAGAGAACGGTAAGTTTAAAAGCAGAAATCAACTGTTAAAAGTGAAACGCCTGGGGGAGCAGGCGTTTGTCCAGGCGGCCGGGTTCTTAAAGATTGCCGATGGGGAGGAACCCCTGGATTCCACCTGGGTCCATCCGGAATCATATGAAGCGGCCCGGCAGTTACTGATCAAGTTGGGTTTCACTACTAAGGATATTCTCGACAAGGAAAAACTGGCCGAGATTAAAAATAAACTGCAACAGATTAATATCGACAAGACAGCCGAGGAGCTAGGGGTCGGAAAACCGACTTTAAAAGATATCATTGATGCTTTGGGTAAACCCGGTCGCGATCCCCGGGAGGACATGCCCAAGCCAATCTTCCGGAACGATGTCTTGAAGATGGAAGATTTGAAACCGGGAATGACCCTCGCCGGCACGGTCCGGAATGTAGTTGACTTCGGGGCTTTTGTCGATATCGGGGTCAAACAGGACGGCTTGGTCCATGTCTCTCAACTCAGCGATAAGTTTGTCAAAAACCCGACCGAGGTAGTAGCGGTGGGGGATATTGTCGAAGTCAGAGTGGTTGAGGTCGATCTGGTTCGGAAGCGGATTGCGCTGTCGATGAAGAAAGAAGTAAGCAATGAAGTTCCTCCAAAGCAGGTTCAAAGCAATGTTGGTAAGAAACCGATTAAAAAAGAAATTCCGCCAAAAGTTGAAGTAGCTGAGAACTTGACCAATACCGCGTTGCGGGACAGTTTGATCAAAGCCGGGTTTAAAGTGAAATAGCATTCATCCAGCCTTACTATGGTCATCAAGACCATAGTATAAATTAGTGCCATTTACTAACTAATAGCCCCAGATACTCCTTCAAGGCCAAACTAACTTCATTTAGTGCCGCCGCTGAGGGGATTAATTGTCTGGAACTGAACCGGAAAGAAACATTGCCGTGATAATCAGCGGGAAAAGGGATCACATCGATTTCAACCTTTTGAAACTGCCGAACCGCCCGGGGTAAATGGAATGCCGAAGTAATCAGGATCGGTTGCCTGAAGCGGCGCTGGTTTAATATTTGTTTCACATTTAAAGCGTTTTGGGTGGTATTTAGACTATCAGCCTCAATTATGATCTTATCATTGGGCACTTCTAGATCCAGCAGAATTTTTCGGGCAATCAAAGCTTCGCGGCCGGTAGTTTTGTATACTTGGCCACCAGTCACGATGATCGGCAGTTGCAGCCGGTGATACAATTGGACGCAGGTTAATAAACGGTTGGCCGCTATGGGTGATAAATGCCCTTTGGCGCTTAAATTCGGAGTGTCTAGGGTCGCGCCGCCGCCGAGCAGAATCAGAACATCTCCGTTGATTTCTGCCGGGAGGTGATATTTATTCTCCAAGGGACGCATTAAGGAATCACTGATCAAAGATATGGAAGATAAATACAAGAAGACTGCCGCTCCAATAAAACATAGAGCGATACGGCGTTGCTTTCGAAAGGATTTGATCGACAACAAAACAAAAGCGGAAATAAAAATACCCGGCGGCAAGATCAGCGCTGCGTAGATGTATTTGGTTAAATAAAGCATTAAACTCATCCTTGCTTGCTTTTTTGATCTTATTATACCTGGAAGGCTCTGAATTAGGAAGAAAAAAGCCCGGACATTCAGTCCGGGCTTTGGCAATCTTATAATTGCGGAGCTCTTTCTAAAGCTGCTTCTTTGTTGGGGACATCTTCCCAGAGGGAGATATCAACCCTGCGGTTGAAGCTCCAGGCCGATTCGGTATGACCGTCGGCGGCGGGATAATCCTCGCCATAAGCGTAGACGGTGATCCGGGCGGCGTCAATCCCTTTTTCAACCAAGTATTTTTTAACAGTCTCAGCTCTGCGGTTAGAGAGTTTGATATTATACTGGTTGGTCCCTCTTTCGTCGGCATGGCCGCCTAACACGATTTTGAGAGCAGGATTTTCTTTGAGGACCGCCACATTGGAATCGAGGTAATAAACCTGATTCGCCCGGATGTTTGATTTGTCGAAATCAAAGTATATTGATTCCAGATTCTCGTTGGGGTCAACCGGAGCGGCAGCTTCCGGTTCAACCTTTACTTCCGGTTGGGGTTCAGGCTTAACTTCCTGAACGGGAGCTTTTACTATGATTGCTCCCTTAACGGTGAAAGCTTCGGTTAAAGCCGCCGGTTTTTCTTTTTTGGAAATCGAGCCGATGTTAACTACTACTAAATCCCATGCGCCTTCAGCTTGGCCTGTTAAGTCAAGGGTACCAGTGATTTCGGTTTTGGTGACGTTTAGATTGGTGGCGATAATATCTGATTGACCTGGTTTGCTAAGTTTGACATAAGCCGATTTATGAAATTTTGCGCCCGTTACAACTATGTTTACCGCTTCAGTATTAAGTCCGGTATTTGGGGAAACCGAAGCGACCTCGGGAACGGGACAACCCAGCGCGATTGCGCCTAAACTAAGTACTAGAACAAGCGATAAAACCGATACAACTAATAGTTTTTTTTGCATTTAATTACCTCCAAGTTTTTGATATTCTGTCTGATTTGAACCGCATCACTCCCTTTAATTTAATTACTCTTATTATCTCAAAAGGCGGATTATAGGTCAAACCTTATCTAATTTTACAATCGGTACTTAGAATGGATTTCTTAAGCTGAGCCGAGATTAAATTTAGATTATCGGAAAGTTGCTAGAAAGGAGCGGTTTATTCAGTATCAGAAAAAAGTATCGTATGTATTGCTATTGATTATAAATTAAACTGATTATAAACTTTACTCAGCTAGCATATATGTCCCAGATGTCTAACACCGACTCACCCCGCGCTAGTTTCCTGCCCATCGTTATCTCAGTTGGCCCCTCTCTCCTCCGATGCTGTTCCCGCGCGCCGTCTCAGCAAAGAGGGGCTAGCGGATTTGGCTTTCTAATTCCCGTCTTGATCAGCCTTTCCTCTCTATTGACATGACTTTCAGTATTGCTTCATGATAGAGAGGCGAGGTGAGTCGGTTTTAACCGCCTGAGTTAACTTGATAACCAGTTAAATTAATTAAACGAACTTCATTGCTCATAAGTTTCCAGTTTTTCAGAATTAATATCGTTCTTTAGTTGAATCATTCAATCCCAATTCTCCTTCCAGTTGGTCGATGAATTGCTTGGCGGTCCGTCCGGAACGCAGGTTTTGTTGGCGTTCCCACTGGATGGCCCGGGATTGAATCTCTCGCCAGGGTAATTTGATCCCTCTTTGGGCGGATAATTGCTGGACGATGGTTAAGTATTCCTCTTGGTTGGGGGCGGTGTAAGTCAAGGTAATGCCAAACCGGTCCGATAAGGAAAGCTTTTCTTGGACCGCGTCATTGCCGTGGAGTTCGTCTTCGCGGTCGGCGAAGGTTTCTTTAATTAAGTGCCGCCGGTTGGAAGTGGCATAGATTAGCGCGTTTGCCGGACGAACTTCCAAACCGCCTTCTAAAACCGCTTTTAAATGTTTATATTGAACCTCTCCGGTGTCAAAAGATAGATCATCCACGTAAATAATGAATTTTAACCCCCGGGTCCGTAATTTGGCGGCGATTAACGGGAAATCTTTCAAATCTTCCTTACTGACCTCTATCAAGCGTAATTTTTCACCGCTAAACTTATGGTTTAAGGCTTTAATGGAAGAGGACTTTCCGGCGCCCCGGTCACCGTATAGTAAAATATTATTAGCGGGCAGATCGTTTAGAAACTGAAGGGTGTTTTGGATCAAGGCATTTTTTTGCGTTTCATAGCCTACTAAATCTTCGAAAGTAATTTGGTCCGGATCGGTTACCGGCTTGAAATGCCGGATCGCGGAATTCCAGACGAAAGAGGAGTAGCTGCCGAAAAGACCGGCGCCGCGCTTATGATAGAAATCAGCCAGCCATCCGAGGCTCTGGTCGATTTTATTTTGGTATAAGGCGTCGAACCCCGGATTAAGGCCAACCTCCAAACCGGGTTTCACATGAAGCGGGAATCCGGCAAAAGGTCCCCAATGAAGTAAGACGCTTAAAATTTTTAAGTCATGCTGTACGGCATAGATAATATTGGCCGGGATTTTCTGATATTCCCCCCGTTCACAACCGAGAGCGAAATAGTTTTCATCGTTCTCGATCAGGCTCCATAAAAAAGAAGCCCAAGCGTTAAGACTTTTGGGGTACTTTTCCAGAATCGAACCGAGCCATCCGGAAAGAGAAGGATTAAAAGGCTCCTTAGCGATAATCTCAAGAAGTTCACGGATTAGTTGATCATGCTTTAGGGAGCGGTAGATAATCAAGCGGTCAAATAATTGAACGATATTTCCGGGTTCTAGTTGCGTTTTCAAGATATCACCTCAATGGTTTAATGTTCGAGGCGATCCTAAAAAATCCCTGCAAGTTGGGGAAGAATTTAACTAAGCTGTAAGGAGCGGGGTCCGATCTGACAGCTTAGCTTAGCAAGGTTTATTTAAAAGGCCTTGCTCCCGGGTGCTATTGATCACGATTTGGGCTGCTTCGCCCGGGTCGTCAGCGATCTGAAATAGATTTAAGTCGTTCCGGTCAATACAACCCGCCTCCATCATTCGTTCTTCCATCCAATCCACTAGTCCGCTCCAGTAATGGCGGTCATAGAGCACTACTGGGAAATGGTCGATTTTGTCCGTCTGGACCAGGGTCAAGGCCTCGAAAAGCTCGTCAATGGTGCCGAAACCACCGGGCATGATGATAAAGGCGATGGCATATTTAATGAACATTAATTTGCGGACGAAAAAGTACCTGAACTTTAGGGCGATGGTTTGATAAGGATTGGGGGCCGGTTCATGGGGCAATTGGATACTGCAACCCACTGAGACGCCGTTCACTTGATGAGCGCCTTTATTAGCGGCTTCCATGATTCCGGGGCCGCCGCCGGAGAGCACCGCTAGTCCGGCGGCGGCCAGTTGTTCTGCAATGGAAACGGTGGCTTGATAAAAGGGGCTAGACTCGGTAAACCGGGCCGAACCGAAGATGGCCGCCGCCGGGCCGATTTTGGATAAGGCGTCGAAACCTTCTACCATTTCACCTTGAATTCGTAAAACACGCCAAGGGTCCTGAGTTGTAAAGTCGGGGTTTGGGGGACAGGGAGACTGGAGCAGCTCTTTATCTTCATTGTCGTACCAGCCCTTGGGCTGTTGCAGTTGGATCAAATTCATCACCGGTTATATTTTAACCGGAATTAGATTAATATACGCTTGGCGACAGTCCCGAATAGCATCCGGAGAGTAAAAATTAGACTAGTGATAGTTCCGGTTAGTAACGAGATACTAAAAATTAGTCTCCGGATAGTAAAATTTACCCTTGGGACAGTTCCGGCCAGTCTCCGGAGGCCAAAGATCAGTCTCCCGGTAGTTCCAATCAGTCTCCGGATGGTAAAATTCACTCTCGGGACAGTCCCGGCCGGCCTCGGGAGGTTAAAAACCAGTCTCCCGATAGTTCCGGTTAGTTTCCGGAGAGTCCCAACGATTCTTTAGAGGCTCCCGGGAGGGGTCCGCCGATTTATCCAAAGAAAAACGGAGCGTCCGCCGCACTCCGCATCATCACCGGGTTATGTTGATTTGGCAGCCGCTATTTGTTCTTGGGAAGGAGCGGCCTTTTTGACCGACTTTTTGAAGAACTCGGCCATTTCCTCGGCTACCACGTTCAGACCGGGGACCTTATCCCGGTTTTGTTTGACAGCCGCGTAAATCTCCAAGGTTCCGCTTAAGTTGTCGCTATCAATAGCCATCAGGGTTTTTCCTACGCTTTCCGCTAGTTCGTTGATCAGGTTCGCAATGGGGGTCAGTTCCTTAGATAAGAGATAATCTCTGATAAATTCCTCTTTGTCGAAGACGGCGGGCATGATCTCCGGGTGGTCGTTGACAGCGTGGTAGGCTTTGTCGATTAATGGAGGAAAAGTATTGCCGGGTTTGAATAGGCTGCGGACTTCTTTTGGTTGCAGAGTGAGCAGAAAAGTTAAGGCATTTTTGATTTCGGTTAGTTTCTGGAGTATTTCGGTTTTCGTCTCCGGGGTAAGGGTAGCAGAGACTAAATTTTGAGCCATGTCTGGACCTCCTTCGTTTCGGGTTTGGTTTAGCCTTCGTCCTATGGAAAACAAGCTTCGGCATCGGTGTCAAGGAGCTTGTTTTTCCCGCTTCGACAATACGGTTGGCATTGCTTTCGGCGGGACAAAGAGCACCCGTTTATTTGGGTACAATTCAAGATTATCCCAGTGATCTCCTGCAAAAAAAGGAAATGTTTTCTATAGTTTTTATATTTTTTTACATTTGCCAAGACAGAGGTGGGTTTTTTGGGGGGAAAATTTTTAAGATATGGTAGTTATACAATGATTCAAAGTAAAAAAATGTAACCGAGTTGAAATGAAAAATTTGTTGTCTTAAGTCTTAGTGCCGGGACACCTTCTGAAAATTAAAATATAAATTTCGGATACTTATAAAAAATGGATACCAATATTAAAAAGATAGCAGGATATCATTGGAAATGATTGTTTTAAATTGGGGAGATTCGGGATCGGGATTAAATGAAAAAGAACAGGTAATGGAGGTCAAGATGGACGTTTTGGGGATTATTAAGTAAACTATAAATTATTGGTAGTTAATACCGATATAAATTAGAGTGGGTTAAGATGAGCCGTTATTTAGGAAGACTTTATTTAGAGAAAACAACAAACCTGGTATCAATCCACTTTGGAGCTATTTAAATTTAATTTTTTTGGATGAA
>JAEWZY010000036.1 GCA_023394955.1 Bacillota bacterium
CCTGGTGACAATGGCGAGGGGGAACCACCCGTTCCCATCCCGAACACGGCAGTTAAGCCCCTCTGCGCTGATGGTACTTGTCGGGTGACCGGCTGGGAGAGTAAGTCGTTGCCAGGATTAATTTTAACAAAAGCCTCGAGTATTCGAGGCTTTTGTGTATATATGCACCTATCCACCTAGGAGAAGTACCATCGGCTTATGGTCCTTATTAATTTTTTAAATTGAAATAATATGGCCGAACTCAGGCTTGGTGCCGGTTGAATCTTCTCGAAAATGACTACCGCGACTTTCATTCCTGGTTAACGCTGATTTAGCCATTACTGAAGCTGTTTGAAGCATATTAAGGCATTCTAAGGCTTGAAGCTTATCAGAAGGAGAATTAATCGCAAAACCATCAGTTTCAATCTGAGTATTCAAATTTTGAATTTCATTAATTATCTTGTTTAATCCTGATTCATTTCTGACTATCAAATAATTAGCGCTCATCATATTTTGCATTTGTGATTTTATATTTTTTGGTTTTAATTTACCTTGATGACTGTTTATCTTTTCTAAAGTCTCAAAAGTTAAATCTCCAATTTTGGGTGATTGATTGCCGATGGCAACTATAGACTTTGCTGCAGCTTGGCCTGCTCTCCGCCCAAAGACTTGACAGCCTACAATCATATTCCCCCCTAACCGATCCGCTCCGTGGGGTCCTCCAGCCACTTCGCCCACGGCAAAAAGATTTTTAACAGTAGATTCACAGTTAAGATCGACTTTCAATCCGCCGTTAATGGCATGACCGAAGGGAGCTATTTCCAAAGTTTGAGTATCAGGATCGATCCCACAATTTATAAACCAATTTTTCGTAGTATGCCACATAGTCCTAAAGTCGGGGGAGACGTTGGTCGGATCTACACTGCGGAAATCGAGATAAACGCCGCCATGGGGCCCGCCATTCCCCAGGTTAATTTCTTTAATGATCGCATATTCAATATATTTAGATAAATCGCGGCTACTGAACGGGAAATGATGCGCCTTGTCGTTCATACAGTCAATGGGATCCACACCTGCCGGTAAGTACTTTGAAAGAAACTCCTCGCCGTGATTATTGACAAGTTTAGGAGATAGGAACCAAACCCAACAATTAAGTATATTTGGTTTTGGATGGACAAGGCCTAATCCGGCTTGCATAAATTCCATATTTATTATTTCAGCCCCAGCCCGAAGAGCGATAGCATAACCGTCGGCTGTAATATCTTCAGGATTAAGGTTGAGTTTGAAAAGTTGACCACCGCCACCGGAAGCGAGAATTACGGACGCTGCTTGAACTAGAATTAATTTTCCGGTTAAGTCAATTAATAGAGCGCCAGAACAAGTATTATCTTTAATTAGGAGGTCGACGACCATCACTTCTTCTAGAACATTGACGGACGTTGACCGAAGCCGATCGACTAAAACCTCTAGAATCGGTTTTGAATGTCTTTTAATAATGTGCATCCTGGGTTTTGAAGCGAAACATCCTTCAACAACTAAATGTTTCCCTCCTTTTTTTTCAAAAGGTACGCCCCAGCCTTCCAGTTCAGTCAGGGACATGGGAGCTTCTTCTGCTAAGATTTTTGCTAAATCCTGATCGCAGGTTCCCAAAGCCGCATTTATAATATCTTGATAGTGTTGTTCCGGCGAATCTTCGGGAATACAATCATCCGCCGCGTTATAGCCAGCAGTCTCGGCAACTTCGAAGCTGGTTGTACCACTTGCGCCTAGTTTGCCTTTGGTGACCAATAAAGTTTTCGCTCCGTTTAAATTAGCTTCAAGAGCTGACCTAACACCGGCGCCGCCGCCGCCGACAACTAAAACGTCAGTAATTATTGATTGTTCAATCTTAACCATGTTTAAAAACCTCCAAATTAAAAAGAATGTAAACGCGAACCCTTTTTAAACTATCGATTTGAACGCGGCGCAGTAGATTCACGGACAATTAGTTTGGTTGGCAGAATGATTTGGATATTCAAAATATCCTGGTTTTCAATTGCTAAAAATAGATTCTGGCAAGCAATTTTAGCCATCAGTTCTGTTTTCACCTTAATTGTGGTTAATTTTGGACTATAATACTTGCTTTGCTCAATATCATCGCACCCAATCACACTGATATCTTGAGGGATTGACAAACCGGCCGTCTTAATAGCCTCCATAACCCCAATCGCAATCATATCATTACAGGCAAAGATAGCAGAGGGAAATCTAGGCTGCTCTCGAATGATCTCAGTCATAGCATTAAAGCCGCCCTCGAAAGTCCAGTCGCTTTCCTTAATAATTTGCTGGTTCAAATCGATATTAGCATCCGACAAGGCGCGTTTATATCCCTGTAAACAATCTTTGGAAGTAATATAATTCGATACCCCGCTGATGAAACCAATTTGGCGATGATTTTGGCTAATCAGGAGCTTGATCGCTTCGTAAGTTCCTTTTTCACGATCAGCCCTAATGGTTGGGAAGAAATTAGATTCGTTATTAATGACTACCGAGGGGATTTTGAGTTTATTTGCTTCTTGAATAAATTTAGAATGGATTTTACTTACAAATAAAACACCTATAACTCCTTTGCTTTTAAGCAGGTCTATAAAAACCTCATCATCTTTGATAGTGGTATAAATCAAATTATAGCCGTGATTCTTACATTCCTTTTCCACACTATAAAATAAACTGGAATTAAAAGGTTCGGTAATCCGGTCCGCTGAGTTATTTACGGAGAACCGGGGTAAGTGGGGTAATAAGAAAACCAGATTATGTGAATGAAGGTTCTCATTAAGATGAAGTGGGGTTTCAGTTACTTTGGTTCCTAGTCCGGCGATTTTTTCGACCAAGCCTTCCTCGACTAACATTGCCAAAGCTTTACGTACCGTGAGCCGGTCAACATTGAACGCAGTACTCAATTCGCGTTCTGATGGCAGGAGTTCACCTGCTTGCCAATTTTTATCAGTGATCTTTTTAAATAAACTTTCGTAGACCTGCACATATAAAGGGACTTTAATTTCACGGTTAACTTGCATCGCACTCTCCACCAACAACATATATTCAACCTGTTAGTTTTTCAATTAAAGAATATCACAGATGTAAATCTATTTCAAACATTAAAATTAATTTCTTTTGAGATTAGCATTGCATAAATGAAAAAATAGTATTAACATATAGGTATAATACAAGTATGTTAAACTGGAAACGCGGCATTTCGAGCCAATCTGTTATTTTAAAAAAGGGGTCGTATGACCTTAAGGAGGGTATGAAATTTGGGTTCTTTACAAGGTAAAAATGTTTTGATTACCGGCGGCGCTAACGGCCTGGGAGGAGCGATCTCTTTTGAGTTGGCAAAACGCGGCGCTAATATTGCGGTCCATTGGTTCCAACACCGGACAACTCAAAACACCGCACAGGATCTAGCGGAACTACGCCAAAGAATAAGTGGCTTTGGCATTAAAATGGTAGATGTCGGCGGTGATTTAACTGATGAAGCAACAGTCAAGAAGGCGGTCTTAGGAGCGGCTGAAGGCCTAGGAGGATTAGATATCTTAGTGAATAATGTTGGTGATATTGTTGGCCGACAAACCCTCGAAGGGATGGAGGCTTCTTTTTATCAAAAGGTCATGGACGTAAATCTCAAAACCATGTTTTTAGTGACCCGCGAGGCTTTGCCCCACCTTTTTAAAGCTGATGGCGCAGCTATCGTAAACTTAGCTTCGCTAGCGGGACGAAAAGGTGGACATGCCGGTTCTTTGGCCTATGGCACAGCTAAGGGCGGGGTTATCACCTTTACGCGTTCTTTATCAACAGAAGTTGGGCCCCGGGGTGTACGGGTGAATTGTGTCGCTCCCGGATTCATTTTGGGAACTTATTTCCACCAGACCCATACTACTGATGAATCCGCTCGCAAAACTATTTCCGAGATCCCTTTAGGCCGGGCCGGGCGCCCGGAAGACATTGCGGATGCGGTGGCTTATTTGGCGTCGCAATATGACGGGTTTATTACCGGTGTTACTTTGGATATAAACGGGGGAGCGTATATGGCCTAGATTTGGGCATAATTAATAACTTTTAAATCAAATTATTGCATTTTCGTAAACTCTATGGTAAAGTATTAATAAACTGGTTGTATACCAGTTATACCAATTTCCTTTTTATTATTTTCTTTAAAAGTAACGAGGTTACTAAGGTTATTATTACGTCATCTAGATATAATTAAGTCAATTCATATAGAAACAACATTTAATCGTTGGAATTTTTGCAACTTAAAGGGGGGATGTCATCAATATGGGTTTTGGTTACTACCAAATTTGAAAAAGAGGTGAAGTTAATTGGCACACAAAAAAAGGTCTATTTTAATTGTTTTATTAATGATTATGGTATTAGTTATCACATCGGTTACAATTTCAGCTGCGCCTAAAAAGGTGAAATTGGTCTACTGGACCCACTGGGAGCAAAATCCGAAATTTAATGAGTATTATGCCGAAGCCGGTAAAGAATTTGCCAAACTCCATCCGGAGTGTGCCGGCGTCGAAGTTGTAACTGTTCCTTTCTCTGGTTACTCCGCTAAATATTTGGCCGCATTTATGGCTCGTTCCGGAGCTCCGGATCTCTTCAATGGCGCTCCTCATGACTGGGCTGGCAAGTATGATTTTGCGGATAAAATGCCGTCGAATATTGTTAAAAAAGTAGATTCAACGATTGTTAATACTGCTCGTCCCTTTGGAGTATTTAACGGTATCCGATACGGTTTTCCGGTTGAAGGCGGTAACTTCCAATATATGTTCATTAATGTCGATATGTATAAGGAAGCCGGTCTAGATCCTAATAAACCGCCCAAGACATTATCAGAATTATTAGAGCACGCCAAAAAACTAACGAAATATGACGCTAGGGGTAAGGTAATCCGTTCCGGTTATGGCATCCGTTATTCGGGAGATCAGACCGGAATCACCGACAAGTTTCTTCCGATGCTTCACGCATTTGATGGTTTAATGGTTGACCCGAAATACAAGAATAGCAAGGGTGTTGTTAATAGTCAAGCCGGCATCGAAGCTCTTGCTTTTTATGGCGATTTGGTTAATAAACACAAAGTATCCAGCTTGGAAGTGGGAAATTCGGAAGTGGCTTTTAGTAAGGGGTTAGCCGCTATCATTTTCCGCGAGTCTTGGCTCCCTGGTTTTTTAGCCACCAATGCTCCCAATATTAATTACAAAGTATATGCCCTGCCATCCCAAAAAGCGACTCCGGGACCGGGAGCTTTATTTGGCTGGGCGGATATGGTTTACAAGCATAGTAAGAATAAAAAATTGGCCTGGGAGTTTCTTGATTTTATGTGGTCCAAAGAGAATGATTACAAACGGGCAACCGCTCAAGGCATAATGCCGGTAATCAAAACCAATTTTGACACGGATTTTGTCAAAAACCGTCCGGACTACGACGCCGTTATGGAAATGGCCGAACGCGAACCGGCGCCGAGTTATTTCCATCCGAAAATGAATGAAGTCGCGGCAGCTTATGGAGATGCAATCTTAGCTGTAATATACAACCGGCAAGATGCTAAGACTGCCCTAAACCAAGCGGCGGATAAAATCGATCAGATTTTAAAGCAACGTTGAGCTTTGACATGAAAGGGCGGCGTATTACGCCGCCCTTAATCCTCCAAATACTGTAGAAAGTTCTTATAATGAGGTGTTTGCATGGAACTTAATAACAGAATGGGCGCTTTCAAGGGGTTACTATTGGGCAAGACTTTTGCGGATAAACGGGCCAGGATTGGTTACGCCTTTGTTTTACCTGCTGTGGCATATTTTATGCTGGTTTATTTTTATCCATTGTTACAGTCTGTGAAAATGTCATTCTTTCAGGGAGGCATGGGAGAAGCTTATCGGTTTGTCGGCCTTGATTCATATAAATACGTCTTTTCGGATCCAATGTTTTGGCTAACTGTAAAAAATACACTGTATTTTGTAGCCCTATCAGTGCCGGCCACGGTGTTTTTAGCGTTAATGGTAGCGATCTTAATAAACCGGATCAAGAACAAGAAATTCCGGGACCTTTTAAGCGCAACTTATTTTTTGCCTTTGGTCACCTCTTTGGTAGCGGCGGCATTAATATGGGGATGGATTTATCAACCGCTTTACGGATTGGCTAATTTTTTGTTGGCGGCGGTTGGTTTAGCGCCTCAAAAATGGCTTAGTTCGATAAGTCAAGTCATGCCTTCTTTAGCGATGATTAATGTTTGGTTGCGCATCGGATTCGATACAATAATTTTTATGGCAGCTTTGCAAAGTATCCCGGATGAACTGTTGGAAGCCTCGAAGATTGACGGCGCCAATGCGATCAGCGCTTTCCGCCATATTACGTTGCCGTTATTAAACCCTCAAATTGTGATGGTTACTATCTTAGAGCTAATTACAAACGTTAAAGTTTTCGACCAGGTTTATGCCACTACAGTTGGAGGCCCGGCAAATGCCAGCCGCGTTGTGATGATGTATCTATATGACATGTCTTTTCAATGGTTCAAATTTAGTGAAGCTTCAGTGGTCGCGATCTTTATCTTCATCTCCCTTTTAATAGTGAGTATACTCCAATGGGTATTTGTACGTAAATCGGCCTACTAAAGTTTACCTGATAAAGGTGGTTGAAATATGAAAACAGGCGGCATTACAATGGATGCTAATGTAAAAACTAAGAAACAACTGAATTTCAATTGGATATGGAATTTATTGGTGGTAATGGGAGCGTTGTTTATGTTGTTGCCCTTTATCTGGATGGTTTTAACATCATTAAAAACACCGGCCGAGATTCAACAGATCCCGCTCAAATTTTGGCCGAATAATTGGTTGAACTTTCAAAATTATATCGACCTTTTTAAACGGCAACCGTTTCATTTATATGTTTGGAATACTATTGTCGTCTCCGGCATCAGTACTTTTACCAGTGTGATTTTTTCGGCGATGGCCGGGTATGGGTTTGCCAAATTTAAATTCCCGCTCAAGGAATTTTGGTTTTTTAGCATTCTGGCTCTGTTAATGATTCCGTTTCAAGCTATTGTCATACCGCTTTATCAATGGGTAGTACAATTCGGCCTAATCAATACGTATATCGGATTGATGTTGCCTCAATTCGTGAGCGCCTTCGGTGTGTTTATGATGCGCGAAGCGGTAGAGGGCATTCCTAACGATTATATTGATTCGGCGCGGTTAGACGGCTCATCGGAACTGGGCATCTTTTTCCGGATTATTTTACCGTCAATCACTCCGTCGCTGGCGGCTTTGACCATTATCAAATTTTTGTGGACCTGGAATGAGTTCTTCTGGCCGCTGGTTTGTACGAATAACGATCTAATGAAGGTTATTACCTTAGGTTTGGCGTCATTTAACAATCAGTATTTTGTAGAATACAATTTGGCCACAGCTGCTTCGGTTATCAGTATTATCCCAATTTTAATACTATTCTTAGGGTTCCAAAAGTGGATGGTTAAAGCAGTTGTGATGAGCGGCATTAAAGGATAAATTTACTACTTTAGAGAGTGTGTTTAAGGCATGTCAAAAAAGGTCAAATGGGGTATTTTAGGTTACGCTTCAATCGCCAGGGAGTCTTTCATTCCGGCCTTGTTAAAAGCAGCTAACTCTGAATTTTACGCTTTAGCATCACGGTCCGCGGACAAATTACGCCAGTGCGCCGAATGTTTCAATTATCCGGCAAAAACGTATTTGGATTATGACCAATTACTGAATGACCCTGAGATCGAAGCGGTTTATATACCTTTGCCAAATTCGCTCCATAAACAATGGGCCATCAGAGCGGCCCGCCAAGGAAAACATGTGTTATGCGAAAAACCATTGGCCTTGAATAGTGAAGATTGTCGGCAAATAATCGCGGAATGCCGGCGGAATAACGTAAAACTGATGGAAGGTTTCATGTATCGCTATTCCGACCGGATTCGCAAGATACAAAAAATTATTCGTGAGAACAAGTTAGGCCAAGTAAAATATATCGATTCGTATTTTTTCTCCTTAGCCAGTAGAGCAAGGGGTGATCGGATCAATCCGAATTTAGGCGGTGGTTCGCTCTTTGATTTAGGATGTTATCCGGTGAACTTGGTAGGGATGATCACCGGGGCGGAACCGGTTTCTATATCCGCTGAGGCTATTGCCATCAATGGGGTTGATCGGTTGCTTTCCGCGATTTTGCGGTATGAAAACGGCATAATCGCCAATATCCACTGCGGTTGGGTCAATGAGTTCCGGAGTTTAGGGGCTACTATTATGGGGACTGATGGAACACTGACGGTTCCGGAGCCGTTCTGGGGAAATGCTGGTTCAATAGTTTTAAAAACCCCCGCTGGGGAAGAGGAGATTTCGGTTGAGGAAACCGATCGGTTTCGGGCGGAAATTGAAGATTTTGCCGGCGCAATCCGGGAAAACCGCCCCTTATTGGCCGGTGTCGAGGAGTCAATCCGCAACCTAAAAATTATCAAAGCGATCTTAGCCAAAGCCGGATTTTCAGATTAACGGTAACTTTGATGAAGTGATTAAAAATAAAGAAGCCCAAAGGGGAATTGTCAATGAAAGCGCTAGTATTGAAAGAATATAACAAATTCAGCTATGAAGAGGTACCGGAACCGGAGTATGGCCCGGATGATCTGTTGGTGCAAGTCAAAGCTTGCTCCATATGTGGCAGTGATGTTCATGGCATGGATGGCCGCACCGGAAGGAGGATACCTCCGGTGATTATGGGACATGAGGCTTCGGGTGTTGTCGCTGCCGTAGGGGCAAATGTCAAAGGGTTTGTTATAGGAGACCGCATTACCTTTGATTCCACTATTTATTGCGGAAGTTGTTACTATTGCCGGAAGGGCCGGATCAACCTCTGCGATAACCGCCGGGTACTTGGGGTTTCCTGTAATGAATACCGCCAAAACGGGGCCTTTGCCGAATACGTGACAGTCCCGGATCATATCGCCTATCATTTGCCGGACGGCCTATCTTTTGAAAAGGCAGCCATGATCGAACCGGTCTCTATTGCGGTTCACGCGGTGAGCCGTGCTCCACTGGGGCTGAATGATAATGCAGTGGTAGTCGGGGTGGGAATGATCGGTCTGTTTATTGTTGAGATATTACACCAAGCCGGTTGTAAAAAAATTATCGCCATCGACCTCGACCCCAATAAGTTCGATTTAGCGCGTCAATTTGGAGCGACTCATTGTTTGTCGGCCGACCAAAAGGATTTGGTTTCCCAGGTAGTCCAACTCACCGATGGCCGCGGCGCGGATATTGCTTTTGAAGCGGTGGGTATAACGCCGACGGTTAAAACAGCCATCGATGTATTGCGCAAAGGCGGAGCTCTGACTTTGGTAGGAAATTTAAAGCCGCAAGTTGATTTTCCCTTACAGTCGGTTGTCACGCGTGAAATATCTGTCTTAGGTTCCTGCGCTTCCAACGGCGAGTATCCCATTTGTTTAGATCTGATCGAACGGGGTGAAATCAAAGTGGACGCTTTAATCAGCGCAACCGCTCCTCTTCAAGAAGGAGCCGCTTGGTTTGAAAGGCTTTATAACAAAGAACCCGGATTAATGAAAGTGATTTTAGTTCCGTAAGAAAGGAGTTTTCATTAATTTCGGATGAGAGGAAAGATTGTCATGGAAAAAGTTAAAACCGGAATTATCGGTTGCGGTAAAGGAGCCCACTTGCATGCCCAGGCCTTAAAGAACCTCCCCGAATCCCTATTTACAGCGGTTTATAGTAGAAATTTTGAAAAAGCGAAAGCTTTTGCAGAGCAGTATGGGGTTAAAGCTTGTTCCAGCATTGGGGAGATGGCTGACGAAGCGGAGGTCGAGGCGGTTCTAATCTGCACGCCCCATCCAGCCCATGCCGAGACGGCGGTTAAAGCTAGTAAAGCGGGGATGCATGTCTTGGTTGAAAAACCATTGGCTTCGTCATTGGAAGACTGCGACGTCATTATTAATGCAGCTAAAGATAACGGAGTAAAACTCGGAACTATTTGCCAGCGGAGATTTTATCCTCCTTCGCTCAGAATTAAAGAGGCGATTGACGCTGGAAAAATCGGAAAGCCAATTCTCGGGACAGTTAATATGCTTGGTTGGCGTGATGAATCCTATTATCAAAGCGATCCCTGGCGGGGCTCCTGGAAAGGAGAGGGCGGCGGTGTTCTGGTAAATCAGGCCCCCCACCAACTGGATCTTTTACAGTGGTACATGGGGCCTGTGGAAGAGGTTTTCGGGTATTGGTCCAATCTGAATCACCCCTATATTGAAGTTGAAGATACCGCAATTGCATTGATAAAGTTCAAAAACGGCGGGCTCGGAAATATAATTGTCAGTAATTCAATAAACCCGGCGCTCTATGGCAAAGTGCATGTCCATGGAGGGAATGGAGCTTCAATCGGTGTCCAAACCGATGGCGGGGCCATGTTTATCGCCGGTATGTCGAGTATCGCCGAGCCGCCTTTGAACGATCTATGGACTGTCAAAGGTGAAGAGGGCATGCTTGAGATCTGGAAGGGTGAAGACACCGATTTTTTTACCAAGATTAACCCGATGGTCTATTTTCACGAACGGCAAATTGAGAACTTCTTAAGGGCTATTATCAATGGAACCCAACCATTAATCGATGGTGAAGAAGGCCGGAAAACGGTGGAAATTTTTACGGCGATTTACCGTTCCAATCGTGACCGAATACCGATTAAATTTCCGCTTAAGCCTGAAGATAAAGCCGACTTTGACGGTAGGCTTTAATAAGATATACAAAAAGGAGAACAACAGATGATTCGTAATTGGAATGAAGAATCAATTGATCATCGCAATGCGTTGCTATACGCCATGGGTGTATCGGCCGAGAAAGCGAAACGTCCCGTCATCGGTATCGTTAATTCGTGGAATGAGATGAATCCGGGACATTTTCATTTTAAAGATGTGATCCAAGAGATCAAGGATGAAATTGACCAAGCCGGCGGGTTGGCCCGGGAATTGCCGGTAATGGGGATCTGTGACGGCATTTGCTCTAATACTCCGGGTGACCGTTATACCTTGCCGAGCCGGGACTTGCTAGCGTCCGAGGTGGAAACCACAGCTGAATTGAATATGCTGGACGGGATGATTTTATTGGGAAGCTGCGATAAGGTGATCCCTGGGATGTTGATGGGGATTATGCGGGTTAATATTCCTGCCGTCTTGTTTACCGGCGGTTATATGGAGCCCGGGTCCCACCATGGCAAAATGATTACTTTAACCCATCAGAAACAGGCCTATGCGGCTTACATTGCCGGGGATATGAGCCGGGAGGATTATAAAGAGGTAGTAAGTCGCGCTTGCCCGACATCGGGTATCTGCCCGTTTATGGGTACAGCCAATACGATGTGCGCCGCTGCTGAAATTTTAGGATTTTCTCCGGACGGTAACGCCAGCGTCAAGGCCCAAAGCCCGGAGTGGCACGATATGGCCCGCCAGGCAGGGCGTAAAATTGTCCAGTTAGTCAAGGAGGAAATCCGGCCACTGAGCGTGGTTGATGAATCGAATTTTGAAAATCTGGTCCGTTATATGATGGCGACGGGAGGTTCCACCAACTCGATCCTGCATATTCCGGCCATTGCGCGTCAGGCGGGAATCAATATCACGGCTGAATTTTTTGACCAAATCAGCCAAGATGTTCCGGTGATCAGCGCCATTTATCCTAATCATAAGACTTATACCATGGTTGAATTTGATCAAGCCGGCGGTTTGGGCGCTGTCATGAAAGAACTGGCTGCAGCCGGCAAGATTAATGTAGCTGCCCGGGGTATGTTCGGGACCATTGCCGCTAAGATTGCCAAGTCCGAAAATAAGAATAAGGACGTGATCCGTGAAGTAAAAAACCCAATCCACTCCCAGGGCGGCTTAGCCGTATTAAAGGGCAATTTGGCCACGGAAAGCGCTATTGTCAAGTTTTCCGCAGTTGATCCGGAAACCTGGAAATTTACCGGACCGGCAAAGGTATACGACTCTCAGGATGATGCTTGGCAAGCTATTCTGAAAGACGAGATCGTCGCCGGGGATGTGGTTATTATCCGGTATGAAGGTCCTAAAGGTTCACCGGGGATGCCGCATATGGAAACTTTTATGGCCGCAGTATTAGGGAAAGGACTAGGAACCAAGATTGCCCTGGTTTCCGACGGGCGTTTCTCGGGGGCTACCGGAGGATTGGCCATCGGGCATGTAGCGCCTGAAGCTTACGAAGGCGGGAATATCGCATTAATTGAAAATGGAGATATCGTTGCAATAGATATTAAGCAAAGAAAACTAACGGTCAATGTCTCGGATGAGGAATTCGCCAAGCGAAAGCAGGGTTGGGCCAGAGTGGAGAAGGAGTCTAAGGGTTGGTTGAAGCTCTATAAACAAAATACTTCTTCGGCGGATAAAGGGGCAACCCTTTTCTGGGACTAGGCCGATCTGATTGTTTAGGATGTCAATCGTATAATTACCCAACAAAAATGGAGCGTTAATGATGGAATATAGAAAAAGTGGAAAATCCCAATTAGAACTTGGAGTGTTGGGATTAGGCTGTTGGCCCTTTGGCGGCGGCCAATATTGGGGTGGACAAGATCAAAAGGACGTTACCGATGTTGTCAGGGCGGCAATCGATTTTGGAGTAAATTATTTTGATACCGCCGAGGCCTATAATGATGGCAAAAGCGAAGAATCATTGGGCCTTGCCATCAAAGGAGTAGTACGGGATAAGGCCATCATCGGGACCAAGGTCAGCCCTTCGAATACCAGGCCGGATCTGTTAATAACCCACTGTGAACAAAGTTTAAGAAGACTGGGGACGGATTATATCGACTTATATATGGTCCATTGGCCAATCACCCGTAAGGCCATAGCCCATTTCACCGATGAAAACATTGAAGTCCCTGGGGTGGATGAGGCATTTGCCACGTTACGGAAACTGAAGGAACAAGGGAAAATCCGTTTTATCGGGGTTAGCAACTTTGCTTCCAATAAGTTAAAAGAAGCTTTAGATACCGAAACGGAAATTGTCATCAATGAACTTCCTTACAATCTTCTTTGCCGGGCTATTGAATACGAAATCCTGCCGCAATGCGCCACCCAAGGGGTTGGAATTTTAGGGTATATGGTTTTGCTTCAGGGAATTTTGGCCGATATTTATCCTACTTTGGATGATGTTCCAACCTGGCAGAGACGGACCAGGCATTTTGATTCCCGAAAGTGTAGGGAAGCGCGTCACGGTGAACTCGGGGCCGAAGGGGAAACCAATGAGGCCCTTGCCGTGATTCGGGAAATTGCGCGTGAATACGGTATGACTATGCCGGAGATCGCTATCAAATGGGCGATCGCTAATCCGGCAATCACTTGCGTGTTGGCCGGTTCTAGAAATGTCAAAGAACTCAAGGCTAATGTGGAAGCGGTGGCAAAACCCTTGCCCCAAGAGGCGGTTAAAAGTTTAAACCAGGCCACCGCGGAACTGAAAGAAAAATTGGGCGCATCATTTGATTATTATGAGACTGCCGCGAATGATCGGACAAGGTAAAAGATAGAAGTTTTAATTTACAAAGCCCTGAAGTTTTCCGGGACCCTGTTTTTAAACGGGTAACGGCTCAGATGATTTTTTAACAATTGGAATATTGACAATAATTTCAAATCCGGATAAGAGGTTATCGGTAATTTCTGATGTTCCATTAAACTGCTTCGATTAGCGATTTTATTTAAGTTAATTGAAACATGCCGGATATCGTTTGCCAAGTCATTGGTAGTAAAAAGTAAGAACGCAATACTTATTGATAACAATATTAATGCGCCAAGTATCAAATAAGCAATAATCATTTTTGATGAAATATTATATTTGAATCCCACCAGCCAAATTTCATCATGATTTTTGATGGTTTTAACGATGCCTTGAGTTTCGCTAGTAATGCCATAAATGCGGTCTTTATCGGCGGTTAACGCTCTAGAAAGCTCTAACGAGAAAACCTGATCAAAAGCCGTTTCATTCAATGTAATTAGTTCGTTTTTTGGGGTGAGAATAAAAAAATCCTCCGAATTTGCAGCCACAAAGATGAGCAACAATGTTTTAATAATTATTATAGTTGGTATTTTGATCAGAACAAAAAACAGTAATGGGATGATAATGCTTCCAATGATCGTCATACCGTAAAGTATTAGAGGAAGGTTTGCGTACATACGGTGTAGATGTTTGTTTTTAGGAAATTATTGGGCAATGAATTAATGTGCAAATTAATATCTTTTAATAAAACAAACAAAGCAATAGAGCCAGTTATCCCTATGAGCGATAAAATTATAAGAAACTGGTGATGATATAAAACTCCGGTAAGTTGATGATTTCGGGCAATAAAATTCGGGGAATAATTTAAAATGATCGGCAGCATAAAATAAAATACGGCGCCAATAAAAAGATTGGCAAGGTTATAGACTACCATCAGTTGCAAACATAGTTTTCTTTGCTTAATAAAACTCCATAACGGTGAATGTTGCAACATTGGTAATAATCGCTCCATATTAAATATTAGAATAGGTTTTAACAAAGGTAGAAGTTTGAAAAACCAATTTTATAGTTAATTTAATTATACACAAAAAAAAGACCCGGCAACCTGGTCTTTTTAAAATTAATACTTCGATCGTTCTTATTTTTTTCCTTCAATTGTGTCTTTCAATTCCCGGAGCATTGACTTCACTTGATCCTTGGAGATTAAGAATTCACATTTCCCGCCTCGGAAGACGGCATAAAAATCATAGTCATAGGGGACATAGTTAATCTGGACTTCCCGCTGGGGTCCTTTATTGAGATGGAAAGTCATGCTGAGTTCCGGGGCTTGGTTTTTTGGTTGTTCCGGACATTCGGACTCCACAGTCAAGCCGATTATGCTTTGATAAGCGTTTTTGAATAATTGCTCTTTGGCTTTTTTGCCATTAATTTGATACCCGGCGTCGAACTCGGGTGAATCTTCGGTAGCGGATTGCCTCTCTTTTCTAGTGATGGTCAGGTTATAGTCGGAACCGAGTCCGGAAATATTGATTGCGTCGACATCGTCGATGTTGATGATATAAGCGAATTTCTCAACCAGATCAAAGGCTTTAGTGTCTAAAAAGAAAAGATCGTTGCTGCTAATGGTGAATACAGCCTTAGAATCGGGTTTTTTACAATAAAAGACTTCGCCATTTATTGGGTTGCCGACAAATAAGCGAAACTGGGACTGGTTATCTTTGATTATGACTTCGGCTCGGGGATTGGCCAATCCGTAACGGCTTAAATCAGTCGGATTATCATCAATGAATTTCTCGGCATTAGTGATCGAAGTGATTGATTGTAAAATCGGCTGAAATTGTTCGGTGAGGACCGACATCGGCTCTTGATAAGGTTTTGTCATTTGCCAGACACCGATTCCGTATTGGGCGAATTCTAAGTTTTCAGTATTGATTCGTATTTCGAGATCAGGCTGGCCTGCCCGGGATAGTTTAAAGTAATTGATTTTTTCAATATTGATCTGGGCCAGACTGTTATCGCGGAAATCGGCTGGAGTTAGCAAAAATTTCTCTCCGTTATAACTGCCGATCGTGTAGACCGCAGGATCGTCTTGAAGCCTAAAATAGTAAGAAGTTCCTGAGGGCGTAAGATCGCCCAGGTACATTGTTTTAGGTTTGGTTTCATTTGCCGCGGTCACTTCAATAGTGACCGCCGGCTCTTTGAGCCCGTATTGTTCCAAGTCTTCCGGAGACCCGTCTATCATTTGTTCGGCGCGGAGTCTAAAAAACACATAAGACAGGCCGTTAACTTCGCTTTCTTTGATGGGAAAAACGAGATTGGAAGCCCATTGGTCACCCTTTTTTGTAAAAATAAATTTGTGGTCTTTTGATTTAAGAACCATCTGTTTGATGTTCTCGTTGTCCAGGTTAATCAGGGTGATAGTTTCCAAAGGGACATCAGGATCTCCCGGATCTTCTTGGGGGCGGTATTTAAGGAATAGATATGAGGAGATTAAAACCGCCATAATCGCAAAAAGGACTAAGAGATTCTTTGATTTTTTCATAGGTGTCTCCTCCTCAGCCAGACTACTAGTCCTAGGCCAAGAATTCCGAGGGGAATGATCACAACTACCAAACCGGACAGTAACAAGCTTTGGAAAGCGTTAATATTCAACCGCATCGTCAAAAGGCTTTTGGGTTTAATAGCCAGGTTTACCTTTTGATCTTGAAGCCAGCTGAAACTGTTCATTAAGAAGTTTGCGTTTCCCGGAATGGAATTAATCAGATTGGAATCGATAAACATCCCGTTGCCAACTACCACAACGCGGGAATCGCCGGTTCCTTGGCCGGCTGTTTTGTCGGTGACGGCGACGGCGATATAAAAAGGCCCTTGGATGTCATTTTTAGTCTTGGTCAGGGAGGCGGTATTGAGATCGGTTTTGCCCCATGCCGTAGCGGAGGTGGTCAAAAGGGGCTCGATTTCCAGAGAACGTTTTTTAACGTCTAAAATCTTAATGCCTTGGGCCACCGGTATTATTACCGGCATTCTATCCGCCAGCAACGAGTCGGAGATTTGATGGACGCCCAGCTCCGGTTGGATCCAAAGGGGGTTGTTCTGAATATAGCGGCTATTGTCCCCTTCGACAATGGCCATGGGTTGAAGGGCGATTCCGTAACTCCGTAATAAAGTTTGGAAATTGGGCAATTCGTTCTTTAATAAATCAATCAAAAAAATGGCCCGGCCGTTATTGGCGAGGAATTCTCTTATCTTTTCAACCTCGGTCATGGTTAAATCCCGCTGGGGCGAGTTAATCAATAAAATATTGATATCTTCCGGCAAGGATCCGGTGTATAGGTTGACTGATTTTAATTCGTAGTTTTCAGTTTCAAGCTGTTTTGAGATTTCCAGAGGCAAAGACTGCTCGCCGTGGCCTTCCAGCCCATAGATGACGGGAATCTTGCCCGATTTAACGAACATGATGGCGCCGGTGACCCGTTGTTCTACGGCTAAAGAGGTTATGCTGGGTTGATAGGGATTACTATAATCAAAATTAAAAAGGTCGCTGGCAGGGATGGCCTTAACTCGTTTGCCCGACTCCACCACCAGACTGCCGAGACTTAAGTTTCCCCCGTCTTTGGCGTATTTTCTTACAAAACCCGGATTTTTGTTGGGGTCGACGAACTTAAGGTGAATCTTTTTAGAGCGGTCGGTGTATTTTTTCAGGATTTCGGTAATATCCGTATTCTCTTTGCCGGATTCATACAGAGCGTAGATGGTAATATCCTGATCCAAATCGGATATTATTTCATAAGTCTGCTTGGATAGAGAGAAAAGTTTATTTTTAGATAAATCCAGTTTTAACGGGACTTGCTCCGCTAATAAATTGAGGACCGCCAGCATTCCGATGACGATGATGGTCAGCAAGGCGGCGTAGCCGCCGTATTTAAAGTTTTTGTTCTTAAAAGACTGCATTATCTTTTGGTTTAAAGCGTTTAAGTTCAATTTCACGAGTTTCCCTCCTAATTCCAACGCCGTTTTTCAATCATTTGAATGGTCAAAAAGATGAAGAATGTAATAAATGAGAGAAAAAACACGATGGGGCCCAGGCTTAAATTTCCACTGGTAAATGGTTCAAAACGTTTTAATAAGGATAGCCGGTCGATAAATTTAAGAATTAGCCCATCGTAAAGTAGTTTATTGCTGAAATAGCCGATGACGATGGCGATCACTCCTATTGAACCGGTAAGGATGGTTGTGAACAGATTTTTGGTGCTCCGGTAAATGATAAAGACTAAGCCGAAAAGGAGTAAACTGATGAAAACCATCCCTGATATGGTAGTGTTCGGCAAGAACTGATGTAATCCATCCATAATCCAGAATAAAAGCAGCAGGCTAAAAGTGACCACCGCTGCCACTACTTGATTCTCAGTCAGGGAGGACACGAAAAGGCCGACCGCGATAAAGGAAGCCCCCAGTAAGAGAAATCCAATATAACCGCTGATAATCTCGGCGATGGCGATGGAACCGAAAAAGCTTAAGATAATCGGATAAATAAAGGTTACCGCTACGGTCAACAGAAAGACAGCGACCGCGGCCAAATATTTCCCCAGGACGATATGGGTTACCCTTAAGGGGCTGGTCAATAAAAGTTGATCGGTTTTTTGCCTGGTTTCTTCGGCTAACAGACGCATGGTTAAAATAGGAACCAGAATCATGAAGACAAAGGTGATTGTGGCTAACATGCTATTATAATTGGGGCTGCCTTGAAACAGGTTGCCAAAGGCGAAAAAGAAACCGGAGATCAAGAGGAAGAATCCCATGAAGATATAGCCAACCGGGGTTAGAAAGTAAGTTTTTAGTTCGCGTTTTAAGATGGCTAACATTTATGAAACCTCCTCTAAGTGCTCTTCTTCAGTGGTAACGTGTAGGAAGATGTCTTCCAGGGTTAGATCCAGCGAACGCATCATGAGGATGGGATAATTGGACTGGCTGAGCGCGTTAAAGATGGGCCGGCGGAGATCGGTATCTTTTTCGGCCTCAATTAAAATATCAATTGTATCAGGCTCTTTGACCCCTTGGGCCAGAATTTCTTTGACCCCGGTAAGTTTGTTCAAAATTTTCAAAACTTGCTCTTTGGGACCGGCCACCCGCAAGGAAAGTTTGCTACTGGCGGAGAGGTTTTTGGAAAGGTTCTCCGGAGTATCGCTAGCTACAATCTTTCCGTTATTAATAATGATCAGCCGTTCGCATACTGCGCTGACCTCGGGCAAAATATGGGAGCTAAGAATGATGGTATGCTCTTTGCCAAGGTCTTTGATGAGGTTTCGGATTTCAATAATTTGTTTGGGGTCTAAGCCAACGGTGGGTTCATCCAGGACTAAAATCTCGGGGTTCCCGATCAGGGCTTGGGCCAAACCGATCCTTTGTTTGTAGCCCTTGGACAGGTTTTTAATCAACCGGTTCCAGACATCCCCGATCTTTACCAGATCGATGATCTTCTCCAGATTCGCCTGTTTCATGTTTGGAGATACATGTTTTATTTCTCCGACGAAATCAAGATATTCCTTAACGGTCATCTCTCCGTATAAAGGCGGAAACTCAGGCAAATACCCGATGCTTTCTTTAGCTGCCTGGGGTTCTTCCAGGATGTCTAAGCCGTTTATTCTGACCGAACCTGATGTGGCGGAAATATAACCGGTGATAATGTTCATAGTGGTGGATTTACCGGCGCCGTTGGGGCCGAGGAAGCCGAGGATTTCCCCTTGATTGACGGTGAAGTTAAGTCGATCGACAGCGATATGTTGACCATAACGCTTGGTTAAGTTCTCAACTTGAATCAAAATTTTCCCCCCTGTATTGATTTGATCATTTATTTATATTATCATTTTATAGTTGAATAAATCAAGTAAAGTATCGGGTTTCAGTTAGCGGGTTAAAATTTACGCGTTACAATTTATATTCACCGTTCCTATATTAACGATCCGTGAGAAAAGAAGTTCCATCAAGTTAGGAGGCTAACTATGTCGCAATTGTCATTTATCGAATCGCTCCCCTTTTTACCAAAACTACTATGGTTTTTTGGATTATTACTCATCGGATGGATTTTGGCAAAACTGATTACTTTATTATGGGAAAAGCTGTTAGTCCCGTTAACCTCCAAGGTAAACAGTTCTCTTAACGAACACTTAACTAAAAACACCCATAAGCCGATAACCCGGTTGATGTTTTTAGGTTCTATTTATTTGGCGGCCGAATTAACGCTATCCACCATGCCTGAAATTAAAGGATTTGTGGAGGTATTCAAAAATATTCTTTACCTATTTTTGGTTTTGATAATTGCCAGTCTGGCTAATGGTATCTTACGAAGTTTCATCGATTGGTATCTGGATGATATCGCTTGCAAAACCGAATCGCATTTGGATGATACTTTATTTCCGATTTTCAGGAAAGCCGGGATGGTAATTATCTATTTTGTGGCCGCCACAATAATCCTGGGGCAGTTTAAGGTGAATCTCACCGGGTTTCTGGCAACCGCCGGTGTCGCCTCGCTGGCGGTGGCTTTCGGCGCCCAGGAGACTCTGTCCAATGTTATCGCTGGAATCAGCCTATTGGTAGACCGGTCTTTTCAAGTTGGGGACAGGATCGAATTAAAGGATGGTTTGGCAGGAGATGTGGTGGATCTCGGTTTGCGCAGTACCCGGATTATGTCTCCGGATAAAAGACTGATTATCGTTCCCAATAAGGAACTGGCCGGGTCCAGGTTGATCAATCTTTCCCAGCCCGATTCCTCAACCAAGGTGAAATTGAAAGTCGGAATCGGTATGAATGAAGACTTGGCCAAGGTAAAAGGGGTCATCGCCGAGGTTTGTAATGAGATTAGTTATACCAAAGGACAACCGCTGGTGATTTTGAATACGAGTTTCGGACCTTACGCGATTGAATTGTTAATTATTCTGGAGATTAAAGATTATCGGAATGCGGGGCTGACAACCGACCTTTTGATCGGGAATTTACAACAGGCGTTTAAACGGGAGAATATTAAGCTGCCGTCGCCTCAGCAATATATTGAGGTTAAGCAGGTGTGAAAAGCGTCAATGTTTTGTCCGGGGAATGTCCGTTCATTCCCTGGGAAAAGAGAAAAGGGTAAAGCAGTACAGGTACAACCAAGACATAGGTGACGGGATTTAAATTTACCCTTTAGAATTTATACTTCCCTTTAGTTAGCGCTTACTCTTTAGCTGCCGCCGTCTCTCCTTTGCGGGGGGTGAATCCGGCCGAGCGGGCCAGGATGCCCAGTTTCTCCAGGTAGTCGGGGGTGTCGGCCAGGGCTACTTTGGCGATGCCGCGCAGGTCGGAGACGAAGTCGGCGAGCTGGTCCAGTTTTTGGTCCCGGAA
>JAEWZY010000047.1 GCA_023394955.1 Bacillota bacterium
GTTTCTTTAATTATTATCCATTTATTTGTCAAATCCTTTAAGTAAACTACTTTATAGGCTCTTAACCGTCTCAATATAATTCACAAACATCTTCAACAAAAACTCTTCTTCTTCCTTACTCAACAAGCCTTCCCAAACGTCTCTCGCCTTCAAGGATGAAGGCGAGAGACGCTTCTTTACAGGACGTAAAAAAGCGGTCGCCGTCGGAAGGCTTAACCCGGTTGCCAGTCGAAAGACCAGGGATGGTGGCGACCCACTAAAAACCGGGATGAATAAAAGGAGGGTCCGGGAACCTTGGTTCCGTGGCGACTTTTTGGTTCTTTTTGGTCGCCTCAAAAAGAACTCGCCGCCGAAACCGTGGACCCACAGAAAACCCTATAGTAATGCTTTAAGGCTTCGTTCCCAGTTAAATCCGGGTGATGCTTTAAAGCTACATTCCCAGGTTCAATAATTATTTATTCAACCCGTTTTCTACCGGCAACTAAGGACAGAGCTTAACCCCAGTCGTGAACTGGGAACTATTAAGAAGGAAACCGTACCGTCTTCAATCAAAGGGGTTCAGTCTTTCACCACCCAAAACCCTTCCCCGTCTTTTTCCAACCTCAGATCCGCTTGGGCTATTACCTTACCCGTCTTTTGTTCCCGGACTTGTAAATAAATCTCAAAACCGGAACTATCCCTCCCGTCTTTAAAATCAACACTCCAATACACCTTATCCTCTTGGGTCCTGACATCCCCTCCCAACTCAGTGGCTTTCCCGTTCAAGCTCAGAAACCGGCCATATTCCGTAGTCCAATGATAGATGATATTCTCCGGGACTTTACCTCCCGATAATTTTACTGTTAAAGGAATGCCGACAGTCGCCGACAGCGCCGGACTATACCGGTTTATTTCCGGTTCAATCACTGCTTTGGGGAGGAAGCGGTTATTCATAAAATTCAGCGTTCCCAAAACCGCCAACGCCACCAACACTCCCAAGGCAGGAATCAGGGTATTGCCTTTAAAAACCGCAAAAAAGGAACGGCTTGCGGACTCCTTCTTAAAAGCTTCCTGCCGGATTCGTTGCCGCCAGGCGGGGCTGAATTGCGGCGCCGGTTCTAGTCGGGACGCCTGTTGCCAAATTTCCAAAGCCTGTTTCATCTCCCGGTATTCCCCCCGGCAACCGGGGCAGGTTTGCAGATGTCCCTGCAGCTGCCGGAGTAAAACGCCGTCGATTTCTCCAGCGGCCATCTTTTCAAGATACTTACGTGCATTGTAACACTTCATGGTCGGCTCTTCCTTCCATTAACAAGTAAACTGCCTTTCCGGTAATTAAGCCACAGTGAATCAGGTTTCAAATATTTCTGATCTTTCATTATACTCCAAGCAATTAATTATTTAAAGAAAATACCCAAAGGACTATTTCGCCACTAAATATGCACCTCTTACCATCATTTAGGTACCTAATATAACAATCCCAAAGACACCTTAAAATTTCGGATATATAATGTAAATACTTAAAAGTTCGCGCGAAAAAATCAACTAATATTGGAGGCAATATGAAACAAATAAAGTTTTTACTTGTCATTAGTCTTCTTTTTCTCCTCATCGGCGCCGGGAAGGGCTATACTGAGCTTTCCGTGGAATTACCCAGACCAACCGGAAATTACAAAATTGGTACTGTGTCTTTACCGTTTATCGACAAAGAACGGCCCGGGATTTATTCCAATGGTCAACGTTCTCAATACCGGGAGTTTATGATTCAGATTTGGTATCCGGCTAAAATCGGAACGAATGGGGAAACAAGTGTTTATTATGACCCGATCACTGCCCAATTCATATCCAATTTCTTTCCTGCATTCCGTTACGAGTATGGTTCGATCCTTAAAACCCATGCCATTGTCGGCGCTAAAATAACAGGTGGGCATGAACGATTCCCGGTTCTCCTTTTTTCTCCCGGCCAAGGATCCGTTTATGGATCTTACCAAAGTATTCTCGAAGATCTGGCTTCCCACGGTTACATTGTTATTGGTGTAAACCATCCCAATATCTCAGCGGTTACAGTTTTCCCCGACGGACATTACTATCCATATACACCCAGTAAGTTTGATATACAGCCCCCAACGACCCCTGAAGAACTGGAAGAATATTATTATCATGAAAGCGAGCTCCTAGAGGAGGCCGTTTTGGATCTACAATGTATTATTAAACAACTATCCTGTTTAGACAGAAATCCGAAATTGCCGTTTACCGGACGGATGAAGTTTTGGCGCCTGGGTTGTTTCGGACATTCGTTCGGAGGGGCCGCATCCGTGCAAACCTGCATTAAATCACGAGCAGTGAGTGCGGCTATCAATATGGATGGCGCGCTATGGGGAGATGGCTATAAGCACCGGATTTTTAAACCGATGATGTTAATGACCCCAAACTATTCAAGCGCCCAACAACCGGTTAGTTATGAAATATTATGGAATAATCTATTAAATGATAGTTTTTTCATTAAAGTTCAAAACACCGGACATCAAAATTTTTCAGACGCGCCGCTATTGAAATTGATCAATCCAGATCTTGACCTGGGTTCCATTCCAGGTTTAGGAGAAATCGATCCAAATCGGGGGTTGCGGATAATCCGGGACTCTGTCCGCAGATTTTTCGACAGTAATTTAAAAGACGCCAGCCCCAAAAGGATAGAATGGTTGGCGAAATTGTATCCGGAAATTACGGTCACTACAAAAGATTAACTTTTTGAAAATCCCCGTTCTCACGAATGATATTTGGCTTCCCAAAACACGAGGGAGCCTTTTTTATACCTAAAACCAGAAAAGCTCCATTGATTGACTCTAAAACAGCCCATCAAACGGTTATTTTACCATCCCTTCCAACCATCCACAACTCCGCCAGAAACTAACCTGCAATCATTACTCATCGCCTTCGTTTCACTTCTTAGTTTAGGCGCTTTTCAATTTACACTTTAACTTTGCCAGTCTTACCAGCAATTACTTAAAGGAAATACCAGCTAGAGCCCGAATCATCTGATATAATCTTATGTAAAGTATCTGCTTGTTAATTGCCCCAAGTTACCAATAAACATGTAATGTCATTTACCAGATAACGTCCACGGACGAAAGGAGAAAGATCGATGTTAATTACCAAAAGGAAATTTCATTTGATGCTAATGGTTTCCCTAAGTCTCTCCCTGATCTTTAGCGCCCAGGTCCAGGCAGCCGTGACCGTCAGCGATATTGAAAATCACTGGGCGGCTAAACCCATCCAGAGTTTAGCGGATCGAGCGGTGATCAACGGCTATCCCGACGGGAGCTTCAAACCGGACCAGGCCGTTACTAGGGCTGAATTAGCTAAAATGATCGGTAAAGCGTTGAACTATCAACCGGTTAACGGCGCTAAATTCCCCGATATCGACGGGCATTGGGCTGAACCATATATCAACGCTTTAGGCGAACGTAAAGTGATGCATAGTTTCAACGATGGCGATTTTCAGCCGGAAAGGGCGGTCAATCGCGCTCAATTAACCACTTTCATCGCCCGGGTCCTTAACTTGGCCAAACCGGAAGAAAAGTTCGGTGATGATTGGTCCGCCAGTTTTTTAGATGTTCCCACCGATCACTGGGCCTTCCGCTATATCGAGCTCAGTAACAAATTTGGATTATTGCCGCCGGAATACAAGGCCCAGTTTCATCCCGATCAGTCGGTTACAAGAGCGGAAGCCGCTTGGATGATCCAAGCCTTGAGCGGATTGGAAGTTTCAAAAGGTAAAATCAGTCAGGTCGATTCCGGCAGCGGTTTAATGAATATTCAGAGAGAATCGGGGAAAGACCCATTAATGGTCTTAGTGACTCCCGAAACTATTCTGCTACGGAACAATTCGACCGCTCCAGTGGAAGACCTATTAGACGGCGATGAGGTTACCGCCATTTCACTCCCGTCGGGCGACGTGAAATTCCTGAAGGCTTTCGGCCGGGTTACCAAGAATGATCTTCTCTCCCGGATTAGCACCATGATGAAGGGACGCTTGGACCGGGACCAGATCGCCGCGATCATGGCCGGCGACTGGGAATCGGTTAAAGACAGCATGAAAGGCGGCCTTTACAACAAGTTGGTCGATTTGGGGCTGACCCCGGCCGAAGCCGAGAGTCTCATGGTCCAAGACTGGAACTACCTTGACACTTTGAGCCGGGACCGTTTGGCCCAAGCCTTCACCGACTATCTTGGAATATCCATCGACTTTAGCCAGGCGCTCTTAGCCAGAGACCTGGAGAAGATTAAGGAGTACGGCAAGATTGAATTAGCGACTGCCGCCTTAAGCCGCCTGCTGGGAGTGGAGAGCGCCAGCGCCGCTAATGAGAGCTCAGCTTATTGAGTACTTTAAAACCGGAAGGCGTAACGCCTTCCGGTTTTGCTTCCAAATAATTTTAAATCTATACCTTAGGAAACGGGCAAAATTTTACCATTCCACAACCTTTCAGTCAAATATTCTCATTTCTTTTCAATTCAGTAAAAACTTTAACTAATGTGGGATCGAATTGCGTTCCGGCGCATCTTTTTAATTCAGCAAAGGCGAACTCTTTTGATAGAGCTTTTCGATAAGGACGGTCATTAGTCATGGCGTCATAAGCATCAGCAATCGCGAGTATCCGGCACTCAAGGGGTATTTCCTCCTCCTGCAATCCCAAAGGGTAACCACTACCATTCCACCATTCATGATGCGCATAAATCCAATCCGCAATCAACTTGAGCTCTGCGGATGCTTGAGCAATTCGGTATCCAATCTCACAATGGCGCCGCATCTCCATGGTTTCTTCAGCCGTCAGCGGACCTTTCTTTAATAGGATTCGGTCCGGGATTCCAATCTTTCCAATATCATGAAACTGACCCAATAACCGTAATGCTGATAGTTTGTGTCCCGGGAGTTTAAGTTTAGTCCCTAATTGTACTATTAATTGTTGAATACGGTCGGCGTGTTCTTTTGTTTCCAAATCCCTTTCGCGTAAGATGGTGAATAAAGTGTCAATAATAGTATTTTGTAAATTTCGATTCTGACCTAATTTTTCATATTCCATATTTAAAGTGGCTTCCCGCAATAAAAAACTGATGTCGCAAAGAAATTTATCACTATAAGCAAAACCAGCCGAGACGCTTAACGACGGTACAGTATGTTTAAGGCTGTAATCATTCAAAGAATCCTTGATCTTCCGAATAAGACCTTCTAAGATTTCCGGGCTGCTTTGGGGCAATATTATTCCAAAACTCCCCCCTCCGATCCTAGCAATTATTCCATTCTCCGGTACTATTGTTTGAAATATATGAGCGGATGAAATCAATACAGTATCGCCTATTTCATAACTATAGCCATAGTTAACGACTTTTAAGTCGTCAATATCAAGAACGATGATTCCTATTGGAAAATTTTTGACATTGTGGGAAAAACGCTCTAATTCTTGCTTAAAAAAATACCTATTATACAATCCAGTCAGTTGATCATAAGTCTGAAAGTACAATATTTGTCCTTCCAGTTTTTTTTCTTTAGTAAAATCCCGTATGACTTCAATAGCCCCAATTCGATTACCGTTCCAATTATAAAGTGGGGCTGCTTTCAACCATAAAAACGCCCCTTTTCCTTGATACGCTTTAGGCGCAAAACACTTACCATATAGTAAATCTCCTTTTTGTTCAAAATACTCATAATTAGTCAATAGCCTCTTATCGAGGACCGTTCCAACCAGATCGATTAATGCCGGTCGACAGTCCTCATAAAAGAACTTGGAATAACAATTATTACCCTTGCCGAATATTTCTTCTTCCTTTACTCCGGTCATTTCCTCAAGAGCATGGTTCCAAGCTATTACTTTTTGGGCTTGATTAATTGCTAAGACCGCATCCGGTAGAAAGTTTAAGATTTCAGGCAATTCCTGATTAAATACATCCAAGTCCACGGTAGTAGTCAATGTTGTTTTTTGGTTTGAGAGATTTTCGCTTTGTTTAAATTCCATTGCCCATCCCCCCACAAAAACCTAATCCCTTATATTTACTGTATAAAGTTAACTCTTTACAGAAAGTCTACCTGAACTCTCCCTTCAATCATAAGACTTCAAAATAGTTTGAGCGATTTTCCCTAATGAAACAACTTTTGAGACAGCCCCGATTAACGCCGCCTCCTTAGGCATTCCGTATACCACCGAGCTCTCCTCATCCTGGGCGATGGTAAAAGCTCCGGCATTCCTCATCTCCAGTAATCCGTTGGCCCCATCTTTCCCCATCCCGGTCATGATTACGCCCACGGCGTTGGGCCCGGCCGCTTGGGCTACCGAAGTGAATAAAACCTCCACCGAAGGGCGTTGGTGGTAAACCAACGGCCCGTTTTTTATTTCTACATAATACCGGGCGCCGCTCTGCTTTAATACCATGTGACGGTTGCCGGGAGCGATTAATACCTTATCGGGAGAAACCAACTCACCGTCTTCCGCTTCTTTGACTTCGAACTTACAAAGCTTGTTTAAGCGTTCCGCAAATGCCCTGGTAAAATGCTCCGGCATGTGTTGCACCACTAAAATCGGGGGTATCTCCACCGGAAGCCCGGTTAATACCTCTTTAATGGCTTCGGTCCCTCCGGTGGAAGCCCCAATGGCCACAATTTTATCGGTAGTTTTAAAAAATGGTTTTCTAATGACTGTTCCAATTGGCGCAGGCTCTCTTTTAGGGAGCAACCGTTCAAATCTTTTTATCTCTGCGGCAGCCTTTACTTTTTCGATCAATTGCTCGCTCAGATCCTGGACCGTATAGGCGGCCCCCGGTTTAGCCATCACTTCCACAGCCCCCAGTTCTAAGCCCCGCAGCGCTACTTCACATCCTTCCTTGGCCAAGGAACTGACGATAATCACCGGCATCGGATGATAGCGCATCAGTTTTTCCAGAAAGGTCAGGCCGTCCATCTTCGGCATCTCAATATCGAGGATTACCACATCCGGCCCTAAAAAAACGATTTTGTCCCTGCCGATATAAGGGTCCGGAGCAGTACCGACCACCTCGATCTCGGGGTCTTTAGAAAGCTCTTTGGTCAGCACTTTTCGGACCATCGCCGAATCATCGATGATTAATACTTTGATTTTTTTAGCCATAGTTATTTCCTAATTAATAAATTCACTCATAAACTAGTGTTCCTTCATAATGCTTACGTGTCTCCGTAGCCTATCAATTAGCCACAGAGGCGCTGAGGCACAGAGGAAAGACTTTTTAAATAGTAAATATTTAATCACATATCTTCAAGGGCATTTATGATTGTTTGAGGAATCTCATCCAAAGACGCTACCTTAGAAACTGCCCCAAGCGCCACCGCTTCCTTAGGAATTCCGTAAACTAAACTGCTGGCCTCATCCTGGCCGATGGTGATGGCCCCGGCATTTTTCATATCCAACAACCCCTCGGCGCCGTCTTTGCCAGCTCCGGTCAAGATCACCCCGACCGCGTCTTTCCCAACATAAAGAGCGAGCGAACGGAACAGCACTTCGATTGAGGGGCGTTGGTGCATTACCAACGGCCCTGCTTTGACCTCTACATAATAACCGGATTGGTTCTTTTTCAGGACCATATGTTTATTTCCAGGGGCTAATAATGCTTTGCCTGAGGTAAGAACTTCCTTGTCATCCGCTTCTTTCACTTCCAAAGCGCAGATGCTGTCGAGCCGCTCCGCGAAAATTTTGGTGAAATGAGGCGGCATATGCTGCACAATCAATATCGGCGGCATCTTAGCCGGTAGTTTCGTCAGAATGGCGGTGATTGCTTCAATTCCACCGGTCGAAGCGCCGATCGCGATTATTTTTCCGGAATTTATCAGCCGTTCTTCATCCCTAACCATTACGGGATGAGAAGCGTCAACCCGCTTTCCGGGTTTAAAGTCCTTAATTCTATAAACTGCCTTGACTTTTTCAATCAGCTGTTCGGTCATTTCCTTGACCGAATATGACGGTCCCGGTTTGGCGATGACCTCGGCGGCCCCCAGCTCGGTAGCGCGCAAAGCCGCTGCGCTTCCTTCCTTGGCGATGGAACTGACGATAATCACCGGCATCGGATAATAGGCCATCAGCTGTTCGAGGAAGGTCAGTCCGTCCATCTTGGGCATCTCAATGTCGAGTAATAAAACATCCGGTTTTAACTTTGCAATCAGATCCCTAGCGATGATCGGGTCCGGAGCGGTCCCCACCACTTCCAGCCCAGGATCTTTCGCCAACTCCTTGGAGAAGATGTTACAAACCAGTTCCGAATCATCGACTATTAAAACCTTGATTTTTGTCTCCATATGTATCACTTCCTATCTAGAAAATACATTTATTAACCATGAAGAACGGAAGGTCATGAAGAAAAACTATTGCTAAGGCTTCTTCATGTTCATCATGTCCTTCATGGTAAAAAACGGTCTATTTTCATCCTTTCGATTGCCCCGGCGAGCCGGGGTTGGGGGGTTATCTGGAAAATAATACGCCAATTATAGATTTAACCGCTAATACACGCGAATTTACACTAATTGATCGCTTGTATCTTAAGGTTTTATTCGCGTTTATTAGTGTTCATTAGCGGTTTCGGTAAATTACAAATATTTTCAGCTATGAATATTCTTATTTTTCTTTTTGATAAACAGTCGGTTGTATATATTTAAAGTTATATTGCTTGTTGATCAAGCTTTCCGAATGGCCGATGAATAACAGCCCGCCCCGGCCTAAATAATCATGGAATTTTTTAACCAATTCCGTTTGGACCGGGGCGTCGAAGTAAATCATCACGTTCCGGCAGAAGATAATGTCAAAGGTATTCTTGAATGGAAACGGCTCCATCAAATTGAACAAACGAAAAGTAATTAACTCCTTAATCTCCGGTTTCACCTGATAATGCTCCCCTTCATGGGAGAAGTATTCCATCAAGAAGTAAGGGTCCATATCTTTTTTAATAGTAGCCGGATATACTCCTCTTTGGGCGGTGGCCACCGAACGGCCGCTGACATCGGTGGCCAGAATCCGAATCTTAACCTCATCGGGAAGCCATTCCTTCAAAACCATCGCCAAAGTATAGGGTTCTTCGCCGGTAGAACATCCGGCGCTCCAAACCCTGATTTCGTTGGTATCCATAATCCTCGGGTTGGTCTCTAAAATAAACCGCAAACTGGTCCGGATGAACTCAAAATGGTTATTCTCCCGAAAAAAGTTGGTCTGATGGACGGTGATTTCATCGGCGAACTCCGCCCAGTATTCGCCGTTGGCCCCTTTAGTAAGGAGTTGGTAATACTCGTCGTATGAAGTAAGATTATATTTCCGCATTATCTTATCGACCTTAGTGACTACAATTTCCCGTTTTGCCGGTTGAAAATGAATCCCGAAGTTTTGATAAATCAATGTCCGGTATTTCTCAAATTGAATATCAGTCATTTTTTCCATAGCTGTCCCTTATCTTTTTCTTCGTTACTCCTGGTTCTTTCAATGCTAACTGTTAAATTAATTACTGATAACTGATAACTGATCATCGGTACCAGTCGCTATTCCGTACTTGTTCCACCCGATAGATATAGACTTCACCGCTTTGATTGTGGAACACCACTTTTCGGCCGTGTTCGCCGCCGACATCTTTCACGATAATCGGGATCCGGTTCCTTTTAAGCCACTTTTCAGCCAGGGCGATATTCTCATCACCCACCAACGAATTCAACTGGGCATTCCTCGCCCCTCCGATTAGATGGGCTTTAAGGTTTGCCTTTTTAGAACCCATATCGAGCATTAGTTGTAACATATGGGGCAGCGATACTTGGCCGTACCGGCCGTTTCTTTCATTAGCGTTACATTTGCCATAAATGTAGTGGTTCATCCCGCCAAACAGATTGACACTGTCCCACAAGCAAACCGAGACGCAAGAACCAAGTACGGTATGGATAAAATGTGGTTCTTGGCTGACAAAAATAAACCCGGGATGTAAATAAAAATTATTAGCCTGTTCGATGGCGACTCCACCCGCTTTGTCTAAAGATAGTCTTTGATCAGGATGAAAACCGTTTACAACCGCTAAAGCTAAATTATTTATAAATGTCTCCATGTTGTTAAGACCTGTTTTAATTTATATTTTTAGAGATTTTCAGGGGCGGAGCGCCGCCCCTTAGTATTCCGTATAATCCTGAAATATTAGAACTTATTGTCCTTATCCAATGGAATAACATCTTCCGGTGAAACCAATTTGGTCCGTTTATCCGGCAACTGACTCACCGGCTTTTGCAGATACGGAGCTTGATTTTTGGTCCCGATTGATTGATAATCCTGGTGAGTTTGTTTGCTAATATGGTGTGTTTGTTCATCACCTAAACTGCTTTCATATTTTTGGTCAATTTTCCCCTGGACCAAAATCACCAACTGCTGGACCATTTCCTTTAAGTTCCTGGCCTGGGCGCTCAGCTCCTCAGAGGCTGAAGCGCTCTCCTCCGCATTGGCCGCGTTTTGTTGGACCACCGTCTCCATCTGAGCGATGGCTGAATTGATCTGGGAAATTCCCTGGGACTGTTCCTGACTGGAGGCGGCGATTTCGGCCATCAATTCGCTGATCTTCTTAGCTTGTACCGTGACTTCGTTAAGAGTCTCCTGGACTCTTCGAGTAACATTGACTCCCTTTTCCGAAAGTTCAATATTGTTTTCAATCATCCCCGCTGTATCCTTTGCCGCCTGAGCGCTCCGCTGGGCCAAGTTCCTTACTTCCTCGGCGACCACGGCGAAGCCCATTCCGGCCTCCCCGGCCCGGGCCGCCTCCACTGCGGCGTTTAAAGCGAGAATATTAGTTTGGAAAGCAATTTCGTCAATCACCTTAATAACTTTGGAAATCTGGTCGCTGGATTTTTTGATCTCATCCATCGACTCCGTCATTTCCCGCATCTCTTGGTTGCCTTTTTCTACGGCTTCTTTGGACTGATCGGAAAGCAAAGCCGCTTGTTTTGTGTTCTCGGTTATTTGCTGAATCATCGATGTCGACTCTTCAAGAGTTGAAGAAGTCTCCTCTAGTGAGGTCGATTGCTCGGCGCTTCCTTCGGCCAGTTGCTGGCTGGAGGCGGAAAGTTGATTTGATGCTGCCGCTACTTGATTGGAACCCTCGGTCAATGAATCCACGATCCGGTTGATTGATTTAGTAATACCTCCAGTGATAAGGATGGTAATCACGATCCCCAGTATTATCCCAATGATACCAAGAGTAAACATCAACATCAGTGAATTGTTAAAAGCCTGTTCCGCGTTTTTTACTTCAGTTTGGTTATATTCTTCCAGCAGAGCCAAATATTCATCGGTTACGGAAAGTACATTTTGAATTGCTGGTTCAGCTTTATTAATTAGAAATTCATGTGCTTCCTCTTTTTTATTGGCCATTCCCAATTCTAGTAATTGATCACTGATAGGACCGGTGATATTAAGCTCTTGCTGAATCTTATCGCGCAACATTTGCCCTTTTTCGGACCGATTTGGGGTTTTCAATAGTTCGGCATACACTTTCTTATAAGTTTCTTTAATAGTATTTATATCTTCCATTTTCGATTGTAGCTGCGTTTCACTAGTTGCGGATAACAACATCAAAGTCTCTTGAAAGAGTTGACTAAAATTCTCTTTTAATTCAAAAGTCAACTCAATTTTGTTGAAATTCTCTTCTACAATCTTTCTCATTTGCCCATTAAGATTCGACATATTATAAAGGGCTAATCCGATGATAATTAACAATAATAAGAGTACGCAGGTAAATCCAAGAGCTATCCGAGTTCCGAGTTTCATTGTCCGTTTCATAATTGTGCCTCCGTTTTCAATTCTTTTAGCAAAATACTCTCTTCCCGACTGAGGACCTGTTCAATATCTAAGAGCAAAATTACCCGCTCTTTGACTTTACCTACGCCAATCAAATAACCTTGGCTGTTTTGGTCGCCGTATTCCGGCGGGGACTCAATCTGGTCCGTAATAAGATTAACAACCTCGGAGACTGTGTCCACAATCAATCCCATCAACTTACGGGTTTCATTTATAGTTATCTCGACAACAACTATGCAAGTCCGCTCGTTGTATTCCTTCTCTTCCAGCCCGAACTTGAGCCGCAAGTCCATAATGGGAATGATCTTACCCCGCAGGTTGATCACCCCTTTGATATAACCCGGGGTTTTTGGAATCGAAGTAATCTCTAAAAGCTTGATAATTTCTCGAACTTTTAAGATCGGTATCCCATACTCCTCCTTAGCCAGTACAAACGTTAAATACTTACCGCCGTTGTTTTCCATCGTTCCCCACCTTCCAATTTGAATAGATTTTCTACGTCTAAAATTAACGAAACTTTCCCATCCCCTAAAATCGAGGCTCCGGAGACGAAGTTCAGCTTGACGAATTCTTCTCCCAAAGACTTGACCACGATCTCGCGTCTGCCGTCGATTCCTTGGACCGGCAAGGCTTTTAGCTTCTGGTCCAACTCAATTACCACTACCAACTGTGCGAACTCTTCCAGTTTCACATCTTCCAGACCAAAGATTTCAGCGATGGGAATCACCCCAACCACCTGATCCCGGATCCGGATCATCTTAGTAACTCCGCTCACTCTCACCCACTGTTCCGGCTCCGGCTTGATGATTTGTTTCACATTGACCGTCGGGATGATATAATTATTCCCCATAATCTCAACGATGGTGCCATTGATCGCCGCTAGATTGATGGGGATCCGTAATACAAACGCACAACCTTGACCAGGATGATTATTAACCTCCACCCGGCCGCCGATCCTAGTGATTTCCGTTTTGACTACATCCAATCCGACGCCGCGTCCGGATACGTTATCTACTTTTTCGGCGGTGGAAAACCCCGGTTGGAAGATGAGATCGGTGATTTCATCCTCGGTATAGCTATTGGCAGGATTTAACAGGCCCCGGTCAACCCCTTTCTGATAAATCTTATCCGTAGGAAGTCCCCGCCCGTTATCGGCGACTTCAATATAGACATTGCCCCGTTTACTGTAAGCCAGAATACTGACCAGCCCCAAAGCAGGTTTGCCTTTTACTGTCCTTTCCTCCTCCGATTCGATCCCATGGGAAATAGCGTTCTTCAGGATATGAATCAAGGGGTCCAAGATCCGATCGGCCACATTCCGGTCGATCTCAGTCTCTTCACCATCAAAACGGAGCGATACGTTCTTATGTAGTTCCTCAATCGTGTCCCGGCCAACCCGGTTTAGCTTTTGAAAGGTGGACTTCAAAGAAACCATCCGTAAAGACATTGAAAGGTTTTGCAGATCTTTAGCGATCCGCCCCATCCGTAACAAATTGCTGATGAACGAATCATTAGTCCCAAACCTCTTAACCGCCTCTTGTTCGATCAAGGACTGGGTAATTAACATTTCACCCATCATATCCACCAGGTTATCAATTTTTAAGGTCGGGACCCGGATATAACCGCTGTCTAAACCGGACTTTTTTTTCATTGTTTCCTGGAACCGGAGTGATTCCAATACCTCTTGGGCCGACGCTTTCTTTTCTTTAACCGCCACCTGTCCCAGCTTTAGGTCTTGATATTCGCCGTTCTGCTTCTCTAACAATTCATTTAATTCATTCTGTTCGATCCGTCCTTGGTCGACTAAAATTTCACCTATCTTTTCACCGGTTAGGTTTTGACCGTTCGGTTCTTGGCTATTCTCCTCAGTATTGCTGTTATTTGGTTCTTGATTAGTGTCAAATTTGCGGTTACGGATAATCTCCAAGTGGGCCTCGACTACAAAATGAAAATTAGAATCCTGAGTTATTTCGAGATTATCGCAGATCTTTCTGATGAAATCCGCCGAAGCCAAGATCAGATCGATAATTCGTTTATTGATTCGAAGCTGGCCTTTTCGACATTCATCCAGTAAGGTCTCGGTTTGGTGGGCTATTGTCCTGACCAGTTCCTGGTTGACGAAGCCGGCCAAACCTTTAATAGTGTGAAATTCCCGAAATACCCCATGAATGATTTCCATTTTCCCCGGTTCGGTTTCCAGGGATAAAACCTGCATTTCAATAGTTTCCAAATGTTCCTTGGTCTCCACTAAAAAATCAGTCAAGAGTTCGGGGTCGATTTCCTCTTTAACCTCGACTTTACCTGCAATAATCTCGTCGACTAAATTCTTTTCTTGATCCCGGTCCAAGGGAACACCCCCTTCTTCTATTCAAGGCTATAAGCAATCGAAAATTCAGCATTATTGATTTGAAACAATAATCGTTTCGATCGGGTCCTACTAATTAATAAAAACAAGTTTTCGCCAGTGACTAAAGAAGGCGGCGGAGTGAAATAGATCGAACTATTAATGTTCATTTTACCAAGAGCTAAGTCGGTGATAATTTTCGCCAAATCTCCGACGGTATTCTTAACTTTAGTATTAACCACGCTCTGATCTTCTCCGATCATTGCCGTCGTTACTTTTAAGGCCGCTTTTTTATCTAACGCGAAAACTACATTTCCCTTAATAGAATTATTGAAACCAACCAAAGCATTAACTTCAAAAGCTGATGTTAATGACGGCTCCTCCGTTTCCTGTTTTAATTCCGGCTGGAGGTTTAACATAGCAAAAATCTCCTGTGCCGAACGACATAACGCTTCCTTTAGCTCCATTTTTTCAAACCCCTTCGATCCCGATTTCCAGTCTTATTGCGCCGCACTCCGTACCATAACTGCTTCCGGAGGAACTCACCTTGGAACTGGTTATCTCAAGATGTTTCCCCGCAAAAACCGCCGGCGGGGTCAAACGTAGTTCACTACCTTTGAACATGTTATTTATACCGGTAAGACCATTACCGCTTATCATATTAGCGAACTCGGCCAAATGAAGATATAACTCTAAATCATCATCTGGAGGAACGCCGTTCATTGATTCAAATATTTTCCTGGCTAACTTCTCGTTTAGCTCAAGCAAAACACGTCCGTTGGTATATCCTACCAAACCTACGATTAACGAAAATTTTCTCTCATCGATAACCGGCAATTCATTTACAGGAAAGAAGGTCATTCCGGTTAGCTCTGAAGCAACTTTTTGAAAAGCGTCAACCATACATTTATGAATGAAAGCTAGTTTTTCTCTTTCCATGTCCGATTGATTGCTCCTTTATATTAACCCTTTGATGGTTGCCACCATCTCTTCGGCTTTAAACGGTTTGTTTAAAAAACGTTTAACCCCGATCCGTTTGGCTGACGCAACCAATTTTTCGTCCCCCATCGCGCTGAGCATGATCACTTTGGCGTCCGGGTTTTTCCGATAAATCTGTTCCGCAGTTTCTAAACCGTCCATCACCGGCATTGTCACATCAAGGATGATAACTTCCGGTTGATACTGCCTGATCATTTCCAAACCTTCCTGTCCGTTGAAAGCTTGTCCTACTACCTCAAACCCTTCCGGTTCGACAGCTTTTCTAACTGCTTTCGAAATGAAAGGCGAGTCATCAATAACCAAAACTTTTGCGTTTTCAGTCATGACCAAACCTCCTTTAGATGATTATTAAAATCAAAAATTTGCTTTCGTAATTACTGAATAAATTTATTGCAAATAAAGACTATTATCTGGCGATCGTTTTCATAGTCCATCAATGAAGTATAATTGGTTATTTTTAAATCTTTTATTTGGGTAACCTTTCGCAAATCATCCGTAATTTTATGTAACACCAATTCCACCATTTGCTTTCTAACCAACTTGATTAGAGCTTTGTTATTGGAATTTTTTTTTAACAAATTTTGTTCCAATATTGTCAGAATCCCTTTAGCATCCACATTGATAATATTTTCCGAAATCGTAATTTTTACCAAACTTGGTCCTTTTCCAACTACATCTTTGATGTAGTGGATAATTAACTTAGCGATCTCTTTTTGATACATCCCGGCTCCTTTTCCGCAACAGATTTAAATCACTATAAAACATATAGTGCTCAAATATTATAGTAAAATTACGGATAGCCGAAAATAAAATGTTCTTTAATTCGAAATTCGATACTATGGCAAAGTATTATAAGAACATTGGTTTATATTCAAATAAAAACTTTTATAAAAGTTACCAAAAAAACAAAAAGAGGTAATGCGGGATATTCTATACTAAAAATACCCATGCATTACCTCTCCATATTGATTGTTTATATTAATCTCCTTTATTAGAGGTCAATCTTTTAACAACCGTTAGAAAGGCAACTATATAAATTTATTAATGATATTTGAGTTTTACTAATGACCAAAGGCTGTCGAAACCAGCCACCACTATAATGTCGCTTCCTGCTGAAAAGCTACTAAATATTTATTTAGTAATTTATTATATGATATATATCGGTTATTTGTAAAAAAAAATTATATATTATCAAAAAAATGTTTAACCTAAGATTTATCAACAAATTAACAAATCTGTTTTTTCGAGGTAAATACCTTGAGCTTTAGGTGTGTTTACAAAATTAAATATTTTTTATATTATTTGGTAATCTCTTTCCTTTTTCCAATATGCACACTAATAATTTACAACCCGACAACCTCTAAACCAATCCCATCATCTAGGCGCAAATCATTTCCAACTCCAATAACACAACCCCTCAAGATCTACCCCTCCCAAACAGCAACACCCTTTTATACCCCGCTTCGAGAGAAAACCCCCGACAGAGATAGGGGTTAAACTATGGAAAAGATTACTCTCAGTCCTATTACTAGAATTAGTGGCTTATTGAGTGTCGACGTTTTTTGGATCAATCAATGGTAGTCAATGCCGAATGTAATGGGGAACAGTTTTGCGGCTTTGAAGTTATGATTATGGAATCCATCGCTCTTTCATGGTATGAGCGTTTACCCGACGTCCATGAAGAACCGGACCCCGACAAATTGGGGCTTACTCTGGTTCAAAGCTTCGCGTTATCAAAACCTGTCTTATGAAAGTGAATCTTCAAATTTGATAATAATGGAGGTAAAACATGGGGGTAAACTATCCGGAGCGCACTTTTACTAAAACTGAGTTATTAAAATCCAAAGGACTAAGGGGATGCCAGCGTATGTCGCAGTTAACGGAGTAGTCTATGATTTAACCCCTGTATCAGCCGAAAAACACACTTCAATCATCTGGCCGGTCAAGATTTAACCGGGGCTTTTCTAAGACAACATACTCCTGCTGCTTTATCAGGGTATCAGGTTGAAGGTCAGTAGATTGGCGCTTAAGAAAAGATTTTATATTGGTTTGATTCATCCAGCGTTTTTAAAGGTTTCTTTTTATTCTTTTCGCGATACATATATAAATCAGCCTCTTTTATGATCTCCTCCAGTCTCTTATGACTACCTGGCTCTTTGACGCTAATCCCAATACTGACCCCGATCTTGGCCGCCAGTTTATTTTCGGCTTTCCATTTTTCAACTGCTTCTAAGATCCGATCTCTGATTAAGCTAAAATTCGGCTCTTCACCGCTAAGCAGCACTATAAATTCATCCCCTCCCAGGCGGCAAAGAATATCGGTCTCCCGAACCGAATCCTTCAAAATGTCGGCAAATTGTTGAATAATCCGGTCACCCACCAAATGGCCATGACGGTCGTTAATATATTTAAAGCGGTCAAGGTCCATCATTAAAATACCTATATACCATCCTTCCCGTTCGGCCCTGGCCATTTCCTTTTTGGCAAACTCCATTAAACCTTGGCGGTTATATAAACCGGTCAATTCATCAATCAATATGCTTTCCTTCAATTCATGAAATAACGATTCATAAGAAGTCGAGATAACACCCTGATAAATCAGGACATAAGCCCAGAGTCTTAGCAAATTAGGTAAAAAATCCAGGGTAATGATGGGTACATATTCCATCCCCAGGAAGGAGCTGATCGATAATAACACCATTGCGCTCCCTAGTTTATCATAAATCAAATCACAAAATTGTCGTCGGCGCGCCAAAAAATAGCCTATCCCAATTAGCACAATTACCCCACATCCAAATCCAAGGATTCTTTCATGGGCGCCTGTATCGCCAAAGCGCTGAACCAATATAATATCGATAATTATTACAGCCATTATAGATAGAACCCAGCTGATTCTGGAGAATTTTCGTTTAATAAAAAATAGCGCCCCAATTAAAGTAAAGGTTTCTAGTAGAATAACGCCCGAATGCGCCATTGATTTTATTAATCCTGAGTGATAAAAATCGTTGTAGCTGAAAAAAAATTCAACCAGATTGACAATCCCTACTATTAATAAGGATTGTCCAATAAAAAGCGGGTTATCTTCTTTGAGATACCGGTTGGCTTTGGTAGTTAAGATATACACCAGCGCTATAATAACTAATATTATGTAATAGTGCAAAAACTGAAATAGCCGGTAATCAAGACATCCTATTACCGCCATGACTGTTAAGAATAGCGAAGTTAATAAAAAGCCCTTTTTCCCGGAGATTGACCTCAAAACTTTCTTCCTTCCTAATTAAGGTTTATTTTCATTAATAACCTATATTTCAAAATATTTAATTTTTTTCCTGCTAAGTTACAAAAAAAGTACCGGTTTTATTATTTGACCAACTATTGAAATGGTAATGCCGGCATCTGAAAAACCGCTTGAAAACCATAAATGGCGGGCTTTTGCCCGCCTGATTTTTCGGTTCACACCTTCAGTCCTTAACTGATCAACGACACTCCGTCAAGAATCAAGAATTCTAATTCGAAGATAGTACTAAAACCGGTTTCTGTTTAATAGAACTTAATATAAACCTTTCCACCATTATGATACTTAAAGGAGGACCCAATGGAACTTGAAAAAAACCTTCAAAAAAGTATTGACCTCTATCTAAATAATTTCGGCATTATTTTTATAGCAACTCTGGTGGCTTCCTTTTTAGCCGCTATCACTTTTGGGATATTAACCGGACCGCTTTTTGGCGGATTAATGGTTCTAAACTTAAAAATACTCCGGGATAAACCGGCCACGTTTAATGAGATCTTCGCCCACTTCGATAAATTCTTACCAACCTTTGTTATTTGCCTGGCATCTGGAATAGGCGCGTTTATTGCCGGAAAGATACCGGTTATGGGGTCTTTTATAAGTATTGTTTTGAGTCCCTTCATTCTTATAATCACCTCATTTGCGATCATAAGGGTCATTGAAGAGAAAAACACTCCGGTTGCAGCGGTAAAAGAAGGAATCGCATTTTTAAAAACCGATCCGCTGATCATTTGGATCTATGCCCTGATAGCCTCGATCTTGTCTGCCGTTGGCGCAATTATCTTCGGGATCGGGGTACTGTTGACCATCCCTTTCGCAACGGTATGTATGTCAGTCGCCTATCAAGAATACTCCGACAAAGGGTATTTTAAGGTCTCCAGCCCCGAAGCCCATCGGCCCCCGGTTTAATCCGACTAGGCAAAACGTCTACTTCGTGTGCTTCGTGTGCTTCGTGTGCTTCGTGTGCTTCGTGTACTTCGTGGCCTTCGTTGCGAAAAAGTCTGTTTCATTCTTGCGATTGCCCTTACAAGCCGGGGTGGGGAATATAAAAAAGGGGTTGTTGCAAAACGCTTCGCTGTCAACCGTGAGGTAAACCTCACGGCCTTAAACAGGGCCGGAGGCTCTTACATCTTGTAGCCGGACGGTTTTAGCTAGTACCCAGGACGGGTGCAAGCTCGCGACGGTCAGGAAAGACCCAAAGCAGCCTCCGGTCGGCAATTTATTCAACTAAACAAAGAGGCTGTTGCAATAAAAATCATTTTGCAACAGCCTCTTCTTTCAAACAACCCTCAATTTTTCTTTTTTAACCCGGACCAAAACTTTGGTTTTGAAGATGGATTCCACTTTTTCGGGGGATACTTCCTCTAGAATCTCGCCGTCAATTTTAACCGACGGACTATGCTGACATCCTTCCATGCAAAAAGTTGCGTGGAGATTTACCTGGTCGCTCAAATTTAACTGATCCGCTTTTTTCATAAACTCCCGCAAAGTATCATAAGAACCCTTTTGATAACAACAAGCTCCTACACAAACCTCGATATCAACTTTGTTTTCTTCTCTGCCGGTCAATAATTCAATGTCTTCGCCGCTGATTTTTGCCCTAGTCCGGTATTTAGTATGCAAACTGTGGTGGGCTTGAGCGCTGCCGGGCCTATCCAACCAATTTTGATACAATCGCGCTACAATCGGATTATCCTGTGACTTGCGAAGTTGCGATAATTTATCGGCTTGATAAATAGCCCGTCCCCTAACCTGCTTAGTCTCAGTACCGGCTATCGGTTGGCCGGCGCCACCGATGCAACCGCCGGGGCAAGCCATCACCTCAATCAGGTCGTATTCGGCTTTGCCATCCTTTATTTTTTGTAATAGCTTTCTCAGATTCCCTAAGCCATGGACTACTCCAACCTTAATTTCGCGGCCGCTTAAAGTGACGGAGGTCTCTTTAAAGCCCTTAAAGCCTCTAACTTCTTCGAAATTAACCTGTTCCAACGCTTCCCCGCTTAATATCTCATAGGCGTTACGTAAGGTTGCTTCGGCCACTCCTCCGCTGGCGCCGAAGATCACTCCGGCCCCGGTAGTAAAGCCAAGGGGCATATCAAAAGATTCGGCATCCAGATTGGCAAAGTCCAAACCGGACTCCCGAATCATCTGGGCTAGTTCCTGAGTGGTCAGGACTAAATCCACATCTC
>JAEWZY010000067.1 GCA_023394955.1 Bacillota bacterium
TTCTTATATTATTACGCTTCGCTTAACATAGGTTATGAATTCATATATATTGGTACGCATCAATGTTGAAATAATATTTAATACAGAAAACACCTTGATTTTCAATGGATAAGATGGTTTTATCATGTGAAAAGAAAAAAATTATTGCCTTATTGTCCGAAAGATGTTAACATTTGTTTTGTATTGTACTAACAGTATATAAATTTATCCAGACAAATAATTGTTGAAGGGTTGCCGATGTTTAGAGATTGTTGTTACTTTTTAGTTGAGTTGAAATTTGAAAGTTATCTGTAAGAACATAGAACAGGCTATTGCATTCCGGAAAGTTCAAAAAATTAGGATTTACTTTTTATTTTCAAAGCATATAGAGGTGGGTTGTGAAAATGATTAAATTGTCCGAAATGACCAGAAAAATTAGAAAGAGTAATAAAAAAACAACACAGGGGATACGAGCAGCTATTTGCTTATCCATGTTATTAGTGATGTCAATACTTTTTCCAGGTGTTTCAAACAACAATATCGTGATTACTGTCTTGGCGGCAGATACTCCGGTGACTATAATAAAAAGCGGAGGGTGGCTGGAAACGGCCTATGTTGAATGGAGTCCCACGGATGCCACCGGATATAATGTTTATTATAAACCGGCGGGCGCTCCGGATTCCCAATATACAAAAATAGATATTCCGTTGGTTAGACGATATTCATCCCGTTTCAGAGCGGATGTATTAGGCCTTACCGCAGGAAATTACATCGTAAAAGTAGTCCCAACTGAAAATGGCGCCGAAATACCTTCACTAGCGGCGGTTACCCCAACACTTGTCGTAAAGGCGCATACCAGGGAAGGTTTTGCGTTTTCTTCGGAATCACCGATGGGAACGGCTTCCGGCGGATATAATGATGACGGTACTGTGCCGAGTAATGCCCAGATCATTTACATTACTCCAGAAACTGCAAATACGGTAAAATTAGATGTTATAGTTGATGGAAAGGGGAAAATAACTACTTGTGTAGGCCTTGTCGAGATTTTAGCAGCCAGACAAAAAGGTCATGACACAACTCCACTTATTATCCGTATAATAGGCCAGGTTAAAGATTCCAATATAACCGGTCTTAACAGTAGTGGGTATATACAAGTTAAAGGCTGTTATAATGTTACCATAGAGGGCGTAGGAGAAGATGCCACCGCATACAAATGGGCAATTCTAGTTAGAGATGCCAGTAATGTAGAGGTTAGAAATCTTGGATTTATGTTATTTCCGGATGATGGAGTTTCACTGGATACCGATAATAAAAATATTTGGATTCATAATAATGATTTTTTCTATGGTAAACCCGGAAGTGGAGACAAAGCAAAAGGTGACGGCTCTCTTGACGTAAAGGCTTTTTCAAACTATATTACGGTATCATATAATCACTTTTGGGATTCGGGGAAAGCTTCACTCTGTGGTCAGGGGGATTCGAAGGAATTCCATGTAACTTACCATCATAACTGGTTTGATCATTCGGATTCACGGCATCCCCGTATCAGATGGGCTACGGCTCACATCTACAATAATTATTATGACGGCGTTTCAAAATATGGAGTCGGCAACACAACCGGCGGTTCAGCGTTCGTAGAGGCCAACTACTTTAGAAATTGTAAATACCCGATGTTGATTTCCTTACAAGGTACTGATGTTTATGGTAGCAATGAGGGAACTTTTTCAAACGATCCGGGCGGGATCACTAAAGCCTTTAACAATATAGTAGTAGGAGCCACTAGACTTGTTTATCATAATGAGGATTCTGTGGAATTCGACGCCTACTTAGCCGCGACCAGAAATGAACAGGCCCCGGATACCTTCAAAACTAAAGGTGGAGGAAATACTTATAACAATTTCGATACGGCCCCAACCATGTACGCCTATACGCCGGATGCGCCGGAAGATGTAATAAGCATCGTTACCGCTTATGCGGGAAGAGTGAACGGCGGAGACTTTAAATGGACTTTTACAGAAACCGATGATACGTCTTATGATGTAATTGCTGCGTTACTACAAAAAATTCAAAACTATCAGCCTGATCAACCAACATTACCGCCACCGGCGGCGCCTACCAATTTGGCCGCAATCTTAGACAATAAGCAAGTCAGCTTGAGTTGGACGGCATCCGCCCAAGCGATCTGCTACAATGTAAAGCGGGGGATTACCTCCGGCGGACCTTATAACACTATTATGACGGGTCGGATTTTAACCAGTTACATCGACACCCAAGTAACAAATGGAACAACCTACTATTATATTGTCACCGCCGTGAATGATATCGGAGGAGAAAGTGCAAACTCCTTAGAAGTTAGCGCAACACCGATGCCGCCTCCGCCTCCGGCAGCACCGACCAATCTCAGCGCAACTATAGGCAATAATAAGGTCAGCTTGAACTGGACGGCGTCCTCCGGAGCAACCGGCTATAATCTGAAGCGCTCTATTACTGCCGGAGGACCATATATCACAATAAAAACCGGATTAACGGCAACCAGTTATCTCGACATCGGTCTTACAAACGGAGCTACATATTATTATGTGGTTTCCGCTGAAAATGATGGAGGCGAAAGCCCCGACTCTTCGGAAGTGGGTGCGACACCGGATTTAGCGATACCGCCGGAGCCTACGATTCTAACCACAACCGTAGATCATGAACAGGTCAGCCTGAGTTGGACGGAATCCTTAGACGCGACCAGTTATAATGTGAAGCGGGCGGTTACTCCCGGCGGACCCTATACCGTTGTAAAGACTGATCTGACTTCACGCAGCTTTGTCGATACCGGGTTAACTAACGGAACCAGATACTACTTTGTGGTTTCAGCGGTAAACGCCAAGGGCGAAAGCGCAAATTCAGCTGAAGTCAATGCGACACCTGTGTTCAGACTGATATCCAATCTAGAGGTTAACGACACGGCTAACGCTTTGAACTGGTCTAGACAAAGCAATATTCAGGTCGGATCCGAACAATATGGGGACAGAACCTTTAAAATAGTATCACTCCCTTCGGTTTATGCAGGGTACGACTGGATTAGGACTGCTAATGATTCTAAGGCTTATACCGGGACTACGTTGACTACCTTTAAGGTGAATGCGGCAGCAACGGTTTATCTGGCTTTTGATGATCGGGTAAATCCTAAACCTTCATGGTTGGGAAGTTGGAGCGATACAGGCGACAATATTATTGACAATGGATCGCCGACAGTCACTTACAGTGTATTCAGTAAAAATTTTGCTTTGGGCGATATAGTGTCTCTGGGGCCAAACGGGCAAGAAAAAACATGTTGCGGTTACTTTGTCATTGTGAAGGCAAATATACCGTCGATCAGCATTAGCGATGCCACTGTGACCGAAGGCGACAGTGATACAGCCGAGGCTATCTTCACCGTAACTCTTTCCAAGGACGGCGAGGAAAAAATTACTGTTGATTACAAAACAGTCGATGGTACGGCCACTGTAGCGGACAATGACTATCAATCCGTCAACGGAACATTAACCTTTAATATTGGTGAAACATCAAAAAATATTACCGTTACCGTTAACGGCGACACACAAAGAGAACTCGACGAAATCTTTTACCTGGACTTGAGCAACGCCACTAACGCGACCATAGCGAAGGGTCGGGGTGTCGGGACGATTCTGGACGATGACCGGCAGCCGGTTGTTGCTCCAACATTTAGTGTGCCTAGCGGTAATTATAACACGCATCAAACTGTAACCATCAGCTGCGCCGCGGTAGGGGCTGAAATCCGTTACACCACTGACGGAACTGAGCCCTCGGAAACCTCCGCCCTATATGAGGGCAATACGATAATAGTTGCAACTTCGACGACTCTAAAGGCCAAAGCCTTCATGGATCTTTGGTTGCCCAGCGCCACGATGAGCGTGTCCTATACGATTTTCAGCGCGACTGTGATCACCCGGCCCGGCAATAACGAACCGGAGAATTCAGCGGGAGTTCTCAAGACAGCCCAAGGCTATCGTAATGATCAATCGATTAGATATAACGGCGCTACTTTGTTTTTAGGTAAGGGAAATAGCGGGCGGATCTCCGACCTTTGGCTTTATTATCCGAATATCATCGGTTCCGGTCAGATCCCTACAAGCTCAAAGATCGTCCAAGCTAAACTGATCCTGACCGTAAAAGGGATTACTGGTAACCTTTATACGCCTCATGGATTTGAAATTTATACCGTTACCGATCCTGACGGCTATGGCGCGCCTTACTTCGGCACGGATGGGGTTCGGAACGGATTGGACTTCCGTTACCGCGACCACCGGCCGGGGGTCAATAAACCTTGGAAAAACGACGCCACCGATATCACCAGTTTACTGGCTGGTATTGCCGCAACGGATTCCTTTGAGTTTGTTCCGGCTTTATTCGAAGGTACCCAAATCCAATTGGATGTCAGCGCTTCGGTCCGGGATTGGTTGGACGGAGAGGCGAATCAGGGTTGGTTTCTGACCATCGACAATCCGGAAAACTGGTATTTTGGCGACGGGATCGAATTTTACGGACTGGCTGAGGCTGATCCCGCCAAACGGCCGATGTTGCAGATAAATTACTTAACCGCTGGTGATGTGAACTTTCCGGAACCGGCCACCAACCTGGAGGCAATATCCGGAAACAATCAGGTTGAGCTTTACTGGATTAGGCCAATGGGTTCCAGCGGAGTCAGAATTGTTCGTAAGGTTGGGTCAGTTCCTTTCGATCATCTAGACGGAACCTTGGTCTACGAGGGACAGGAACCCAATAGGACGGATGAAGGCTTGCTCAATGGAATTACCTATTATTACTCGGCTTTCGCCTATGATGACCTAAGAAACTATAGTAATAAGGTCTGGACCCATGCGGTCCCGACCGCCGGTAGCGGTCTACCGGACGCACCTAACGGTTTCACGGCAGATATCTCCGGGCAGAACCTCCAGTTTAACTGGAATGACAATGCGACCGCCGGTTGGTTCGTTCTTGAACAACGGGAAAAAACAGGCGAGGATTGGGAGAATTGGGTGGTTGTCACCAATCCGGCCGGTAACTTAACCGTATATTCAGCCGTTTGGGGCGCTCCCAATTTTGGATTGAAACCGAACACTGATTATCAGTACCGGCTCAAAGCGGTTAACGCCTACGGTTCTTCCGCTTATTCCGGCAGCGCTGCGCTGACTACACCTGATTTCCCGCTCGCCCCGGCGGATCTTTCCTGGAATGTCATCTCCGCCGGGCGGGTCAACTTAAGCTGGACCGACCGGGCCGATAATGAAACCGGATACCGGATTGAGATTCTCAATGCCGCTAATAAGAAAGTGCTTTGGTCGTTGTTTCTAGCTTCGGATTCCACCGAATATTCTGTAACTGGGCTTACTACCAGCGTCTCTTATATTATCAAGGTCGTTGCCGTTAATGGAACATTTGAAGCGGCGGCCGAGACGGAAGTCGTTAAGACAACCGTCGATCCTAAAGGAGGATTGTTTTAGTTAACTTAGGCTAAAATGATGAAATGGCTGAGGTATAAATGGTGCCTGTAAGAGCCGTTCCATACCTCGCCGTATAAATTGAAGAAAATACGTTGCTCCAATGAAAGCGTTCGGAATAGTTAGCGCAATATATTTGCCTAAAAATAACAAGAAGGTGAAGCAATGTTAAAAAAACATGCTATAAAAGTTTTTCTTTTTAATCTTATGACGATGACTATAATTTTGGGCTTGGCCGGTTGCGGGGGCGGCGGAAGCAAATCGGCAACGGCACCCGTTTATCAAGCAGGCGGTACGGGAGTTATCTTGCAAAGCAAACATGGTGAGATTGAAATTGAAGGCCAGAGTTTTATGAAAAGCGCTTTATCCGTTTCCGTAAATCCTACTATGAAACAGATGAATTTGACGACTGACGGCTTTAGGTCTCAAACTTTTAAAGTTAGTTCGGGAACCCCCGCCGTTGATCAGGAATTTTTAGAAAAAAACATTGCTTATATCGTTTTGACTTGGGACCAAGTAAACGGCGCCGGGCGTTATCAGGTATTTTATGGAGAGCAAAAAGTATGGGACTCTAAAAATCCACATCCGAAAGATCCTGATAGTGACAGGCTGACAATAGCTTATCTGGATTTGGATGAGGAGTTGTCCGAAGAAAAATTGGGATCGGCGTTTATCAATGGACCAGGGCAATATGAGTTTCGGGTTTATGCCTTAAAAAGCAATACTAATGACACTGTAATTCACCAATTTTCGGCGGTTACTGTCTCTTTGGGAATGATCCTGGGGGATTTTCCAACCGAAATTGAATATGATTCCGATATCCGCCAACTGGCCTGGATAGAGGTTAAGGAGGCCGACGGTTACCGGGTTGAAATTTACGAGGAGTCCGACTATAAAACTAGACTTTTTGATAGCGGAACAACCTTATTAACCACGACCAGCTGTGATTTGACGGGAGCAGATTTGGAGGCGGATAAACCGTATTTTCCAATTGTTAACGCCTATGCGGTGGACGGCAGCGGCCGACCTTTGGAGATAACCAGGGGGATTCAGGAGTGACGGGTACAAGTTCTGGTCTACGAGGAATGCCAGTATTTAAGCTATTGACAGTAAGTTCTCTTGGATATTTAGGGAAACCGTAGGCCGTCTTAATCTATAAGTGGTTTATAAAATATAAGTATCAACTCTGTTTAAAATTATCTAGATATTTTTACATCATAAAAAGGAAAATGATAACTATATGAAAATAACGAAAATAATTTTCTGCTGCATGGTGATTAGTTTAATAATCTCCGTAATTATTGGATGTGGAGGTAGCAGTAAATCTTCAAATGGTGGTATTCACCCCCCGGGTTCGTCAAATCCGCCTGGTAATCTCGATGTCAATTTAGTAGGTTTTGCTAAGCTTAATGGCGGAACTACCGGGGGAGCGGGTGGCCCATCCGTTACTGTAACCAACGGCATTGATCTGCAAAATGCAATTAAACAGGGTGGGCCGAGGATTATCTATGTCAATGGCACCATTACACCCTCAAACTCGGGTAGCTTATCCAAAATAGATGTTAAAGAAGTGAATAACATATCAATTATCGGTGCTGGAGCTAATGGTGAATTCGACGGTATCGGTATTAAAGTTTGGAAGGCTAGCAATATTATCATCAGCAATATCAAGGTTCATCATGTTCTAATCGGCGATAAAGATTGTATCAGCATCGAGGGACCATCCAATAATATCTGGGTCGATCACTGTGAATTATATAACCAATTTCAGGGTGTTGGCAAAGATGATTACGACGCTTTATTGGACGCTAAGGCTGAAAGCGCTTACCTTACTTATTCCTGGAATAAACTCCATGACAGTTGGAAAGCGAGTTTAAACGGTTCTTCGGAAAGCGATTACTATGACCGCCGAGTTACCTATCATCACAACTCTTTTATAAACATTAATTCCCGTTTACCGCTGTATCGGGGTGGCCAAGGGCATATCTATAACAACTATTATCAAGACATCCATACTAGCGGGGTTAATTCCCGCCTTAACGCTCAATTGCGAGTTGAAAACAACGTTTTCATAAATGTTAAAAACCCGGTTTGCTCTCTAGACAGCGCTACAATAGGTTACTGGGATGTGAGGGGGAATATCTTTAACAATTGCGCCTATAGCGATGGAGTAACAGGGCCGCCAATATCAACTTGCATATACGATCCGCCTTATGAATATAGTTTAGATCCGGTGGAGGACGTACAAACTATCGTTGCTGAATGGGCTGGGGTCAATAAGATCGATTGGTCCATTCCGGGAGGGCCGGGTTCTACACCGACAAATCCAACAAATCCGCCCCAGCTGCCCGAGGCCACTGTTCTTTGGGAAGAGACCTTCGACAGAGTACCAGATGGAACCAATATTAGAAACGCTACTGGTAACTTAGACAATCCTTCAAGTTTTGATACATCTAAAATGTCGGGTGCTCTTACTGTAAATGGCGGCGAGCTTACTACGGGCAAAGAGAGATTCATTTTTGCCACTGATCTAACAAATGCCACTCATCTATTTGTAACGATTAAAAATCCGGAAGCTGTTGCAAATTTAACCCTATGCGTGGGAGATAGTTACGAGACAGGTGGAGCAGTGGGAGATACGGGATATAGGGCCCATGGACAATATAACGTGAATAATACAAATTACCAGGTTCTGCCAGTGACACTTAATTCAACGCATAAGAGTTCAAATAAAATTCAATTTCGTGGAGTTGTTGGAACATCTGGCACCGCAGGTTTAATTGTTGATAAGATTCAAGTTGTGGAAGCGCTATAAAGTTAATTAGCAACACGAACCGGATTGAAAAGGCCCGTACTTGTTTTTTAAATCCCATCGAATGAATTACCAAACATTATTGCAAACGGTGTGGGAGTAAAAATTATAACCGGTTATTGGCTGTTGGCCTTTGCTCCGACAGTTACAATAATAAAAAAATTTTGAAAGCATCCAGAATAAATGTTTTTGGCTGGAGGTGATCGCTTTCCCCGAGTAAGGCATTGTTTTCGTTTTAAGTGAAATAAAAAAGGAGGAAGGAATTTTGAAGAAAGTAAGAAATTTGTTTGCGATAGTTGTTTGCTTAGCGCTGATCGGCGCGCTGATCGCCGGGTGCGGCGGGAGTTCGAAGTCCAATAATGGAGGTGATCCAACACCGACACCCGGTGGAAGCACTTCTTCTTGGATCGAGACGTTCGATAAAGTTCCGAATGGAATCAGCATCAGGCCTGTTGATGCTGATTCCAGAGTATCAACCTTGGATAATCCGGATAGTTTTTTATACGGTAATATGTCGGGTGACATTATTGCCGGAACAACTGCGGGAGGAACCGGGACAATTGATTTACGAGGTACCGAGGCAGGCAAAGAAGGGAACAGCCAAAGAATGGCGTTTGTAGTTCCCGGCTTAAGCGCTGCGTCCGCTCCAGTTTTAAAATTAACAATTAAGAATGATAACGGTTCCGGAAGCGCTGTTGCAGGTTTAACGATTTTTGTTGGTGACAGCTACAGTACATCTGGAAATCCTGGGGTTACCGGACACAGGGCCCATGGAGCGTTTGCTATTTCAAATACTTCCTATCAAGTTGTTGAAATTCCGCTTAATACATCATTTCTGGTTACGAATATGATTCAAATACGTCCGGTGGTTGGTACAAGCAGCACCGACGCCGCAGGTATTTATATCGATAAGATCGAAGTGACCGGTGTACCGGAGACTGGTTCTACACCTACACCTACACCGACGCCGTCGACCGAGCCGACACCTACACCGATACCGGATCCGTTGTATGTGTTTACCGAATTTAGTGAAAACTTTGACGGAGCAACGACCGAGACGTTCTTTACTAACGGTTATAAGCCGTTAGTTAGTGACTCAACTAAACCCATGTTTTATAGTACAGGTGGAACTAGTGTGACCACCATTGAAGATATTGAAGGAAATAAGGCGTTAAAACTTGGTTCTAGTGCTAGATTTACAATTGGACAGACAGTCCAAGAAAAAGATAATACCGCAGCGGGTGTTTATCCCAAAGGAGAGTTTGATTTAAGCAAGCCCTATAAAATTTCGTTTAAAGTAGTAGATGTTCTGAGTGATGGTACAAAGAAGTTCCAAGTTTATGTTGATAATAATACAACAGGTGGAGCTAATTCATATCACGGAGGAAGCACTACATCCAGGATTTATAGTGAAAACCTGGCAACCCATACTGCGGGGAATACTGTTGAAATCACTTCTTCTGTTGGTACTACAAGATCTTTCATTCAATTACGAGTAGAAACTACTGCTGGTTATATAACCATTGATGATTTGGTCATTGAATATCAATAACAACGTTTGGTGTCATATGCTGTTATAACTTAAATAAAAAATACAGACTTGTCTTCGAACGACAGTCTGTATTTTTTAAAAATTGAGATGTTATCCTTATATGTCGTCTATGAATAAATCTTCGTCTATACATAAACAATGGACTGGTATATAAAATCGTTCTGAAGACCCCAGCACGGGGGGTTCACCCTTGGGCTGGGGATACCTTCTGGACTGACAGAATGACAAACATTCCGTCAACATAGAAACGAATGTCTCCGCCCACTCCTGACCGGCATCTTCCTAATTTTAAGTTGTTTTCGATTAAAGCAACATCTCACGTAGAAAATTGTCTGTATAAACCGACCGATTAAATTGATTTTGCCGTCTTTGACGATGAAAGCGCTTCCGGCAATAGTTGATTTAATATGCGAAAATTGAATTTAATTTTTTTTGAATGATAACCGGATAAAGAGGAGAAATATGGATAAACATTAGGTTATTGGGGAAACATCATCTGCGCCTGCAATTAAAAAATGTAGTTATATCAATGAATTTTAAATTTTACAAAACTCTGGAACACACCAATCAAAAGGAGGAAAATCGTGAAAAAAAACTATTAATAACCATTTCTTTGCTTCTAATTTATTCGATACCGGCAACAGCCGAAGCCAGGATTTATTTTGAGAAAATGGTTAGCGGCGTTATCGATGAAGAATTTGGCAATAATGATCCGGCATTTGATACAGATTCAACGATCAATATTATTGGCATGGAATGGGCGGGTAAACGCTTTTTAATCAGAGGTGAAATGGGGGTTGATACTCTTAAGATCCCCAAGAAGGTGGACTTTAACACAACGGAATTCATGATCGGAGTCCGATTAGTGAATAAGAAAAGATTCAAATGGGGCCTTGATCTTTGCTATCAAAACACTGAATTGGGAAATACCGCCGAGCAATTTTCGGGCTGCATGTGGGGTACTGATCTTGTTTGGGGGACCGAAAAATCGAATCTCAGTTTTTTGTTTTTACTGCCCTTAAGCGGTAATACTAAAATTGTTATCTGTTTAATGAGACGATCGGTATGTCGCTTGATTACCGTTTCGATAGTGTCAATTGGGATTATCCGGAAGAATTTCACGGTAAATATTACCCGCAAGGGGCGGAAATAGCCCGCCAGGGCATTTTACTGGGGTTAACTTATCAGTTTTAATTATATTAAACATAATTGGGTATAGTATCCGAAGCTTCTAAATCGCATTTAAATTTACTGCTAAACTTTTTTAAAACTATACCGATTATAATAACAAACAAACGTTTAACTAAACAACTAAATCCGATACTGGCAAATCCGCCGAAAGGCGGAGACGCAAAGCCACGGGTCTA
>JAEWZY010000057.1 GCA_023394955.1 Bacillota bacterium
ATGGAACATGGAGAGCGGTTGCGACAGTTACCATTCCTTTTTAGCGGATTCAGGTGACATAAATTCGATTGAAAGTTGAATTCTGATTTAGGTTCCGAATCAATATTCTCTTAAATCCTTATCGGAGCTGACGATTGATGACGTTAATTTGACATCGAAGCATGATTATGTTAAAATCTTTACTGTCATTAAACATAACTGTCTTGGGTAACTGCGGATCAATTCGATCTGAGGAAAGTCCGAGCTCCAAAGGGCAAGATGCTGGATAACTTCCAGGAGGGGCGACCCTACGGAAAGTGCCACAGAAAAGGAAACGCCTAATTTTTGATTGAGTAATATCAATCCGATTACGGCAAAGCTGAAAAGGTGCGGTAAGAGCGCACCAGCGGTCGAGGAATCGATCGGCTTGGAAAACCCCATCTGGAGCAAGGCCAAATAGGGGAGGGATAAAACGGCCCGTTTTTCTCCCGGGTTGGCTGCTGGAGGCTACGGGCAACCGTTGTCCTAGATAAATGGTTACCACCCGCAAGGGCACAGAACTCGGCTTATAGAGACAGTTATTTTTACATAATGTGACATTTCATTGAGAATATGCGGGTGTCCCCCGCATATTCTCTTAATTATAATTGGAACGGGGACAAACAATGGAACAACCACACTTTGAATTTAACGAATATCGATATGCGGTTGACTCAGATGTTTATAGACTAATTAAGGTTGTTAAGGATTGGGATTCCTTTCGTTTCCGGGAATTCCTGAATAATATCGAAATATACCTTGAGCATAGGCAAGCGTTTCACGATTACCGCAATGTTTTAGTTCGGTTTGGCCTGGATGAAAGATTGGGCATTAAAAGGGATTTAGTAGTTAAAAAGTTTAAGTTGATCCGGAAATACGACCACTTTCGTTTTCATTTTCTATCTTCGAAAGCCTTTCGTTCTTTAGAAATAGCCTTAGCTCTCCTCCAAAACGGTTTAAATACTCCTAATCCGATTGCCGTCATTGAAGAAAGAGGAAAATATAACAGATTGGTTAATTGTTATTATCTGACGGAGTTTTTAAAGTTCGATTGTTCATTTTTTCAAGTTATCAATGAATTTGACGATATATTAAAGGAAAAGCTCATTACCGAAACAGCTGGCAATATTCGTTTAATGCATGACGTTGGGATTATTCATAATGATCTTCATGCCTCAAACATTTTGATAAAAAATATTGAAGCTGTACCGGAATTATATTTTATCGACCTTAACCGAGCACGTCAAAAAAAGACCTTATCCGTTAAAAACCGAGCCAAAGATCTGGGACGGCTAGTCCTTAAAGAACAAGATCTAACTAGCTTTTTCAGTAGCTATAATTATGGTAAAAACCACCATCTGATAGGGGAGATTCGTAAAGCCCGAAATAGAAGAGAAAATTGGTTGGCGTTAAAGCGTATATTTAGACGGATTAAATCAAAACTATTCACTTAAAAAATGCTAAATAAACGTAATTTTTCTTAAAGGTATCTTAGTTTCATATCTTGAAGCTTTTACAACAGATTTGCAAATGTTCGGCGCGAGGTGAGACGGATGAATCGACGCATTATCCTTTTGATCTTCATTTCACTGACTGTTTTTCTATTATCCCCCACTAGTATCTTTGCAAATAATCTCATTGACACTTTATCTTTAGGTTTAGAAAAAGAGATTGGTTATAATACCTATCAGCAGATTATCAATCAAAAGGAAATAGTCCAACTGCCGCAAGAAAAAGAAGAATGGTTGAACTCAATCTTCTTTAATTTGGTGAGACAAACCAAACGTCAAACTGAAATAGAATATAGCATTGCCGTGGTTCGGGACGACACAGTCAACGCCTTTGCCTTGCCGGCGGGATATATCTTTGTTCATACCGGATTATTGTCTTATATTAAAAGTGACGGGGAATTAGCTGGAGTGCTGGCCCATGAACTCGCTCATGTGGAAAAAAGGCACAGTATGAAAACGATCTCCCGGACCATCGGGATGAGTGTTTTACTTGGTCTAATCGTCGATAAAAGCAATGATAAACGGAGAGAACAAATTTCTAAAATTGGCGCTGTAGCGATTAGCCTCGCGCAACTCGGCTATAGCCGTGAAGCTGAATATGAAGCGGACGCCTATGGAGTTAAATATATGAGGGCGGCTAACTATGACAAAAATGAATTACTTGCTTTTTGGAAGCGGATGGAGGCCGATTCCGGCGGAGCTAAGAACCTCGCTGTTTTTCAGCTGTTTTCAACCCATCCGCCTACTGGTGAACGGATTAAAAGAATTGAAGCAATGTAAGGGTACCGATGATTACGAGTATTTCCAATGATTTAATAAAATTAGTAAGAACACTACATCATAAAAAAGGCCGTCTCCAGGAGAACCTATTTTTAGCCGAAGGAGTCCATCTGGTTCAGGAGGGCATGAACTCAGGTTTCAAAGTAGTGCATTTTTTTTGGACGAAAAAACTAACTAAGACCTCCGAAGGGAGAAAACTTTTAGAGGCCCTTAACGCCGATTACCAAGGTTTCGAGGTTTCCGACGGAGTTTTGGCAAAAATCAGTGAAACTGAAAACCCCCAAGGGATAATAGCGACCATCGCCATTCCTAATCAGACCAAGCTCTCCGATTTTACCGATTTTAAGTTAGGTTTGATCATTGATGGGCTTCAAGATCCCGGTAATGTAGGCGCTATCATCAGAACCGCCTGGGCGTTCCGGTGTGACGGTTTATTCTTTACCGTCGGCGCCGCTGACCCTTATCAAGGTAAAGTGGTCCGGGCAAGCATGGGAGGGATTTTTCATCAACGAATTTGTCGAAACCTCGAACCGGAAATCATTTTTCAATGGTCAAGCAGGATGGGAATTCAAATAGTTGCCGGAGATCTTAAAGCTACTGAGCTTTGTTACCAATCTAACCTTGCCGGTCCTTCTTTAATTTTGATCGGCAATGAAGCCAGGGGCCTTAATCCCGAATGGGTCAATTACCCAATCACTAAAACTCTGATCCCGCAACCGGGAGGAGCAGAATCGTTAAATGCTTCGATTTCAGCGGGAATCTTACTTTATGAAGCCCTCCGCCAGCGATTAATTTAAAAAATTTTTTAGGAATGTCAGCTTCTGGTTTGAAGGAGACAGTAAGGGTGAGAAGTGGGTTATACCAGGGTTTTTTCATATTCGACTTGGGGCAAATCGGGTTCTAATTATATCACTGCCTATGTTTATCAGCACTTGCCAAAGTTGAACGGCTTTGATATAATAATAACAGTAATACGGTGACCGTTTTTCACGACAACAGTCAGTGAATAGGGGTTGATGTTGAAGTGAAGGTGTCGGCTGAATTTTTTTGGAAATTGTTTGAAAGTACTGGTTCGATCAGCGCCTACTTGGTTTACCGTGAAATTCTCAAAACTACTTTAAGTTAGTTGTTACATTTCAATATCTTAAAGTGATGAAGGAGAAAAGTACCGCGTCAGGAATGGCCCAGGGAGAAAGGTCTTGATTGAAAGCCTTTTCCGGACCTACGTCGGGAAGTTCCCTCCTGAACTGCAGACTGAACCGATAGTAGGTCGCGACGGATCTCCGCCGTTATTGGGAGAGGGTATCGGATGATACATATCCCGTACCTTTCAGAGTATGATAATGGGTGGTACCACGAAACAGCCTTTCGTCCCGATGGATGAAAGGTTGTTCTTTTTAGGTACATTATTAACTGGAGGTTTCCAATATGAGGCAAGAATTGGAAAGGTTAAGGATGGAAGCGCTCAAAGACATCCAAAGGGTTAATGACAGCAACTCGCTTAATGAAATCCGGGTTAAAGTCCTTGGCAAAAAAGGAACGTTAACTTCGATCCTTAGGGGAATGGGTGGATTGACCCCTGAGGAACGCCCAATAGTCGGGGAGTTGGCTAATGGAGTTAGGGGAGAGATCGAAGCCGCGCTAGAGGAAAGATGCCAGACCATCGTCTTTCAAGAACAGAATTTAAGGTTAGCCCAGGAAAAGATCGATATTCTCTTGCCGGGAAGGAAATCCAAACTAGGCCATCCTCATCCTTTGCAACTGGTTTTGGAAGAGATAGAAGATATCTTTTTAGGCATGGGCTTCAGCATTGCCGAAGGTCCGGAGATTGAGACCGATTATTATAATTTTGAAGCTTTAAACCTTCCCAAAGATCATCCGGCCCGTGATATGCAGGATTCTCTATATATTACCCCTGAAATCCTGCTACGGACCCATACTTCTCCGGTCCAAATCCGGACCATGGAAAAGATGTATCCCAATCCAATCCGGATCATAGCCCCGGGGAGAGTATACCGGCGGGACGCTTTGGATGCCAGCCATTCACCGATGTTTCATCAGATTGAAGGCCTGGCGGTGGATGAAGGGATCACTTTTGGTGATTTAAAAGGGGTGCTTACTGTGTTCGCCAAAAAACTTTTTGGCGAGGACCGGCAGGTTAGATTCAGACCCAGCTTCTTCCCGTTCACCGAACCCAGCGCTGAAGTTGATGTTTCTTGTAGTTGCGCCAGTAAGGGCTGCCGGGTTTGTAAAGGCAGCGGTTGGTTGGAGATTTTGGGTTCCGGTTCAGTTAATCCAATGGTGTTGCAGATGTCCAACTATGATCCGGAGCGGGTCTCCGGGTTCGCCTTTGGGATGGGTGTTGAAAGAATAGCGATGTTAAAATACGGCATCAATGATATTCGACTTTTCTATGAAAATGACTTGCGGTTTTTAGCGCAATTTTAAAAAGTCCTTCTTCAGCGAGAAGGTTGATACATTTTCAAGGTTAGATGGGGGAGATAATAGTGCGTGTATCATACGAATGGTTGCAAGAATATTTAAAAATAGACTTATCCATTGAGGAATTGGCGGAGAAGATGACCATGTCGGGGATTGCGGTGGAAGAAATTCAAGATATGGCCGAGCCCTACCGGAATATGGTCCTAGCGAAGGTCCTTTCCTTGGAAAGACATGCTCAAGCCGATAATTTATTAGTGGCCCAACTTGATGCCGGCAGTTTCGGCAAAAAACAAGTGATCACCGGAGCGCGAAATTTGAAGGTCGGAGATTTGGCGCCTCTGGCTTTGTCCGGCGCTGTCTTACCGGATGGGAAGACCATCAATGATGTTAATTTCAAAGGAGTCATTTCCGAAGGGATGATGTGTTCCGGAGCGGAACTGGGCTTAGAAAAAGAGTCGGCCGGAATCTGGGTGTTTGATGCCCCTCTCCAACCGGGAACTTCCGTCGCCGAGGCTTTGGACAGCAATGATCACGTCTTGGTTCTGGAATTGACCGCCAATCGTTCCGACTGTTTAGGAATGATCGGAGTAGCCCGGGAGGTCGCCGCGATCTTAAGGACTACATTTAAAACGCCGGAACTGGTCTTAAAGGAAGAAGGTCCGTCCATCCAAGACCTAATTGAGGTCAAAATCGAGGATCCCGATCTGTGCCCGCGTTATGCGGCGCGGGTAGCTGTAGACCTTAAAATCGGTCCTTCCCCGGCTTGGCTCCAACGCCGTTTAAAAGCGGCCGGAGTTCGTCCGATCAATAATATTGTCGACATTACCAACTATATAATGCTGGAATATAATCAACCGCTCCATGCCTTCGATTTGGATCACATCTCCGGCAAACAGATGATTATTAGGAGAGCCCGGGACGGAGAGAGGTTAATCACTTTGGATGATGTGGAACGCCGGTTCAATCGGGATAATCTCCTGATCGCCGATTTCAGCGGAGGATTATGCGTCGCCGGAGTTATGGGCGGCCAATCAAGCGAGATATCGGAAGGAACCGTTAATCTGCTGCTGGAAGCAGCTTATTTCAATCCGATTAGCATTCGGAAGACCGCAAAAGTCCTGGGAATGCGGACTGAATCCTCACTCCGCTTTGAACGTGGAATTGACCCCAACAATACCATTAATGCTCTCAATCGGGCCGCTCAATTAATTGAAACCTTAGATTGTGGTAAAGTTGCCCGTGGCTACCGGGATGAATATCCTAACCCAACCGTTCCGGTGACTATCGATACTACGAGCGCCAGGATCAACTCCTGGCTGGGCGCGGATTTGACCTTGGAACAAGTAAGCGGATATTTATCCCGGGTCTGTTTTGAAGTGAAATCAACCAATGATGACCGGATTGAAGTAAAGGTCCCTACCTATCGAAGAGATGTTACCCACATGGCCGACTTAGCCGAGGAAGTCGCCAGGCTCCATGGTTATGACCAAATTAGAGTGACGATCCCGGAAAGCAATCAAATAGGGGAACGGACTCCTTTCCAAAAATTTCAGGCGGATTGTAGAAAAATTATGCAGGGAGCCGGTATCTCCGAGGTGATGACTTATAGTTTTTATTCAAAAGCCGTCCCCAACCAACTGGGTCTTTCTCAGGATGATCCGTTGCGGAAAACCGTCGAATTGATGATGCCCTTAAGCGAAGAACAGGCGGTAATGCGTACCGGCTTAGCCCATGGCTTATTAGGGGCGATTGCTTTTAACGCTAACCGGCGCCAGACCGATTTGGCTTTTTATGAGATTGGAAGGGTGTATTTGCCTTCCAATGATGTCTTACCTGAAGAACCTCTTTACCTGGGTGTTGGATTGACTGGGCGCAAAAATGAATTGAATTGGAACCAAACCCGGGATGAATACGATTTTTATGATCTCAAAGGGATTTTGGAAATGATTTGGGAACGGTTTGACCTGCCGTCTCCGGAATACATTCGTTCCAGTCGGCCATACCTACATCCGGGACAAAGCGCCGAAGCGCAATGGGAAGGTAATAATATCGGATATTTCGGGCAAGTCCATCCCGGAGTGTTGGAGCGTTATGGAATAACTAAAAAAGTATTCATCATGGAATTGAACCTGAGTATAGTAGCGAATTTGATACCCGCTACCGTTGTTTTTCGGCCGTTGCCTAAATTTCCGGCTGTTCAAAGGGATTTGGCTTTAGTTTTATCCAATAAAATTGAGGCCGATCAGATTATTGCCAAAATCAAAGACAGCGGCGGCGAACTCGTAGAACGGGTTGAATTATTTGATGTATATCAAGGAGAACAAATCGGCCCGGAGATGCGAAGTATGGCGTTTAGCATTACCTACCGTTCGAAAGAAAAAACCATGAACGACCAGGAAGTCAACGAACTGCAAACCAAGTTGCTCCAGAAATTGAATTCTGAATTTGGCGCCGCAGTCCGGGGCAGCTAATAAGGTTAGCGGAGCAAGTAAGAAAAGATAATTTGGTTTGGATAATACTGAATTTCAAAAGATAAGGAGTAAAACGAAAATTGTTTTACTCCATTTTATTATTTAGCTTTTTCATAAAAAATTCAGATAACCGCGTTCAACCTTTCTTGAAAACAGAACCAAAACAAGAAAAATCATAATTTAAAGTCCTTCTTTCGATAATTCGTATTAAGCCATGTCCCTTCGGCATATTCATTAAGTGGAACTAAGCGATAAGAGGCGAACCGAAGGAGGGTTTTAAATGATCCGCAAACTTTCTCAATCATCCGTTAAGCTGCTGTTGGTCGTGATAGGTTACTTGGTAATAACCATCATCTGGTCGTGGGTTTCTTTTCAAACCAATCATTTTGAAAGTGAGGGCGGCTATTTCGAGATCAACGCCTTATTAAAATTTAAGGTTCTTTTACCCGCCGCCGTTTTGATGGGCCGTTGGTTATTTGATCATTATCGGTTGGGTCCGCCCAATCCATGGTTTATTCCGCTCAGCCTTTTTTTGGTAGGATGGACCGTTTTTGATAAATTGATTAACGCGGTCAATCTTCATTATGCCCTATTAATAGGAGCGGATGTCATTATTTGGTCTTTTTTGATCAGTGAGACAGTTGAGACCATTAACATTGTTTTTCGATTCTGGAGACGGCTCCCGAAAGTCAGTTATGCCATGTTGAGCGATATTTGGTCTAAATTAGGGAAGGATCTTTTTAAACTCGGAATCTGGCTGACGTTTTTAGTGGGATTGACCTTTTTTTATTTGGTTAACTTTTTTTTGATCGACGCCTTATTATATAGTAAGTTGTTATTAATACCTTTAGGAGTAACCGGAGCAGCTTTATATCTATTAATTTTCAGCAAGATTAACGCCTGGGTCAGTAGTGACCTCGGCGAGATCGATAACCAATTGAATGCTCTATTGAATTGGGATCAAGTAAGAGCTGATCCTGATTTACTTCAAAAAACAGCTTGGTTACAGTATTTGACTTTGAGCCGGAATTATTTGAAAGACCTGCAAAAGCCGGTGTTATTGTTAAAGTCCGGTCTCTTGTATCTGGTTTGTACCGCTTTAATCTTGAGCTTGCCATATTTTTTCGGGAGAGTGATTGAACTCTGACTCCTTCAAAAAATGAAGGAGTTTTTCTTTTTTTCGCTAATTCTTAGTTTGGAAGCGGAAATTAAGTGAGAAATAATGGAGTCGGCAAATGATCGAACGAAAAGAGGCTGAGGAGAACAGGATAATCGCAAAAATAATGGGTGACGAATATGTGATCCGTGGTAGCGATAACCGGGAGTATATCGAACGGATAGTCTCCTATGTGGAAGGGGTTATCGAGGGGATCGGCGACAACCAGAACAAATTGAATAAATGTCAGATAGCGGTATTGGCGGCTTTAAAAATCGCGGATGAACTTTATAAGTTAAGGAAAGAATATCAATATCTGGATGAATTGCTAAGAGAGTCCAAATAGCCGTACGCAAGCTTTTTGTTTGACGAAATTCAAGTAGCAAAGTCAATACGGGTCATCCCTCGATAATTCTTTATGCCGTCCTAATCAGCCTGATGGTTATTGGAGCAGAGGCCCGAGCAAAGGGTGGACATGGATGGCATGCATTGACAAACAGCGCAGACATATTTACAGGTAGGGGGTATTCGATGACTTGGTTGGATTGGTTGATCGCCGGAGTCTTTTTTTTCCTGATCCTTCGCGGATATCGCAGAGGTTTCTTCCAACAGTTTCTTGACTTGTTGGGCAGCGTTATCGCTTTAATTATAGCTTTTTATGGCTATCAACGGGTTGGTTCAATATTAGCCGATTACCTTCGCCTATCGGAGCCATTCGCCAACATGTTGGCTTTCATTTTAATAATCGTTTTACTCAGCGGTTCGGTCAGTTTTATCGGCAAACGTTGGCGGGAAAGCTCAAAAATCCAGCCGGTAGCTCTTTTTGACAGCGGTATGGGCGCGCTTTTAGGTGGGTTAAAAGCCGCTGTAATTTTGATCATTATTTTATTAATCTTAGTAAGCCTACCTTTTGATGTTTGCATCGAACAAATTGAGGCCTCCAGTTTTGCCAATGATCTGCTCCGGTTGGCGCCTCTTTTTTACGTAATTCAAAACCACTCGCTTCCGGCGAATTTGCCGAGATTGCTTGTTTCTCCGGAAGGTTTACAAGTGCGTAAAATCGCGCCCGGAAATTTGGAGGGGGCTACTTGTATCGCCTGTGGAACTAAGGTTGAGTATCGGGGGATGGTCCGTAAAGGACTTACTTCATACCCGCAGATTTTTTGTCCGAAGTGCCGTCGGAACAGCGATGGCTGTTTGACCTTTGAAGGATATCACGCCACTCACGGAATCTGTCCTTATGAACGGTTAGGCGCGGTAGGTCTTACTGATTGTAAAATCTGGCCCAATCCGGAACCGACTACGGTTGTCGGAACTTGCCCGGTTTGCGGCAGAAGTCAATAGTTCCAGTAAAATGAAGATAAAGTCCGAAGGCGGGGGTTGTTTAAGCATGGTTTTAATTGCTCCTAATTTTCAGCTATAAAATGATTGACTGGGGAAAAACTGATAGCTGTAGGAATTACTCAGGGGCGATTCGATGAACATTTTTTACTCGATTATTAGATTTATCTTCATATACTTCGTGGCCTTAATTACTGTTAGGTTTATGGGAAAAAGGGCCCTCGGCCAATTAAGCCTCTTTGATCTGGTAATTATGGCAGGGATCGGCGATGTAATCATCGTCGTTGGAATGGAACAACAAGTCTCGTTTTTAAAAGGAGTATTGATACTCGCCGTATTGGGCGGGTTAGAATTATTCTTATCAATGCTCTCTTACCGTTCCAAGTTGATGGCGGGTCTTTTAGAAGGCAAACCGACTTTGCTCATTGACAATGGGGTTTTGTTAGAGGAAAATTTGGCCAAAGAACATATCTCTCATTTGGATTTACGTCAAGAGTTGCGCCAGCAAGGGGTGGTCAATACTTCGCAGGTTTCCAAAGCGGTCTTGGAGACATGCGGTAAAGTAAGTGTGATCCTCAAAGAAGATGAACCGGAGCCGGTCGCCAATGAACAGTTGCTCCAAGAATTGGCTGCCCTTCGTCTGGAATTGGCCGAATTAAAGAAAAATTTAATACTTAAGGAGAGCTGATTTGGGTATTATCATGATTTTCATCGACGGCTTGGGACTCGGTTCCGATAACCCGGAGATCAATCCGTTGGTAGCAGCCGAACTGCCCAATATCAGAAATGCTTTACAAGGGCCGCCGACTCAATCATCAATTGAAAACGGCATCATCAAGTCCAATAAGATTTTTAAAGCCATCGATGCCAGGCTCGGAGTGGCTGGCCTTCCCCAAAGCGCTACCGGTCAAACCACCCTTTTTACCGGGACCAATGCTCCGAAATTAGCCGGCCGACATATTAACGGTTTTCCCACCAAAGTTTTGAAAGATGTTTTAGAACGGGAGAGCATTTTTAAACAACTAAGCCAGGCCGGCAGGAGAGCTGTATTCGCCAACACCTTTACCACAGAATACTTCGAAAGGGTCCATCGCGGGCGTTGGCGTTATTCGGCCAGCACCACCGCGGCTTTGGCGGGAAGTCGTCGTTTATTAATGATTGAGGACCTAAACCGAGGATACGCAGTATATCAAGATCTAACCAATGAGCAATTGCGTGACAATAATTATCCGGTCCCGTTATTCACCCCGGAGACGGCCGGTGAAAACCTGGTCCGACAGGCTAGGTTGAATGATTTTACCCTTTTCGAATATTTTCAGACGGACCGCTGCGGCCATGCTCAAGATCGGGACTTGGCATTGCTGCTCCTAAACCGGTTGGATCGTTTTGTCGCTACGGTAGTGGCGCAGATGCCGCCTGACTTCTGTTTGGTTTTAACCAGCGACCACGGTAATATTGAAGATTTGTCGGTTAAAACTCATACTTTGAATCCGGCGCCTCTTTTTATTTTTGGAGCAGGCGCGGAATCATTCGGTAAAGTAGATTCATTAGCGGATGTTTGTCCGGCCATTCTTAACCATTTGGGGGTCCCCGTTTCTAACAAGACCGCTATCGGATAAAACAAAATGAGAAGTTTAGGACTCGTGAGACTATGACCATTACAGAAAAGCAACAACCAAAGATAGAATTATTAGCCCCGGCCGGAGACTGGGACGCGCTACTGACCGCTTTAGCCGGCGGGGCCGATGCCGTTTACTTGGGATGCAAAGCCTTTAGCGCTCGGCAATACGCTTCAAACTTCGATTTGGAAAAGCTAAAATTAGCCGCTGATCTACTCCACCACCATCGCAAAAAAATCTATGTCACCGTCAATACCCTGGTCTCCGATACTGAAATGCCTGAAGCTCTTGAACTTTTAGGCCGTATCTATAACACCGGGATTGATGCCGTGATCATTCAGGACTTGGGCCTGATCAGCCTTGCTCAAAAGTACCTCCCGGAGTTGGAGTTGCATGCCAGTACTCAAATGACGGTACATAATGGGGCGGGAGCATTATTCCTTAAGAAGCTAGGGATTAAACGGATTGTTTTAGCCCGGGAATTGACTAAAGAAGAAGTCCAAGCCATAAAAGAGGAATCCGGTTTGGAGGTTGAAGTATTTGTCCACGGAGCTCTTTGTGTTTGCTATTCCGGCCAATGTTTAATGAGCAGCATGATCGGCGGGCGGAGCGGCAACCGGGGCCGTTGCGCCCAACCTTGCCGTCTTGAGTACCAGCTTTTCCGCGGTAAAGAAGAACTCAAAACCAAAGGTAACTTTCTGCTGTCTCCTAAAGATCTGGCGTTGGCCGAAATGATACCCGACTTGTCCCGCGCCGGTGTGGCATCCTTGAAAATCGAAGGCCGGATGAAACGCCCGGAATATGTATATACGGTAGTTAAAATATACCGGCGACTGTTGAACCGTTATACTGAAAACCCTAGTGAATATCGAATTGAACCAGCGGAGATCCGGAAATTGAGCGAGACTTTTAATCGCGGGTTTACCACCGGTTATTTTGGAGGAAAGCGCAACCGGGAAATTATCGGTGTGGCGAGGCCCAATAACCGCGGGGTATTTCTCGGACGAATCATCGCCGTCAATCAGCGGAATGGTCTAATCACCCTGCGGTTGGATACGGATTTGGCTCCGGGCGACATGGTGGAAGTCTGGGTAAGCAAAGGGGGAAGGGCCTCCGCCGTTATTGAGTCGCTGCATGATCAATCCGGCGCTCAACTCCAATCAGCGAAAGCTGGAGATACCGTCGCTTTTGGAGTTGAAGGCAAAGCCTATCCCGGTGACCGTGTTTTTAAAATCGCCAGCGCCCAACTGCAAAACGAGACCAAACAGGCCTTGGACCAGGAGAACCCTGAATTAAAAATCATTTGTAAAGCGGTTATCTCCGGGAGTATCAACCAGCCTCTCGTGCTAATCTTTGAGGACCGGGACGGAAACCAAGGAAGGGCTATCAGCTCCATACTGCTGCAAGCGGCAAGGAACCGTCCTTTAACCACGGAAATCTTGCGGGAACAACTTGGCAGGTTAGGGAATACTCCATTTCGGTTAGGCGAAATTGAAAACCGGCTGGAAGAGGGCTTGATGTTGCCGTTAAGCGAATTAAATGAACTGCGCCGTCAGGCCGTTAGTTTCCTGGCTGAAAAAAGGCTGGCTCCTTACCAACGGGAAAAAACCGCGCTCAACTTTACCCTCCCTGAGATGACCTTTGATCAAGAACCTAAATCCTCCTCTAGGCTTAGTGTTTGGGTCGCTGATTTACCGGGAGTGATAGCAGCGGCCAAAGCCGGAGCCGACCTGATTTATGCCGGAGGCGATGAACTAACCGGTTTTCGTTGGGACAAGGATGCTTTAGCCCGGGCTTATGAAGGGGCCCACACCAAAGGGGCTAAACTAATCATGGGATTGCCCCGGATCAACCGGGAGGGGCAGAAAAGGGACTGGATTAAATATTTTGATAATCTATTCCGGATGGAGAACGACGGGATTATCGTCTCGGATCTGGGCGCCTTGGAATTAGCTCTCTCCGGAAGCGACCGGCCGCTTTACCTCAATTATACCTTTAATTTTTTCAATCAATGGTCATTCAATCTGCCGGAAAAAGAACGGATCAAGCAGATTACCTTATCTCCGGAATTATCTTTGACCCAAATCACCGGGTTACTTAAAAGGCGTTCCCCTCTTGGACCGGCATTAGAATGCCTCGTTCAAGGCCCGTTGGAATTGATGGTCTCCGAGTACTGTCCTATCGGTTCATCAGTGGGAAAGGAAAATGAAGGATGCCACAGTTATTGCCGGAACGGACGTTATTATTTGAAAGACAGGCTAAAGATGGATTTTCCAATTTTTACCGATCAATACTGCCGGATGCACTTGTTAAACAGTGTTGATCTTTGTCTCTATCCGGATCTGGAAAAGCTAGCCCAACTACCACTTACCCTGCGTCTGGAATTAAAGACTTTTAACGCGGAAGCGGTTGGCTTTTTTGTGGAGAACTATGAACAAAAGAAGAACGGTAATCTCCCGGCCGACCCTGAGAAGGTAATTGAGGAATTTCGAAAGATTACCGGCCGGGGTATTACTAAAGGCCATTATTTTCGCGGCGTTGAGTGAAAGAAGATATTCTTGCCTCCAAAATGCTGATTGCGGCATATTTAGTTTACACCATCGCAAAATTATGGTAAAATATCTTATGGTTCGGGCCGAAAGGCTCAGCTTCTTTGGTTTTTCAACCCCTGGCTGGGAGTCTCGCATCTCCGGCGAAACCCTCGGCGGGAGGCGTTTTAGAATAAGGAGGTGAAAGCGATGAGTTTAAATCTTGAACAGAAGCAATCGGTTATCGGGAAATACCGGTTACATGATAGCGATACCGGTTCACCCGAGGTCCAAATCGCAATTTTGACGGAACGGATTAATTACCTGACCGAACATTTGAAAGTCCATAAAAAGGACCATCATTCGCGCCGCGGATTATTAAAGATGGTTGGTCAACGCCGCGGGCTATTGAATTATCTTTATCAAAAAGATATCCAACGGTACCGGGCAATAGTTGAAAAGTTGGGTCTCCGGAAATAAACTACAGAAAAGCGGGAAACCGCTTTTCTTTATGTATACCTTTGATACCGCTGATACCGCAGAAGACACAGGTTACGTACGGTGGGATTTATTCTTGAAATTAGGTTTTTGGACTTGTAAAATAGCTTATACTAAATATACCCCGGTAAAAGCACGGGGTTGGTAAGGAGGATTAAGCATGCAAAAATGGGAGATGACCTTGGCGGGCCGCCCTTTGACACTTGAATTCGGGCAGGTTGCCAAACAAGCCAATGCCGCTGTATTGGTCCGTTATGGCGAAAGCGTGGTCTTGGTTACCGCCACCATGGCGAAACAACCCAGGGAAGGAATTGATTTCTTTCCATTACTGGTCGATTATGAGGAGAAGCTTTATGCGGTTGGGAAGATTCCCGGCGGGTTTATCAAACGTGAGGGAAGGCCGCCGGAAAGCGCGGTTTTGGCCGCGAGAATGATCGACCGTCCGATTCGTCCTCTCTTTCCGGAAGGTTTCCGGAATGACGTTCAAGTGGTAGCCACAGTCCTATCGGTGGAGCCGGACAATGAACCAAGTTTAGTGGCGATGATCGGGGCCTCCGCAGCGCTACATATTTCGGAGATTCCTTTCGCCGAACCAATCGGCGGAGTTAAGGTCGGTAAGATCGACGGACAGTTGATCATCAACCCTACTGTCGCCCAAAGTGAAAAAAGCGCTCTTCAGCTGACGGTGGCAGGAACCAAAGACGCGATTATGATGGTCGAAGCCGGCGCTAACGAATTATCCGAGGACGAGGCGCTAGAGGCGATCCTCTTCGGGCACGAGACCATTAAAGAAATTACCGCTTTGATCGAGAAAATCAGAGCGGAGGTTGGAAAACCAAAGGTGGAAGTGGTTCTCTTCCAACCGAGCCAGGAGATTAATAAAGAGGTCCGGGAATTTGCCACTACCAAGATGGCGTCGGCCATCAAAACCGATGAAAAGCTGGAAAGAGAAGCCTTAATCGAACAGGTTAAAACGGAGACGGTTGAGCACTTCCAGAACAAGTTGGGGGAGGATTATTCCCAGTCTGAAAAGATGATCCGGGAAGTGTTAGATAATATCGTCTATGAGGAAGTTCGCAAGCTGATCGCTGTCGACAAGATCCGTCCCGACGGACGGGGTTTGTCGGAGATCAGGCCCATCACTTGCGAGGTAGGGCTTTTGCCGCGGACCCACGGCTCCGGGCTGTTCACGAGAGGCCAAACTCAAGTGCTTACAGTTTGTACTTTAGGCCGGGTCAGCGAGGAGCAGATCTTAGACGGCCTGGGGGAAGAGGATTCGAAGCGTTATATCCACCATTATAATTTCCCCTCTTATAGCGTAGGCGAGGTCCGCCCCTCCCGGAGCCCGGGACGGCGCGAAATCGGCCATGGGGCCCTTGCCGAACGGGCATTACTACCGGTAATCCCTAGTGAGGAGGATTTTCCGTATACGATCCGTTTGGTTTCCGAAGTTTTGGAATCCAATGGTTCTTCATCTCAAGCCAGTATCTGCGGGAGCACTTTGTCCCTGATGGATGCCGGTGTGCCGATCCGTAAACCCGTAGCCGGTGTGGCAATGGGTTTGCTTAAGGACGGCGAAGACTTTGCGATTCTCACCGATATTCAAGGAATGGAAGATCATTACGGCGATATGGACTTTAAAGTAGCCGGCACCAAAGACGGGATCACCGCGCTCCAAATGGACATTAAGATTAAAGGGATTAACCGGGAGATCCTCAAACAGGCGTTGGCCCAGGCTAAGGAAGGACGGCTTTTCATCTTGGGTAAAATGGCGGAGGTCATCGCCGAACCGCGGAAGGAACTTTCGTCGTATGCGCCCCGGATTATTACCTTTGAGATCGATCCGGACCGGATCCGGGATGTGATCGGACCGGGCGGCAAGATGATCCGGAAGATCGTGGAGGAGACGGGAGCGGAGATTGATATCGAAGATGACGGCCGCGTCTTCATCGCCGCAGTTGACGTCAATGCCGGAACCAAGGCCGAAGAGATGATTCGCCGTTTAACCAGCGATGTGGAGGTCGGCGCGATTTATATGGGGAAAGTCACCCGGTTGATGAACTTCGGCGCTTTTGTGGAAGTCTTACCGGGTAAGGAAGGGCTGGTCCATATCTCGCAGTTGGCCAAGGAACGGGTGGCCAAGGTGGAAGATGTGGTTAGCGTCGGTGACGAGATCATGGTTAAAGTAGTGGAGATCGATAAACAAGGCCGGGTTAATCTGTCCCGGAAAGCGGTGTTGATCGGTGAAGAACAGCCGGTGGGAGTGAGTTAGAAATTTGAAGGCTGAAGTTTGAAACTTTAATCTAATCCTACTAGAACACAGAAGACAGAATACAGAAGTTAGAAAGACAAAACAACCAACCATCGCGGGTTGGTTTTTTATTGGGTTGACATCGAATGTGTGTTTGGTTAAAATAAAAAGGAGGAAAATTTTTATAATAATGCGAATTATTAGTTGTAATTTATGGTGGTGAGATTGATGGCAACAATTTTAATTGAAAAGTTAGGTGAAGACCAGGTTTCAGTAAAATTTGAATATCAATCGGAAATAGTTGCTAAAATCAGGACAATTAAGGGGCTTAGTTGGAATATTAAAGATAAGTATTGGATTGCGCCAAACGATGAAAAAATAATCGAACAAATATTTCAGACTTTGAATAATGAATGTATTTTTATAGATAAGACACTTTGTCGATCCAACATAAGATCTCGCAAAGATAATTTTGAACCTTTTTTGGTTATGAAAGAATTAGTTCAAGAGTTGACAATAAAAGGATATAGCATTAAGACTCGAAAGGCCTATGAAGGGGTTGTTTGCCGTTTTTTAGATTACTTTCGTAAAAGTCCTTTAGAGTTGGAAGAAACAGATATTAAAAATTACATTTTATATTTAATCAATGATCTTGGATTATCTCATGAATACATCGATCAAACTATCAGCGCCTTAAAATTTTTATATCAAACTGTTTTTCATAAACCCAATATTATTTATAATATTCCAAGGCCGAAAAGGGCGCGGAAATTGCCTGAAGTTTTAGACCAAACTGAAGTCGTTGACATTTTTAAGAGAGTAACAAATTTGAAACATAGAACGATTTTGGTCTTGGTATACTCGGCCGGTCTTCGAGTTAGTGAAGTTATTAGGTTAAAACCCAGTGATATAGATTATCAACGTAAATTAATCTATATTCGTCAGGGGAAGGGGGAAAAGGACCGGAGTACGCTTTTATCGAATATTGCCGTTGACTTTTTACGTGCTTATATTAAAGAATACCATCCCGATATCTGGCTGTTTCCCGGCATAAAACCTGATCAGCATATTGTAGAACGAACAGCAGAAAAGATATTTGAGAAAGCTTTTGAAAAGACTGATATAAAGAAAAACGCATCTATTCATACGTTGAGGCATTCATTTGCGACTCATTTGTTGGAAGGAGGCACTGATTTACGTTATATTCAAGAATTGCTCGGCCATAGCAGTTCGAAGACGACCGAGATTTATACTCATGTTAGTAAACGAAGTATTGCGTCGATCGAAAGCCCATTAGACAGATTAGTTAAGGATTTTACAACCTAAATTCGCATACACGAAATACTACGGCTATAATCCACATTATAATATATAAGCGACATAATTCGTTTATATAGAAGAGGTTTAGGCATAAACGAAACCGATCGGAAATGCGGTAGATATC
>JAEWZY010000060.1 GCA_023394955.1 Bacillota bacterium
ATAGCTCTAGTTTCTTCTGGCCATGTTTTTAAACGCATTCCTGCGCTTTCCTCATGACAGGTTTTGTTCTTAATTCAAAAGACCTACCAGTCTTTCGCTTTACTGCTGTTCAGTTTTCAAGGTTCAAAATAATGCGCCGGATTTAATTTCTTTAATCAGGCGACTTGTTTATATTATCACATACCGTTTTTCTTGTCAATATCTTTTTTTGCTGTTCGTGTCGGTTATTGAAACAATTTAGCGGTTCGTGATAGCTTTTACATATTAGCACAAGTCCACTCGTTAGGTCAAGAGGAAATTTTGAAATATTTTTAGAATTTATTTCAGCCCTATCGGTCTATTATATATATAATAATTCCAATAAATATAATAATAGCATATGTGAAGTTAATAAACTTCAGTAAAAAACGATATGCTTAACCCGGTAATTCTCCAGTTGTATGACGAGAAAACGGCAACATAAGCTTACCGTAATGCCCCAAATATCCTAATTCCAAACTTTCCATAACCGGATCGGTCCGTATTATAAGCCCCCTATCTCTGGAATTTAGGTAATGAAAATATTCCAAAAAATAATCGTTGAATTCCCCTGTTTTAATGATATTTAGTCCCAGCCTACCGTTGGCAACCGGATAATAAAGCTCCCCCCAGTTAGTTCCAAAGACAGACTGCTCCAAGTAGACTCGCCTGACTCCGGAATAAAGATAACACCGTTCACAATAAGTTTACGGTGTAAAAGTAATAAGAATATATACTATTTGTCTAATGAGTTCATTCATTAGCTTCCTCGTTAAATAAATCAAGACAGACTTTCGATTAATTTTTTCCTATTCTTTTCACCTATTGCTATCCGTTTCATCTTTTCAACAAAAACTCCAACCGGCCAATTGACCCGATTATGATAATAACGGGCCGCCAGACGGTATGATTCCCACGGAAATGCGATATAAGCGCGAATAACTTCCAAATCCTCATTAGTTAATGGAAAACTTCCGCTGTAAGCTTCAGTGATCCTGTCATACCAGTCATGACTCCATCGGTTGGCCCGGCCGGTTTTAACCATTAATAACGCCAAATCCGTTAATGGCGCATCCAATACGCTCCCTTTCAAACTAATACAAATTGCTTGACCATTTAAAAGCGCCCGAAGGTTGCTTCTGCTAAAATCATTGATTATCGGTCGAAGAGATTCTTTTGCATTCACCATATTTGAATATGCCGAACTACGAATAAGATCAAAAGCAAATTCCGCTTCCCTGATTATTCCCTCCCAATACTTTAAAAAAACACGGTCGAACATAGTCGGATGAAGCCGGAAATTAGCTAACATCGCAAAACTCTTTATAGACTTGATCATGTCTTGGTATCTTTCTATTAAATTTCTTAACGGCGTTTTAATCTTTAAGATTGATAGCTCCGGAGGACTCATAACCTTACGAAAATTAATTATCAGTGTTAATAAAGAATTAAGATCATGTCGAAACGAAATCCGTCGCAATTCGGGCCAATCTGTTAAGTAAAACAAACGCCCATCCTCTAAAACATTATAGAAATAATCGTTCTTCAGACGAATCGGAAACAAGAACCCCTGAATTCCTTTTTCACCTAATATCCGTAGAAGTTCCAATTTGGCTAATAATTGCGGTTCTTCCTCCGACACCAGCCACATGGCATACCTTCCGCAAGTTGTCTCCAGCATAAAACAAGGTCCGTTGATCCGACAAAAACTTTTAGGCGCCCCTGGAAAAGTTTTTGCCGACTCGGAACCTATCCCAACTCGTATTAACTCATAATAAACTCTGATTCGCTCCAGATTCATTACTTTCTCGCAACTAAAGTTTTGGGAAACCCACCCCATTTAATTAAAGCAGGTTTTACCTCTTCAATAGGACATTTTTCTTCCTCTAGAAGGAACGTCTTTGGAGTATCCGAGTTTAAAACAGTTACTGCTTCTTCGTTTCCCCTTTTTTCTTCTCCTACTTCTCCTCTCGCTTCTTCTTCTTGGGCAATATCCTCAACAATTGGAGGAGACATTCTTTCCGTGATTTCAGCAAAACCCCCGCTTGGCGCCGACCCTTCCAGTATATTACCTTCTTTTCCACTGACTACACCTTTTTGAAGATTCAAATTTAAACGTTCGAGCACATCTGAAGGAAGTTTTTGATCATTATCAATCTTGATCAGTGAATCAACCGGGCCGGAAAAATCTCCCCAAGACTCCATCGGAGATAATACCATCGATATTTTGTGCACGTCTTCCTTGGCCGGATAACTATTTCTCCCCCACACCCAACGGTTTTTAGAACCCAATTCCTTCCAAACCTTTGTTAAACAACGTTCCCTCTTGGCCATTTGTTTCACTTCCTCTTTGAACGCCTTCCGTTGAACTTCCTCGCCTCCAACCTCAGTTAAAAGCAGAACTGCTTTGGCCGGGTAGCGCAGTAAAGCCATTAAAGCGCTGTATTCTTCAGACCAAAACGATTGGTTTTTCGAGTATTCGTTAATTAAGAAAACAATCCAATCAGGTTCCCAAAACCCAACATTATTGATTAAAGAAGCTAAATCAGCTATTTTGGGCTGAAAGGCTATATACTCCCAGTTTAATAAATAATAATCATTCCCGCACCAAATGATATTTTCCACGCAAAGATTGCCATGTCCCAACACTCCGGTCCGGCGATGATGTTCATATAGCGCGTTGATGCCGGAACTTTTCCAACCCGCTATCGCCTCGGATAAAACTCTCACGGTCTCTTTTTTCAACTCACCCACCTCTTTACCGGCTTTTTCATGAACTATATCTCCGGATAGGCGGTCGATTTTTTCTAATTCAATTCCCCAACGGGTTTCGATTGTGCTCCAGCGATCTCTAAGGACTTCAATCCCTTTATTTTCATGATAATCTTTGCCTAAACGATGAAAGTCAGCTAGTATTTCCGCAATTCGAGCAACTGAAGCCGGATCTTTCGCTTTAAAACAATCGCTAGTTAGCAGCCAAGGTTGAATCAGATAACAATGACTGTTCTCATCCCAAATAATCGTCTTCTGCCACGGCATTGCCCAATTGCAAAAAGAGCGTTCTTCCAGGTACTCTAGGATGCTCCGCACCCATTTCAACTCTTGTTTTTCATACTTAACCAAACTGAGTCGAAACCAACCTTCGGAGGTACAGATATGTACCGCATCCTGATTATAAAAAAAACGGTGCGGTTTTAAACCTAGTCTCTGAAAAACAGGGGTCCATTTCGTAAAATTTATTTTGGCGGATTCAAACTCTCGCAAAGAAACTTCCTTTTCTAACCGGTTTCCCCTCACCAACCCGCACCTCCCGGGACTTTATAATATATTATTCCGCTTCCCTATCGAACGAAGCTTTTCCATAAAAACACACTCGTTAATATTGTTTCATAAAATATCCTATGCTCGAAGTATTTATATTACTCCTGAAATAATTAAAGCTATTCGATAAGTTCGGCATCATATGGAGTTTATAAATAATCTTAAAGAAATTCATGCCTAAGCTCTGTGTCTTTGAGCTTCTGGGGCTAAAAGGTAAATAATTAACCACAGAGACACTGAGTCACAGAGAGAAAGAATTGTAATCATGCCTGAAGGAGGAAATCGTTTGGAGATCCGCAGCCGCGCTCCACTCCGGATCAGTTTTGCCGGTGGTGGCACCGACATCGAACCCTATCTTTCAGAAAAAGGCGGAGTTGTCCTGAGCACTACCATTAATCGTTATAGTTATGGAACACTGATACCCAGGACCGATCAAGAAATCCAAATTGAATCCCTTGATGTTGAAATGTTTGCTAAATTTTTGGCCTCTCAAAAGCTAACCTTCAACGGCCAACTCGATCTGGTAAAAGCGGTCCTCCGCAAATTTGAAGGCTGGAAACAAGGCTTTTCTTTGTTTCTGCATAGTGACGCCCCTCCCGGGAGTGGATTGGGGTCCTCTTCCACAATGGTAGTTGCTATCTTAGGCCTCTTCCGACACTGGTTAAACCTTTCCTGGAGTAATTATGACTTAGCTAATTTGGCATATGAGATCGAGAGATTAGATTTGGGGATTAGAGGCGGCAAACAGGACCAATATGCGGCTTCTTTCGGCGGGTTCAATTTCATTGAGTTTTATCACGATGGGACAGTTGTCAATCCTCTACGGATTTCTCCGGTAATCATCAACGAACTGGAATACCACCTTCTTTTGTGTTATACCGGAAAAACCAGGTTATCAGCGAACATTATCGCTAACCAAGTAGAAGGCTATCTTAAAAAAAGGGAAAGTTCCTTGCATGCGTTGGATGAATTAAAAGCGATCACCATTGCGATGAAAAACGCTTTGCTTCAAGGAAAACTCAACCAATTGGGAGATCTCCTCCATGAAGCTTGGATTCAAAAAAAACAGTTAGCCGGAGGTATAACTAATGAAAAAATTGATTCCCTTTATCATTTAGCTAAAAATAAAGGGGCTTTGGGAGGCAAAATTTTAGGGGCGGGCGGGGGCGGTTATCTGTTGTTGTATTGCCCTTATAACCGTAAACACCAAATCATGAACGAGCTTGAACGTATAGGGGCCCAATTCACCCCTTTCAGCTTTGAAAACCAGGGTTTAACCACTTGGAAGGTACAATAAGCATGATGCCTCGAACCTATTACAAAAGGAGCTTACTATGAACCTCAATCTTTTTCAGTGTCAAAATCATGTTATTAGTTCTCCAAGCCTTTTCCCCGGCTGTGGGGGAATTTTTTTTGATCGAGATGGAACCATTATCGAAGAAAAAAATTATCTTTTCCAACTTAAGGATCTGAAATTATTGAATGGGGTAATCTCCGGATTGCTAAAATTAAAAACACTGGGAATGCCCTTTTATTTGATTACTAACCAAGCCGGAATAGCCCATGGCTTTTTCACCGACGGCCAGTTCCGATTAGTCCAGTATTTCCTGGCTAAAAAACTAATGGAATCAAACATTAGATTCCGGGCTGTTTTTTACTGCCCGCATCACCCCGAAGCGGAAGTCCCGGAATATCGTTCCGACTGTTTGAGCAGAAAACCCAACCCCGGTTTATTATATCAAGCTGCCCGGTTCGATAAATTAACCTTAAAGCATAGTTATATTATCGGAGACAAATTATCCGACCTTGAAGCCGGAAGAAAGGTTGGAACCAAAACAATACTGGTCTTAACTGGTTATGGGTCTGCAGAGTTTGAAAGAATCAAGCCAAGTCAAAGACCGGACTTTATCGCGGCTAATCTGGACAGCGCTGCCGATTGGATAATTTGCCGGGAGAATAAGGGCTTAACAACTAAAGAACCCCTGGAAATCAGCAGAATTTAGCTTTCTACTGACTTCCAGGCTACCTACTTCTATAGAAAAGAGGGAATATATGAGAATCGCCATTGAAGCTCGTCCGCTAAAATGGTCATACGGGACTGGGATCGGGAATTATACTAACAGTTTGATTAGTGAATTAAATCAGATCGACCATGAAAATGAATACACCTTTTTATGCCCCGACGATCAACCCGAAAATTACATCCAGTTTTCAAAAGACTATACTTTTTATTCCCTCCCCAAAGATGACCAGCGAGAGGAGATAGAGATCCCAGTCTGGTTATCCCAAGAAAAGGCTGACTTGTTTCACCTTCCTCAAAACGGGTTCAGGATTCCAACCCGGTGTTCCTGTAAACTAGTGGTGACTATCCATGACCTAATCCCTTATTTTCTGCCGGAGATGGTCCGTCCTAGTTTCTTGAAACGTTTTACTAATGAAATGCCGACCATTGTGGAACGGTCCGATCGGATCATTACTGTCTCCGGTACTTCAAAAAAGGATATCGTTAATGTCTTCAAAGTAAATCCCGAGAAAATCGTTGTAATCCCTTCAGCCCCAACTTCCGCCTTTCGTCTGCTCCCGAAATCCCAGACTTCAAACTGGCTCCGGGAGACCTATGGGTTGAAAAGACCTTATATCTTATACGTTGGCGGGTTGAATCCCCGTAAAAACGTTATTGAACTAATTTACGCCTATGCGAAAATCAGAAAACAACTTCCCGGAGGTCAGCCTTTGATAATTCTCGGCCCCGAAGGAAAACATCTTTCAAAACTCCGCTTACTTGGGGAAGTTTTAAATATTACCCCTGAAGAATTAATCTTTCCCGGTTTTATCGACTCCGTGGAATTACCCCATTTCTATAACGGCGCCGATCTTTTCGTTTACCCTTCCCTCTACGAAGGTTTCGGCTTGCCGCCCATCGAAGCGATGGCTTGCGGGACGCCGGTGATCACTTCAAATGTCTCATCATTGCCCGAGGTAGTAGGCGAGGCGGCCTTAACAGTCAATCCTTACGACACGCTTGAACTTGCGGAAACAATACTGAAAGTATTATCCGATGATTCGCTCCGGTCCGAGTTAAGCCGGAAAGGGCTTGAGCATAGCCGAAAATATAATTGGAGAGACATTGCCGAACGAGTTTTGCGGGTTTATCGTGATCTAGTTTGAAATCAGGCGCAAGGCAAGAGCATTAGAAAGTTAAATCTTTGAAGCTTATTTTTACCGATTTTTAAGCCCGGTACCAATAGGGCATGGGCGCTAGTGAAAAAAGGCATCAAAGCCTGAACGTCCAGCACTCATGCCTCATGCCTGCCGGAAACCACTTCGACAGCTTCGATTTTACGAGGAGGTCTGGGCCCATAGTATTGGTAAAATTGACATTCAATCCGGCCGTTATATAGTTTCCTTCTCCGATCGGCCTTTCTTCCATAAACTCGTTCAAAACCTTGATAAGCAGTTAAAATATAAATGGACCATGTATCCAAGCGGCTAAAAGTTTCACCCATTTCCCGGTAGATCACTTCCACCTCTTTTTGCTCGCCGATCCGTTCGCCATAGGGCGGATTACAAATAAGACAACCGTATTTATGACTATTCCTCAGTTCCGAAACTGGCAAACGCTGCAAATGTATTTGTTCGTCAAGTCCGGCCAATTTCCGGTGATACCGGGCTGAACCAAGCACTGAGTCGTCAATGTCGGTCCCAATTATTTTCAATTTCAGATCCCGCCTGATCGAATCCCGGGCTTCTTCCCTAGTCCGCTCCCAAACCGGCGTCTGAATTTGAGGCCATTTTTCAGCCGTAAACTCCCGGTTTAAACCGGGAGCGATCTTGAGGCCGATCAAAGCAGCCTCAATCGGGATTGTTCCCGAACCGCAAAAGGGATCGATCAGTACCCGCTCGGGATTCCAATAACTCAACTGAATCATGGCCGCCGCCAAAGTTTCTTTTAAGGGCGCCGGCGCCGAAAGCTTCCGGTAACCACGTTTATGTAAGCCGGCCCCGCTAGTGTCAATCGTCAAGGTAACCATATCTTTTAATAACGCTACTTCAATCGGGTATTCCGGCCCGGACTCTTCAAACCATTGCTTGTGATAACGCTGTTTTAACCTTTCTACAATAGCCTTTTTTACAATTCCCTGGCAATCGGGGACGCTAAACAACTTGGAATTGATAGATTTACCGGACACCGGGAACCTAGCGTTTTCCGGAAGCCAACTGTCCCACGGCAAAGACTTGGTTCCTTCGAAAAGCTCTTCAAAAGTTAAAGCCGGAAACTGTCCCACCTTCACTAAAACCCGGTCCGCGCTTCTGAGCCAAAGATTGGAACGGCAAATTCCGCTTTCATCCGCTGTGAATTCGACTTTAGCGTTTTCAATTTTAGTATTAAGATAACCAAGGTTTTGGACTTCCCTGGCGACGACCGCTTCCAGACCAAAGGTAGCGGTAGCGATTAAATTAATTTTAGCCATATAAACCCCTCAAGAATTACTATGATTACAATTATACCCTATCTGATTCGAGAATATTATTTGATATCCGGTTGTATTACAAGTATTTTGTCGTAATAAGTCTTTAGATAGCGTGCATAATTCCGCATTCCGCGGCATATTTGGATGGTTTCTCAAACTAAAAACCCCGGCTGAACCGGGGTTTGGTTTTCGTTTTTTAATTGTAGAATTAACCTCTTGTAACGTGCGCCGCCTGGGGGCCACGTTCGCCTTCAACGATCTCGAACTCAACCAGTTGACCTTCTTCTAATGTCTTAAAACCTTCCATCTCAATTGCGGAAAAATGTACGAAAACATCTTTGCCGCCTTCCCTCTCTATAAATCCAAAACCCTTCTCCGCATTAAACCATTTGACCTTACCTTGCATGAATTCATCCTCCTAAATAAATCTCGTGTGAAACACAAATTTAAATTAAACCTACAAACCAATATTAGCACAGGTATATTGCATTGTCAAACAAAAGAAGTTTTCTAACTGGAAAAAATAAATCGGTCCTATTAATTACGTGAATACGCTAATAATGATCCACTTTTCAACCAAATTGAACCCAAATCCGGATTATATACACTCCACAATCTGCGGAATCCTTTAATCTGTTTAATCCTGGTCATTTTTCGGCAACCCGGTGAGTATTCCCTTGTTGGCTGAGGCTTTTCATTGCTTGAACCCATGTGTCCCGTAACTCGGCAGCGAAACCTAATACTTCATCTAAAATCATTTTATCCTTTTTTAAATTTGCCTCCACTAAACGGCGGTACATATAATCATATAAGCGCATCAGATTTTGAGAAATTTCATATTGCATGTCAAGGGTGACTTGAAACTCTTCAATGATATTTTGAGCCCGAACGATATTTTCGTGTATCTTAGATACATTATTTTCCTCAATACCTTTTTGAGCCTGCATGATAAAGCGCATTAAACCGTTGTAAAGCATCAGCGTCAATTCTTCCGGTTTGGCATTGGCAACGGATGTTGCCTGATACGATGAGTAAGCCTTATTTAGCGCCATCGTTAAGGACCTCCTTAGAAATATGCATTTCTTTTTCCTTTTAGAAGGGAGATAAGCAACTACCCGAATTAAGCAAATTACTTTTTTCCATCGATATAAGCCCCGTAGGGGCGCATCTTGTTTAAGGCCGTGTAACCGTTGGTCCCTTTCTTTCCCAGGCGAAAAGCTTGCAATTTTTCTCCCGTCTCCGTCAGTTCCTGCTGAAGTCTTGCCTGATTCTCCTCATCGATTGCCTGGATTGCGCCGACTAATTCGCGTATTCCGGCATTAACGGCGTCCCAGTCTTCCCGGATGTGGAAAGGCAACCTGACTGTGTCTCCCACTTGTTCCATCAGCATCACTTCGGTCTTTTTGATCCGTTCAATACAGGTCTCTCTTTTTTCAAGAATCGCATCATATTCCGGTTCGTGATCCTGATAAGTTAATGCGCTTAGATCTCTAGCACAGGACAAGAGAGTCTCAAACAGTTCCCTCTTGCGTTTTAACAGCTCTCTAATTCTTGCTTCCCCAACCATTTGAATCATTCCTTAGTTGTCCGAAAAGCAGGCAAGGGCAAAAGACATG
>JAEWZY010000078.1 GCA_023394955.1 Bacillota bacterium
TGGACCAACATAAAGATGAAGAAGGGATAACAAGCGAACAGCGCCGGCGCGATGAAGGGTAAATAACTATCCAGCCAGCCTAGGTTTTTAAAGATCATGAACCGGGGAATGACAATCACCGAATTAGGCAGCATCAAGGTGGCGATCATCAGGGAAAATAGCAGCTTGCTCCCTGGAAAACGAAAACGGGTAAAGCCATAGGCCACCAAAAGACTGGATAGAACCGTGAACATCACCGTCGGGACTACCAAAAACAGGGTATTGATGAAAAAGTTGGTGTAGGAAACCGCGCCTGTAGCCGCGCTCCGCCAACCGTTAACATAGTTTTCCCAGTGAAAGATCTCCGGTAGTAAATTAGGAGAGACAAAAATCTCGTTGGTTGTTTTAAAAGATGCGAAAAACATCCAGATCAGGGGATAAACCATGAAAAATCCGAGAAAAATCAATAGGAGGTGAATTGAAAATTTATTCATGATATTTTTTTCTGGCATTATTTATCCCCCCTATCTTCGTAATAAACCCAATTAGCGGTTTTTCAATGCACACCATTTGTCAAATGGTTGCCTTTGTTACAAAAAAATTAACAACGGTAACATTTCTTATTATTTGGTCGCGAATTATATCCTTATAAAAAAACACGGCGAAGGCCGTGTTCATTGTCGATGGAATAAGCTTCAAAAATTCCGGTATCTTAATTACGATTTCATCTTGGACTCTCCGTTTGAGCCGCCACTAAACTGGCGGCTCCGTATTTCTCCCTTAAGCGCGGCTTTTCTATCTTACCGGTGGGATTGCGCGGCACTTGATCAAAGATAATTTTGCGGGGACGTTTGTAACGGGGCAGTGAAACGCAGAAAGTTTCAATTTCCGCTTCACCGCACTGGCGCCCAGGCTTAAGTTCAATGATGGCCGCCGCGATCTCGCCGACCCGTTTATCAGGCAGACCAATCACCGCCACATCCTTGACGGCGTCGTGGGCCCGGAGAAAGTCTTCGATTTGGACGGGATAAATATTTTCGCCTCCGGTAATGATCACGTCCTTCTTCCGGTCCACCAGATAAATAAAACCGTCTTCATCCATCCGGGCCATATCCCCCGTAAACAACCAACCATCCTTGAGTACCGCCGCGGTGGCTTCCGGATCGTTATAATAGCATTTCATTACCCCGGGACCCTTGACCGCCAATTCACCGACCTCTCCCCGAGTTACCGGGCAGCGGTTTTCGTCGACGATCTTTGCTTCCCAATCGTGCCCCGGCACTCCGATGGCCCCGACTTTATGAATGTTCCCGGTCCCCAAATGGACGCAGCCGGGTCCGATGGACTCGCTCAGGCCGTAATTGGTGTCATAAAGATGGTTGGGGAAGTATTTCTGCCAGCGATGAATCAGGCTGGGCGGGACCGGCTGGGCCCCGATATGCATCAGCCGCCATTGGGAAAGTTGATAATCTTCAAGCTTGACGTCGCCCCGTTCAATGGCGTCCAGGATATCCTGGGCCCAGGGGACCAACAGCCAAACAATGGTGATCTTTTCTTCGGAGACGGTCTTCAGGATCCATTCCGGTTTGATCCCGCGGAGCAATACCGCTTTGCTCCCCGCCAGGAAACTGCCGAACCAATGCATCTTGGCGCCGGTATGATAAAGGGGGGGGATGCATAGAAAATTATCCTCGCGGGTCTGGCCGTGATGTTTATTCTCGGTGATACAAGCCGACATCAGGCTTTGGTGGTTATGGAGAATCGCCTTGGGAAACCCGGTGGTCCCGGAGGAAAAATAAATAGCCGCATCATCTTCATCGGTGAGTTTAACCGCCGGGGCCTCGGAGGAACAATTGGCGGTTAGACGATCATAATTTTCCGCGAAAGAGGGCCGGCCTTCCCCAGCGTAAAAGAGGGTCTTCACCTTGGGAATTTGATCATAAACCGTTTCCATCCTGCCGATGAACTCCGGTCCGAAGATCAAGGCAACCGTATCGGATAAATTCAAGCAATATTTGATCTCCTCGGCGGTGTAGCGGAAGTTTAACGGCACTACGACGGCGCCGGCCTTTAAGATCCCGAAATATATCGGGAGCCATTCCAGGCAATTCATTAACAAAATTGCCACCTTGTCCCCTTTTTTAATCCCCCGCTTCAGCAGGAGATTGGCGAGGCGGTTGGCTTTTTCGTCAAAAACCCGCCAGGTCATCTCTCTCCGATATTCACCAGCCGGGTTGTTTTCAATCAATTCATACTCTTTCCAAATTACATTATGGCTTTCCTGGAGATCCAGATTGAGCTCGGTCAAGCATTTTTCAGAGCCATAAAGCTCCGCGTTGCGGGCTAATATTTCAGTAATCGGCATTTCGCTACCTTCCTCCCGTTCTACCGGTATAATATTGATATGTATTTGATGACAAATACCGTACTACATTTAAAATAACAAAACAACTAGGTTATATTATAAAGTTCTGGAAGGAGATAATCAAGAGGGTGTTTGGAAGGTTTTTCAATGCTTCATCGGTGTGAACCCATACCTTCCTTAATCCGCCTGCCGACATAAGAGTTTCTCTTAAAAACCCCAGGATGCTTTGTTCCAGTTTTAATAATACCATGGCAAAACCATTGCCAACTGCGGCGACAAGCCTTCGCCGTATCCCAGCGCTCCCGCCTCGATCCCAATCAATATCAGTTCTCCTTGATAACCGTTTCGAAACGCGGAATGGACTTACCATAACAAGTCCAAATCATGCAATGAATATGCATGATCAGTTCCGCGCGGCAATCCGACATTTAATCCGTTAACCCGGTTGATCTTTATTTTGCCAGGTTCCATTTCCGGCGGCAGAGCATCAATAAGCGCTACCTTTTTGTAACGTTCAAAATTCGTATTTTGATACCGGTTCTTTCGCCGCTAAGCTCGGCGACTCGGAATGCATGTTCAATCTCGGCTGTATGGGGCCGGGACCGGAGCGGACTGTCCTTACCGGCTCTGGAACGACCATCTGAATTGGCCGGTGAAGACAAGCACTCCATGTATCGGTTGCACCAAATCAGGTTTCCCGGATCGCTCCACCCCTTTTTATACGCCGCTCCCCGATAAACTGCCATCGGGCGGACACAGGCAGGGGACGGAAAGGGGGAACCCCAATGCCGGAGAAAATCTCGATTAGCCCGGTAACCCGGATCAGTGGCTTGTTAAGCATCGATGGGAATATAATCTGGATCGTTTAGTTTAGTGGTATCCTATTTTCATATAATTCGTCCGGACAGAAATCCTGCCCATGAATCCACTCTACGCTCCCGCCACTTACTTTAACGGTCTTAAAAATAGATTTATCTTTCAATTCACTCCAAAATTTATGTTCCAAATATTTCGAAACATCAAATAATGCCTTCTCACCATTTGTAAAAGTTAGAAGCAACTTGTAATCATCTAAAGGTTTGACATCATTAACTCTCGGATTCATTTTCTCACCCCATCATTTTAAAGGCTCAATTTTAAAATATTGATCATCATTCATCAATAAATTCCAATTAGCAACTAATTCCTCTACGTTAACAATGTCGCCTTCCGCCTAACATCATTGAGCCCGTTATTTTCATGGCTAAATCAACCGCTTTTTTCGCTACCGGAGCAATTTTTCTCCGAACTTGTCTCATAAGGTCGATTTTTCGGCCTGCCCGATCAGTAATAACAGACAGATCGGATAGCTTTTTATTATATCTTCACGGGCTATCCCTTCGGCAAGGTTATCCAATATTACCAAAACCGGTATCCTTGTTCCTTCGATACATGGAGTGCCATGACATACTTTTGGATCTACCGAAATTCTTTTTAAAGAATCCATGGTCTTTTCACCGCTAAACATATTATACCAAAATAATAGGCTTACAGCCCATCTTCAAAATTAATCAAATCGCCGCAGTTATATTCAATGTTTTTGTCTTACCAAAATAATTTGCGGCCAAATTTCCCACCATCGGCATTCACTTAAAACGATCAAATTGACTCTTATCCAAAAACAATCCCTTCACAAAATATCACCTACAACTTTAGTTTTTATCTTCTAATTACAAAACTACCAATTATTTCTTGAAACTTTATCCAATATATGTTATATTATTTGTATAATTTCCAAAATTTATATTTTAAAGGAGGGGGTTTCCAGGTAACATTAAATCACACTTTCAAAGAATCATTCACCACCAGGAAAAAATCGTCGCCGACCACCTGAAAATCGTTCCCTACGGCGAAAAAATCATTGACAACCGCTTGAAAATCGATCACCACCAGGAAAAAATCATTGACGACCACCTGAAAATCGTTGCCGACCACTTAAAAATCATTCCCTACGGCGAAAAAATCGTTGACAACCGCTTGAAAATCGATCACCACCAGGAGAAAATCATTGACGACCGTAAAAAGTCGAATGGCGAAAGTCTAAAGTTGAATGTTGAATGTCTAGTCTAATATTGAAAATAATCATTATCGAGAGTTGCAAAAATTAGTCCCAAAGTCCCATACCCGATTTTTCACCTCTAACTTATGACCTTTGCCTTTTAACTTGTGACTTGTGACTTTCGACTTGTAACCCTCTACCTTTGACTTGTGACCTTTGACTTGTAACTTTCGACTTATGACTTTCGACTAATAATAAGAAAAGGAGTGTTGTATTATGGTAAAGAACCAAAACCGGATTGACCAATTTCTCTTAGCGGCCCAAGTGATGACCGAAAACGCCTTGACCGACGAAGTGATCAAAACCGCCTTAGCCGGTTTCGGTTATTCCGAGGAAAAGCTGAATGCCGGGAAGAAACTCTATGAAGAGGCAGTCGCCCTTCAAAACGCCCAGAAAAAGGAGTATGGCGATCAAATAGCCGCTACCGCCGAATTGAATGACGTTTGGGACCAGGCCCACCAGCAATACATCCGGACCTTAAAAATAGCCCGGATCGCTTTCAATAAAAACATTAAGGCCGACAAAGCCACCATGTTGTTCGGGCGCAGAAAAGAAAGCCTCTCCGGTTGGCTGGAACAAGCCCGGGCTTTTTATGCTAACCTCTTAGGCGACGCCGCTTTCCTGACGGCCATGGCCGAATACGGTTATACCAGTGAAAAGCTCCAAGAAGAGTCCACCCTAATCGACCAGGTCATCGCCAAACACCTGCAACAAAGGAAAGAAATGGGCGAAGCCCAAGAAGCTACGGAAACCAGGGATAGCACCCTTGATAAATTGGCCCAATGGATTTCCGATCTGAGAGCGGTCGCCAAGGTTGCCTTGGAAGATAACCCGCAACAACTAGAGAAGCTGGGGATACTGGCAAGGACTAAAGTATAAAGAGTAAAGGTGAAAAGGGAAAGAGGGGAAATTTGGGTAGGAAAAAAACTAAAGCAGCCAGCCATAGTCTTGCCTGCAATCCACCACCGCGTCTGCCAGAACGGCGCTGCCTTTTACTTGATAAACAAGGATATACCGTTTAGCCGTTAAAAGCTTGCGGTATTTTCCTTTCGGTATCATCGGATCGGAAAGCTCCGGATTACGTTCCGGAAATTTCTCCAATGACTTTACCTTTTCGTGAAATTCATCAATGAACCGAAGCGCCTCCGCCTCGCTGACCTGTGCTAAAAAGCGGGCCTGGGACACCAACATCCGGGCCGCTTCATCGGAGATAACCACAGTATAATTTTTAGCTTCTCCGTCCATCCAGCACCTCCCGGATGGCGGCTTTCATCATCTTGGATACCTCGTCGCCGGAATAGCCGTTCTTACCGTTCAGCCGGTTTTCCTCGGCGCTAATTAGGCTTTCACGCAGACGCAACATGCTTTCCCGCCGCGCAAAGGTCTCAAGGTCCATCACTACCAGATCCCCCTCGCCATTCTTGGTCAGGAAGACCGGCTCTCCCGACCGCTTGCACAGCTCGGAAATATCATTGTAATTTTTGCGGATCGCCGCAGAGGGCTTAATGTTCATCATGGAATCACTCCGTTTCGTAGTAAAAGCATCCCTTTATTGTATGCTTATTATACTACGTCAGCGTCGATTTGTAAATTTTCTGACTTATTCCTGCCCAATTATACCGATGCCAAACTCGCCCTTATCTGGTATAATATAAAGGTTGAAAAAATAGTCCTTGATAAAATAAGGGCTTTGTTTTTAAAACTTCATTTATTATTTAATATCTTTCACCGGAGGGAAACACTAAATGAAACTCAAACCACACCAAAAACGGATCAAAGTAATGGTCAATGGTCGTGAAACCGAGGTTTATGACGGCCTCACCATCCTCCAGGCATTGCTCCAGGAGGACATCCATATCCCCCATCTTTGTTACGATATCCGGGTGGAACGGGCCAACGGCAACTGCGGCTTGTGCGTGGTCGAATTGGGAGAAGGCGACGCCCAACGGGATGTCAAAGCCTGCCAGACCCCGATCAAAGAAGGGATGACGATCCGGACCAACAGCCCTAAACTGGAAAACTATCGCAAGATACGGCTGGAACAGATCCTCTCCGACCATAACGCCGACTGTGTCGCTCCCTGTGTGATGACCTGTCCCGCCAATATCGATATCCAAGCCTACCTGCGCCATGCCGGGAACGGCAATTTTGAAACCGCGCTAAGCGTAATCAAAGATAACAACCCCTTCCCATCGGTCTGCGGCCGGGTCTGCCCCCATCCTTGCGAGGCCGAATGCCGTCGCAACCTGGTTGACTCGCCGGTGGCCATCAATAACGTCAAACGTTACATCGCCGACTGGGACTTGTCCCAGCCCCAGCCATGGGCCCCGCAAAAGGGTCCGGCAACCGGCAAAAAAATCGCTATTGTCGGAGCGGGGCCGTCGGGACTTTCCGCCGCTTATTATAGCGCCATCAACGGCCATGATGTCACCGTACTCGAACGCCAGCCCCATGCCGGCGGCATGATGCGGTACGGCATTCCGGAATACCGTTTGCCCAAAGCAACCCTTGATCAGGAGATAGAGATCATCCAAAACCTGGGTGTGAAGGTCATGACCGGTAAAGCCCTGGGCACTCATGTCCAACTATCGGATCTTCACAAAGATTTTGACGCCGTCTATCTCGCTATCGGCTCCTGGCGGGCCACCCCGATGCATATAGAAGGGGAAAACCTCGACGGTATCTGGCTGGGAATTCAATTTCTCGAGCAGGTGACCAAGGGTATCAGTTGTGATCTGGGCGATACCGTCGCCGTCATCGGCGGCGGCAACACCGCCATTGACTGCGCCCGGACCGCCCTCCGCCAAGGAGCCAAATCAGTGAAACTAATCTACCGCCGGACCCGGGATGAAATGCCGGCCGAACCTTATGAAGTTGAAGAAGCCATCCATGAAGGCGTCGAAATGCTATTTCTGATGGCGCCCAGCAAAATTATGGTTGAAAACGGCCAAAAGCAGCTCCATTGTATCCAAATGGTCCTGGGCGAGCCCGACCGTTCCGGCCGCCGCCGTCCGGTCCCGGTCGAAGGAAGCGATATTGTAATCGGGGTCGATACGGTGATCGGGGCCATCGGCCAGAGCACCAACACCCAGTTCCTCTACCATGACCTTCCGGTCAAACTCAACAAATGGGGCGATATTGAGATCAACGGCCGGACCTTCCAGACTTCGGAGATGAACATCTTTGCCGGAGGGGACTGTGTTACCGGCCCGGCCACAGTCATCCAGGCGGTGGCCGCCGGACGTCAGGCGGCCGAAGCTATGAATTGCTTCTTGATGAAAGGCTATGTCAAAGAACAACATATCGATTACAGCTGCAGCCGTGGTTCACTGGAGGACTTACCCAAATGGGAATTCGAGGAACTGCCCAAACTGGCCCGGGCTGAAATGCCTGCGCTCTCTCTTGACGAACGCCGGAACAATTTTAACCAGGTTGAACTGGGATATGATGAGCAAACCGCCAGGGAAGAAGCCCGGCGTTGCCTCAGGTGCGGTTGTACCGAACGTTATGGCTGCGATCTTCGGAAAGAAGCCAGCGCCCATGAGATCGAATTTGAGATACCGGTCCACGAACGACCTTATATACCCATCGTCGACGATCATCCTTTTATCATGCGCGATCATAACAAGTGCATCTCTTGCGGCCGTTGCATCGCCGCCTGCGCCGAAGTTGAAGGCCCCGATGTGCTCGCTTTTTATATGAAACAAGGCCGCCAGCTAGTGGGAACTAAAAGCGGCCTGCCGTTACAAGAAACCGACTGTGTCAGCTGCGGCCAATGTGTCAACGCCTGTCCTTGCGGCGCTTTGGATTACCGCCGGGAAAGGCCGAAGGTAGTCCGGGCGATCAATGATCCTGCTAAAACAGTAGTCGCCTTTGTAGCGCCGGCAGTCCGGAGTGTTATCTCTTCCCATTTCGGCATCTCTTACGATGAAGCTTCGCCCTTTATGGCGGGCCTTTTGAAAAAGCTCGGTTTTGATAAGGTCTTTGACTTCTCCTTCGCGGCGGACCTGACCATCGTTGAAGAAACCACCGAATTTCTCAACCGCGTCGCGAACAAAGGGGTCATGCCCCAGTTTACCTCCTGCTGCCCCGGTTGGGTCAATTTCGTTGAAAGGCGTTATCCGGAGATCATTCCTCACCTTTCAACCTGTAAGTCGCCCCAACAAATGATGGGGGCGACCGTTAAAAACCACTATGCCGAGCTTGCCGGGATCGACAAAAACGACCTGTTTGTCGTCTCGGTGGTGCCCTGTATCGCCAAGAAGTATGAAGCGGCCCGTCCCGAATTCGCTCCCGGCGGAATCCGCGATGTCGATGCGGTCATCACTTCCAGTGAAATGCTGGAGATGCTGGCCCTCAGCCGGATGGATACTACCGGTATCGTTCCTCAGGAATTTGATGAACCTTATAAACACGTTTCCGGCGCCGGCATCCTCTTCGGAGCATCCGGCGGTGTGGCCGAGGCTGCGCTCCGGATGGCGGTGGAGAAGTTGACCGGGAAGGTCCTCACCGACCAGCTGGATTTCGAGGAGATCCGCGGTTTCGAGGGTGTCAAGGAAGCTACCATTAAGGCCAATGGAACAACAGTAAGGGTTGCCGTGATCAGCGGCCTGAACAACGCCGAACCGATTATCCAAAAGATCATTCAAGGCATTGATGTCGGATACGATTTGATCGAAGTCATGGCCTGTCCCGGCGGATGTATCTGCGGAGCGGGCCACCCCGTGCCCGAAAAGATCGGTGTCTTGACCCGGCGCCAGCAGGTCCTGGTGAATATCGATAAGACATCGGCTTATCGCAAGTCTCAGGAAAACCCGGATATTCTCAGGTTGTATCATGATTTTTACGGCGAAGCCAATTCATCATTGGCCCATCAATTGCTGCACACCCATTATATTCCGATGAAGGGTGACCGAACCGGCGGCAATGTGCGTAAAAAAGCCGACTCCGCCTTTGTGACCAGAGAGTTCACTATCTGCGCTTGCCAGACCTGTTCCGGAAAAGGTTCGAAAGAGCTTTATAATAAACTGGCCGCCCAAATTAAAGAATTGAAAATGGATCCCTTTATCAAGGTATCAACCATCCGTTTGAAGGAGACCCATAACGGGGAAGAGGTCTATATCAGCCTGGATGGCGAAAGAATTCCCGAATCTAAGCTTAAAAATCTCTACGAGATTATCCGCTAGTCAAAATAGGCTTTAGCTTCCTAAGTGGGCTGCTCCATTTGTAGCAGCCCATTTTTGAATATTAGGCTCATTTTCATCCATCTTGCTTAAATTCCCATTTTAAATGGCTTCTCTCAGTACTTTCACCAAGAATTCCACCTTTTCCAAACCCGTATTCTCCGCTATGGCCTTAACAATCGCGCTCCCGATAATCACCCCGTCCGCCAAGCCGGCGACCAGCCGCGCCTGTTCCGGGGTGGCGATTCCAAACCCCACCGCCACCGGACGAGCGCTAATCTGTTTCACCCGTCGAATAAACTCCGGCAATTCCGGCGGCAGGCTGCTCCGGACCCCGGTCACTCCCTTTAAGGAGACCGCATATAAAAATCCAGTGCTGGCTTGGGCCGCGGCCTTAATCCGCTCCTCTTTACTGGTGGGAGCTACTAGAAAATTCAGGCCCATCTCCAAACCGGCGGCTGATTCCCGCAACTCCCCCGCGGCATCCGGCGGCAGATCGGGAATGATCAACCCGGCGCAGCCGGCCTCCTTAGCCTCTTCCATGAAACGTCCCAATCCCCGTTGCAAAATCTGGTTATAATAGATCATCAACATCAAAGGAGTCCCCAAGGAAGACGCCACCGGTTCGATAGTTTCTAATAGTTTCCTCAAAGTACAGCCGTTCCGGAGCGCCCTAACCCCGGCGGCCTGAATCACCGGCCCGTCGGCCAATGGATCGGAAAAGGGGACCCCAACTTCGATCAAGTCCGCCCCGGACTCGGTCAAAGCCTCCAGTAATCGCGGCAAACTCGATAAATCCGGATCGCCTCCCATAATATAAGGGATAAACGCCTTCTTGCCTGTTTTTTGCAACTTTTGAAATCCCAACGCCACCCGGTTCATAGCTTTACCCCCATAATCTCGGCTACGGTATTAATGTCCTTGTCGCCCCGTCCCGACAGGTTGATTACCATGATTTCATCCCGTTTCAGTTCCCTGCCGATTTTCATTCCTTCGGCCACCCCATGGGCGCTCTCCAGGGCCGGGATGATCCCCTCGGTCCGGGTCAAATATTCAAACGCCTCCAACGCTTCCCAATCGCCGATCGCCCGGTAATCCACCCGGCCGCTGTCTTTCAAATAACTATGCTCCGGCCCGACTCCCGGGTAATCTAGGCCGGCAGAGATTGAGTAAGCTTCAATAATTTGGCCGTCGGCATCGGAAAGCAAGTAGCTTTTAGCGCCGTGCAGCACTCCCGGTTTCCCCTTGCCCAGCGCAGCCGCGTGTTCTCCGGTTTCCAGTCCCTTCCCGGCGGCCTCGACCCCGACCAGCTTGACACCGGGTTCCGGGATAAATTCATTGAAGATCCCCATGGCGTTGCTCCCGCCGCCGACACAAGCCACCACATAGTCAGGAAGCCTTCCTTCAAGTTCTTGCAATTGGGACCTGGTTTCCCGGCCGATCACCGCCTGAAAATCCCGGACCATGGCTGGATAAGGATGGGGCCCGACAACGGAACCGATTAAATAATAGGTATCGTCCACATTGGTCACCCAGTCCCGGATCGCTTCATTGGTAGCGTCCTTCAAGGTCCTGCTCCCCGAGGTCACCGGCCGGACCTCAGCCCCCAGGAGTTTCATCCGGAACACGTTCAACCCTTGCCGGGCGATATCCACCTCGCCCATATAGACCACACATTCCAAGCCAAACCTGGCGGCAACCGTGGCGGCGGCTACTCCATGCTGGCCGGCCCCGGTTTCAGCGATAATCCGGCGCTTGCCCATCCGCCGCGCCAATAAAATCTGGCCCAAAGCGTTATTAATCTTATGGGCCCCGGTATGATTGAGATCTTCCCGTTTGAAATATGCCTTGCCTTTACCAAGTTCCCGGCTGAAACGTGCGGCGTAATACAAGGGAGTAGGCCGGCCCGAATAATACCGGTATAAATAATCCAACTCCGCCTTGAACTCCGGATCGGCGGCGGATTCCCGGTAAGCCCCTTCCAATTCGTCCAAAGCCGCCATTAACGTCTCCGGCGCATACCTCCCGCCATATTCGCCAAAGTACCAATCTTGATAGGTTGACATTTTATAACACCACCTTAATTAGTAGTTAGAATATAGGAGCCAGTGATCTCGAGATCTTGCTCCGGAGTCTATAGAAGCCAGAATCCGGGAGTCAGGAGTCAGAGGATTGAAAGCAACGCTTCGCATTTCAAAATCCAAGTCAATTCCAAAATGGACGTCAACGCCCAGCTTTCACTACTGGCTCCTGTCCCCTGACTCCTGGCCACTTAATGCCCTAATCTTACCCATCAAATTTTCAATCTTCACCGCATCCTTCAGCCCAGGCTCCCGTTCCACCCCGCCGGACAGATCAACCCCGTCCGGCCGGACGGCCCGGACAGCAGCTTCTATGTTGTCGGCATTCAATCCTCCGGCTAAAATCAAAGGAAACCCTAATTGCTTGTAACCGGCCGCCAGCTTCCAGTCAAACGCTTTTCCGGTCCCTCCGGCTACTCCGGACGAATAAGAATCAACTAAAATTCCTCGAATAGCCGCCCTTCGCCAGTTTGGATTCGGAAGATCATAACCGGCCCTAAATGCCTTAATCACCCTGCCTTCCAGCGGTTCACAGTCATCCGGAGTTTCCCCCCCATGGAGTTGCGCCAGGTCGAGACGGCAATCCTTCAATATCTCCCTGATCCGGAGAGGGTCTTCATTGACGAATACCCCGACTTTAACGATGAAGGGGGGAAGCTGCCGTGAGATTTGATAAACCTTTTCCGGATCCACTCGCCGTTTGGATTCGGCAAAGACGAATCCCAGCGCTGAGACTCCGTGTTTTACGCAAACTAAAGCGCCTTCTAAATTAGTAATACCGCAAACCTTAACCGGTATCATTACACTCTCCCAATAGTTCCTTGATTTTCAACCCCGGATCGGCGGCGGCGACAAGCGCTTCTCCCACCAAAACCCCATTAACTCCCGCTCGGGCCAGACGTTCAACTTCACGGTTGTTTTTGATACCGCTTTCCGAAACCACCATCTTGTCTCTTGGAATCGATTCAATCAATTGAAAGGTGGTTTCCAAGTCAACCTTGAATGTTTTTAAATCGCGGTTGTTGATCCCAATCAGATCGGCCCCCGAGTTCAACGCGATCTTTAATTCCTTTAAATTATGGACTTCGACCAGCGAATCCAATCCCAAAGCCTTAGCCTCTTTTATAAAGCTCGTTAGCTCCGGTTCCGTAAGCGCGGCCACAATCAAGAGCACCGCGTCCGCCCCATAAACCCTGGCTTCCAATATTTGATACCGGTCGATGATAAAATCCTTGCGCAGCGCCGGAAGCTTCCCGGTTCCCACTTTAACAAGTTCCAAATAGGTCAAAGACCCTTGAAAAAACTTTTGATCCGTTAAAACCGAAACTGCCGTCGCTCCCGCAGCTTCATAAGCCCGCGCCAAACTTACCGGTTGAAAATCGGGGCAAAGCAGGCCTTTTGAAGGAGAGGCCTTTTTGATCTCTGCGATTAATTTAATCGAATCTCCAGTGAGGCTTTGTCGAAAAGGCCTGGCCGGAGGAGCATTGATTACCCCCCGTTCCAACTCCGGGATGGGCATTTGTTCTTTTCTTACCGCAACCTCAGCGTATTTGTATTTAAGAATCTCGTCTAAAAACATGGCTGCTCCTTTTTTCAAAGTAGTCGTCCACCCCGGCTCGCCGGGGCGCATTAAAGAATGAAAATGATGAAAGCACATGCTTCGCAATCCAAAAAGCCAAAACAATTCTAGGTTTTATGCTGACTCCTGACTCCTGGCTCCTGATCACTGTCCTACCCCGCCACCCTACGCAACTGCTCCAACTTAGCGTAAGCCTTTCCTTCACTAATCAATTTTTGCGCCAAGCCTATCCCCGCTTTTAAATCGGAAACCAGGTCGGAAGCTAACAAAGCCGCTCCGGTATTGAGTAAGACCACCGCCAATTTTGGTCCTTGCTCAATCCCTTTGAGAATCTCCTCGGTAGTCCTGGCATTTTCCGCCGGTCCTCCTCCTTTTAAAGTCTCTTTGGAGGCGGGCGTCAGTCCCAGGTCTGCCGCTTGAAATTTTAGATTGGTTATCACGCCATTCCTTAGAATACTCGCTTTATTCATACCGGCCAAGGACAATTCGTCGAGGCCTCCCCCGCCATGGACCACCACCGCCCGTTCTACTCCTAAGCGTTGCAGCGCCTGGGCCACTACTTCAGTGAGCTCCGGATGAAAGACCCCCACCAGCTGACAATTGGCGGCGGCGGGGTTGGTCAATGGTCCCAACAGATTGAAGACAGTCCTAAATCCCAACTCCTTTCGGGGACCAACGGTATGTTGCATCGCCTGATGGAAAATGGGAGCAAACAGAAACCCGATTCCGGTTTCCTCTAAACAACGCTCGACTTTCTCCGGGGACAAATCCACCTTGACCCCTAAGGCCTCCAGAACATCGGCGCTCCCGCAACGGCTGGACATGGCCCGGTTGCCGTGTTTGGCGACGGGAATTCCGGCAGCCGCCACAACGAAAGCGGCAGTGGTCGAAATATTAAAGGTCTGGGCCCCGTCCCCGCCGGTCCCGCAGGTATCAATCACTACGGGGGCCTTGAAATTTACCTTTAATGATTTCTCCCGCATCACCCGGGCGGCGCCGGTGATTTCATCAACGGTTTCTCCTTTTAAACGTAAAGCCGTTAAAAAACTTCCGATTTGAGCCGGTGAAGCCCGGCCTTCCATAATCGCCTCGGTGGCCCCGATCATCTCATCTTCGGTAAGGTCCTCACCATACGCTAACTTCGCTAAACTCTCCTTAATCATCTTTGCTCAGCTCCTCTTAATCAGGATTTCACAGATTACACAGATTTCGCAGATTGCAGGCTGTCTCTGATATTGCCAATCTCTTTGATATCTAGGTTAAAATCCGGATAACTCTAAAACTTAAGTTTGTAAAAAATTCTCGAGCAATTGCTTTCCTGCATTAGTAAAGATCGATTCCGGATGAAATTGGACTCCGAAAGTCGGGTCTTGTCTATGCTTTAACCCCATTATTAAGTGATCACCGGTAGCGGCGGTGATCTCAAGTGATTCCGGCATGGTCTCCCGCTTTACCACCAACGAATGATAGCGGACTGCCTCAAAGGTTTCGGGAAGATTCTGAAATAAGTCTTTGCCGTTATGGTAGATCCGGCTCATCTTGCCATGGACCGGGCGGGGCGCCCGAACAATCTCACTCCCGAACAATTCGCCGATACACTGGTGCCCGAGGCAAACGCCGAGGATTGGAATTCTTCCCGTAAAAAATCTGATGGCCGCCATTGAAATGCCGCTCTCCTTCGGAGCGCCCGGTCCCGGAGAGATCACCAGGTACTTTGGTTGCAAAGCCTCAAGCTCTTCGACCCCGACCCGGTCGTTTCGGAAAACTCTCGTCTCAACTTGTAACTCCCCGAAATATTGGACCAAGTTATAAGTGAATGAGTCATAATTATCGATGACGATCAACACCTTGAATCACTTCCCGCCCGGGCCAGCGCGGCCAACATCGCCCCAGCCTTATTCATTGATTCTTCGTATTCCCGCTCCGGCTCCGAATCGGCTACGATTCCCGCCCCCACCTGAAGATGGGCTTTCCGGTCCTTGAATAACACCGTCCGGATGGTGATGCAGGTATCCATATTACCGTTAAACCCTATATACCCGACTGCTCCGCCGTAAAACCCCCGTCTGGCAGGCTCTAACTCATCAATAATTTCCATGGCCCGGATTTTCGGGGCCCCCGATAGCGTCCCCGCCGGAAATACCGCCCGGAACAAGTCAAAACACGAGTAACCGGGAGTCAATTCTCCCTGGATCTCGGAGACAATATGCATCACATGCGAGTAGAACTCGACCGCCATTAACTCTTTCACCCGGACGCTTCCGAATCCGCAAACCCGTCCCAGATCATTCCGGCCCAAGTCCACCAACATAACATGTTCGGCCCGTTCTTTCTCGTCAGCCAATAGTTCCCGGCGCAATCTTTCGTCCTCCGCGGCCGAACCACCGCGAGGCCTGGTGCCGGCGATGGGCTTTAAGGTAGCTATCCCGTCCGCCAAGCGGACCATAACCTCGGGTGAGGAACCCGCCAGCCGCAACGGGCCGAAATCCAGATAAAACAAGTAGGGGGAGGGATTGATAGTCCGGAGCAGCCGGTAAAAGAGAAACGGGTCCCCTGAATAGTCCTGGCTGATCCGATGGGACAAGACCACTTGAAAGGCATCCCCGGCCCGGATATACTCTTTAATCCGCTCCACCCTTTCCATAAATTCAGCTTTGGAGAGAGTACACTCCCGGGGCGAATCAATCCCCTCACCTGTTTTGTTCGGTATGGGGTCCAAATGTATTTCATGGTCAAAACGGGTTAAAACACCCTCCAATTCCCGTTCCGCTCCACGGAAAGAAGCCTCTAAATCGTCCTCTTCAACCCGGCTTAATACAATAAGGGTTATTTTATGAGAAACATGGTCAAACCGGGCCAGGTATTTCGGGACAATCCAGTGAAGATCCGGCAAACCGGTCAGGGGCTTGGCTTGTGACGGCAGCTTTTCAATCTCCCGGACATAATCATATCCGGTATATCCGACCGCCCCGCCGTAAAACGCGCCCAGTTCCGGCAGGGGGGCTACTTTTAAAGAATTCAGCATCTTTTCAATCTCCGCCATCGGTTCGCCTTTAATCAGGGATGAACCGTTGTGATCGGCGCAGGTAAGTACCCCGCCGGATGCTTTAAAAACCAATAACGGGTCCCACCCGATAAACGAATAACGCCCCACTTGTTCACCCCGGTCGACGCTTTCCAGCAAAAAACCCCCTGCTCCTTGGGTCAGCTTAGTAAAGGCGGTCACCGGAGTCTCCGCGTCATTGACCAATTCGGTATAGACCGGTATATGGCGGTGACCGGCAGCAGCCAATTGTTGATACCCTTTGAAATCCGGCGCAATCAAAGGGGTGTTCCTTTCCATTTGCCGCCGCTTCAAAGCCAATTGTTTCATTAAACTCTGAAACCCTGAAAAGTCAAGTGATTGCACCCCATCAGACAGCGCGGCGGTGGGATCGGGATGAACTTCAACGATTAACCCGTCCGCTCCGGCGGAAAGGGCCGCCTTGGCCACTGGGATGACCAGATCGCTTCGGCCCGTACCGTGGCTGGGATCGGCGAAGACCGGCAGATGAGTTAATTGTTTCAATAAAGGGATCGCATTAATATCCAGCGTGTTTCTGGTAATCGTCTCAAAAGTGCGAATGCCCCGTTCACACAGGATAACCCGGGGGTTGCCCTCTTTCAGGATGTACTCGGCCGCCTGTAACAACTCTTGAATCGTCGCCGAAAGGCCCCGCTTTAGTAATACCGGTAGAAGGCATTTTCCCGCCGCTTTTAGAAGTTCAAAATTTTGCATGTTTCGGGCGCCGATTTGAATCAGATCCGCATATCCGGCCACCTCTTCAACCTGGGCGACTCCGGTCACCTCAACCACTGTGAATAAACCCGTCCCGGCTCTGGCTTTCGCTAAATACTCAAGGCCGATTCGGCCCAGCCCTTGAAAACTATAAGGCGAACTTCGCGGTTTATATACTCCTCCTCTTAATCCTTGCGCGCCGTAGTCCTTCACAAATTTGGCCACATTTAGCAGTTGTTCTTCCGACTCCACCGCACACGGTCCGGCGATGATCACCGGGCTACCGTCGCCCACCCTGATGCTCCCGAGTTCAAAACAACTCTTGGTCCCAGTCGCCCTCACCAAGGGTAGGTTCTCTAAAAACTCCTCTCGACTCAACTCCGCTCCTCCTTCAAATCAAATTAAAAAAGACCACGACTCCTAAGAGCCTGGTCTTTAATGAAGATCAACCATGACTGCTCAGCTCGGCTCAACTAAAAACTCAACTTTACTATCCTAATCTCAACCCTAATCTCAACTGTAATGATTTTGCCTATGGGATGATTCATGAATCATCCCTAAATTTCAATGGACGGATACCGTCCGTTCCATTTCTATTCTTTGCCGGTGGGAATGGTTCCGTGTTTGGTGTAAACTTCGGCTTTGCCTCTAATCTTCATGGCCGAAGTATGTTCGGTAAATTGAAAGATCATTATCTCGCCCCGGTCCAATTTTTCGGTATGGTGAAACTTGGTGTCCCTACCCCGGGTCAGGCCGATGATTGTTACTCCGTCCTCCAAGGCGCGGACTACAATATAATCGCCGCCGATTGATTCATAATGCTCCATTTGGTCCATTTTTTCTCCATTTACATATGTCTAATATTTTTACCTTATTATAGTAAACCTTAGCGCTAACTGTCAAGAATTTATTTGAAAGAAAGGCTTTAAGTATTCGCCTCCGGAGCAACCGGTTTTAGGTCATCCCCATTTTCAAAAAAACAATGAAATGAATATAGCTCACCGAACATCACCATCCGGTCGCCAGTGGTTAAAACCTCCAATCCCTTGGGGAACGGAGTAATCCGGCCCTGACGCTCAATGGCCAGAACCAATAGGTTTTTCTTTCTCAAGTCCAACTCGGCCAGGGTTTTGGAGTTCACTCCGGAACCATCGTCGATTTCCTTATAGATAATGCCCCAGTTCTGGTTGAGATTGAAGATTCGGTCGAACCGTTCGCTTTGATGAGCGTGGCCTTCCAAATACCAATAAACGTGTGTTAGTATTAATAATATTAAAACCGGCAAAAAGGCTAATTCCCGCGAATTGACCCAAGTAATACCGAAGATCAGTAACATTAACCACCAGGTTTTACCCAGAAACAGCGCCCAGGACCCGTTCGGCCCGGGATTAACCGGAAGATTAGCGCCGTTTTGGAACATAATCCATTCCCAAGTTAATCGTAGCGCTGCCGGATATTTGTTCCCATCCCTAATCAACCGGTAGATTAATAAAGCCAGAGCGGTAAAATTGAGTCCGATTATTATTAAAAGTTTACAGATCGCCGCCATATTCTTCACCCTGTAAAAGATATGTCGGAACAGTCTCAGAAATGACAGGCGCTTTTGATTCCAAAAAACTTATAATAACCCATGATTAACCAGGCCTGTTTTCAGTTCTTCCAGCGTTTTAGGTTCTCTGGCCACTTCGGTAGCTATCGCCGCTTGGGCTACCGCCAGCGCTACCGCCGGGACCACTCGCCGGTCAAATGGCTTAGGTATCACATATTCGGCGCAAAGTTCCGCTCCGGTAACCAGCCCGGCTAAGGCTTTGACGGCAGCCATCTTCATCGCTTCATTAATTTCCGAAGCCCGGACATCCAATGCCCCCCGGAAAATCCCCGGGAAACCCAGTAAATTATTGATCTGATTTTGCATGTCGGAACGGCCCGAACCGACAACCCCGGCGCCGGCAGCCAAGGCTTCTTCCGGCATGATTTCCGGAACCGGATTAGCCATCCCGAAAACGATAGGCCGCGGGGCCATTGACCTGACCATCTCCCGGCTGACGATTCCCGGCGCCGAGACGCCGATAAACACGTCCGCCCCCGTCAAAGCATCGGCTAAACTACCCCGTTCGCCATCAGGGTTGGTTTGTAAGGTTATCTGTTCCTGATAAGGATTGGCGGTCCCGCCCGGATACAACCGGCCGTCTTTATCGCAGATTCGAATATTGGCAGGCTTGATCCCAATATTGATTAACATTTTAGCGATGGCCAGTCCTGCGGCGCCGGCCCCGCTAACCACTACTTTGGCTTGGGCCAGCTCTTTGCCGACCACTTTCAAAGCATTCATCAGTCCGGCGCAACAAATGACCGCCGTTCCGTGCTGGTCATCATGGAAAACCGGAATATTCAGGGCTTTCTTTAACCGTTCTTCAATCTCGAAACAACGAGGCCCGGAAATATCTTCTAGGTTAATCCCGCCGAAAGTAGGTTCCAGCCATTTGACCGCTTGGACCAGTTCATCCACATCCTTGGTAGCCAAGCAGATTGGAAACCCATCGATATCGGCGAAGTTTTTAAAAAGAACCGCCTTCCCCTCCATCACCGGCAATCCCGCCTCGGGGCCGATATCGCCCAGTCCGAGCACTGCCGTGCCGTCTGAAACCACCGCTACCGTGTTTCCCCGGTTGGTATACTGATAACTTAAAACCGGATCAGCCGCGATCTCCTTGCAAGGTTCGGCAACCCCCGGTGAATATGCTAAACTTAATTCTTTAGCGTTCCGGACCGGCACCTTACTGACAACCTCCAGCTTGCCGCGGTTCACCCGGTGTAATTCTAAAGCTTCTTCATGTAGATCCATTCGCCATCCTCCAGTATCTTTGAGAACATTATCCAACTAATATGAGTTTTACCCTCCACTCGCCCCGGTATGACGGGGTGGATTACTAATTACAGCTTACAGCGCCATTCATAACTACAGTTCCGGCAATCCCCCCTCTTGGGATAGGCCCCGGGGAGGTCGTGTCCGTTAATAAACTCCGCCATTGCCTTTACCTCTTCCACCAACCGTTCCAATGAAGCCTGATCCAAGGGAACCTCCACTCCTTGGTCCGGGTAAGGAAAGTACAATACCGCCCGTTCGGGCAGTCTTCCCCAGAGCGCCTGCACAGCCAAGGCGTATAGCCTTAGCTGCGGATAATATGATTCGGCGATTACCGGCGCCCGTTCCGCCGGGACCCGGTGGGTCTTATAATCAACTAAAATTAATTCTCCGGCCCGGTTTTGAATCACCCGATCGAACCGGCCTTCCACCCTGAGTTCCGGAGTTAATTTCAAGAGAAAGGGCGCTTCATCCCAATATTTCCCCGTCAGTTTCATATAGGGGCTATTCCTGAAGTTACGCCAGATCCGGCCCAACTCTCCTTTCACCCTCGTTCGATCAATACCCGGCAGAACGCCGAACATTCCCGCCCATAACTCTTCCGGCCAGGCGTCATCTTCCCGCCCTGCCGCCTGATGAAGAAAATCACCGATCAAAGCTCCTAAGTTATCATTTGCTTTTATGGCTCGGGACTCCCCAGGGTTAGCTATCAAACCGCTCAAGCCCAGCCGGTATTGGTAGAAATACTTACGGGGACAATTTAAATAAGTTAAAATCTCCGAGACCCTTAGAGTTTGGGTTTCAGCTTCGACTGTGACGGCCACCTCCATGCTTGCTTTCCTGAGAGGACATTCCGCTTCTAATTGGGGCAATATTTTATCGAGAATGAGCTCGAACCGGGTTCTGAGTGGGGCCTCAGTTATATCCCGGACCACTTTAACCGGAATGCCTTCATAATCAAGTGCTTCTTCCGCTTCACCCAGAGGCATTAAAAGCTCAAACCATTTCATCCAGCAGTTGGCAGTCTCTAAGGTGGTCCCCTGGGAACTGCTGTGACCGGAGCCGGCCATGATCAAGCGTTGTCTGGCCCTGGTCATCGCCACGTAAAGCAAACGTTTTATCTCGGAAATTTCTTCCCGTCTATTCTGCTGTTTAATCGCTTCCCAAAGGGAAGATGGGGCGATGGATTCCGTCTCCGGCCGGATATTCATTCCCAAACCGATCCGCTTATGGAAGGCTAAATTTCCTTGCTTTCTGAAGTTGAATCGCCGGTCCAGTTCCGGGATGATCACCACCGGGAACTCCAAACCCTTCGACCGGTGAATGGTCATCATTCGGACCACATTGCCCAACTCGGCTTCGGTCGGGGCTTCACTCTCCAAAATTCCCATCCCTTCAAGGTCAGCGATGAAAGATAGAAAACGGTTTAAATCGTGGAATCCTTTGGCTACGAACTCATCGGCCTTGGCCAATAGTTTTTCCAGATTAGCCACTCGTTGGGAACCGTGAGACGAAGCCCAGAGCATCTCCGGATAATGACACCGCTTGAGGGCGGTCCGGATAATACCCGGTATTTGAAGCATTTCCCGTTTTTGAAGGAGATCATTGATGAGCTCGCGAAATTCCGATAACCGTTCCCGTTCCGCTGCTGGAATCTCCTTGGAAAATTCCGGGGCTTCATAAAATTCCTTAACTAAATCCCCCTTTTGACCCAACCAAAACAGTCCGGCCTCGGAAAGGCCGACATAGGGAGAGGTTAACAAAGCCGACAAAGCCAGGGAATCATAGCGTTGTTGCACCAGACGCAATAGGTTTAATTGGTCGAGGATCTCCTGCCGGTGGTAAAAGTCGCCGCCACAAGAATTGTAATATGGGATTCCCATGCTTTGAAATGCCTGTTGATAAAGGCGGACCGAACTGCCGGCCCTGAACAGCAAAACAATGTCCCCATAATTAACCGGACAATCTCCGGATTGGCTTTCCCGGACCAGTTGGTCTATTCTGCTCGCTACCATTGTAGCTTCTACAGCCCGGTCGGTGGTCCCGGTTAATAAAAACTCAATTCCGGAGCCCGGTTGGGACTTGGTCGCCTGAAGCGGTTGATATTCAAAGGCCTCATCCTCAAAAATCCGGTTGGAGACATGATTAATAAAATCGATCACCACCCGGTCCGAACGGTAATTTTCCGAAAGGGCGACCACTGCCCCGCCTCGGCTGCGGACCTCATCGCTCAGTTCGGTGATTAACCCAGCCTCAGCTCCGCGAAAACGGTAAATTGATTGCTTGATATCGCCTACGGCCATCAAACGCCCTCCTTGATAGTCTTTACCTATCAATAGGCTGATTAAATCCATCTGCAAACCGTTGGTATCCTGAAACTCATCAACCAATATGTATTTAATGCCCTGCCGGACCTTGGCCGCCAGATCCGGAAATCTCCGCAGCAAATTCCTGGCCAACAACTGTTGATCGGTAAAATCAACCAAACCCTTCTCCAGTTTGGCCTGGGTATACTCTTGATCAATCCTTCCCAAAAGCGTTTCTAAAACCGGTAATCTTTTTAAACACTCCCGATCGAGCAGTTTTTGGCTGATACTTTCCAGTATAATATGGATTAAGGTTAAGCGCTCTTTTAAAACTTTCGGCAAGTTTCCGGGGAGCATTTTCCGGATTTCCGCTAAAACCCGAATTACTTCTTCAAATGAATTTTCCGCGCCTAAAATCCTTTGATAATCAGGCCATTTTGCTTGGAAAGAGGCGATAATCTCCGTAGCCCGATCCGTCAGCTTTTGGCCCCGGCAAAATTCCAAAAAATCGGCCAGCTCCGCAATGAGGCCATCAAGGTTATAAATTTCCGGTTGGTTAAGGCGGGCCATTGATAATTCACCGATTACGGCAAAAGCGCTCCCGCTCTCTCTAATGGAACCAAAGACAACGGCCAGGTCGTTTTGGAATTGCTCCCAGCCATGTTCTTGAAGCATCCGCGTAAAAATCCGACGGTCAACGCTTTCTTCTTTGAATTCCCGGGTCAAGACCGTGGCAATGGCTTGATTGAGGTAGACAACTTCCTCCCCTTCGACTAAGATGCCGCTGATCGGAGGGATTCCGGCTTCCAAAGGGTGTTCTCTGAGCAATCCAAGGCAAAAACTGTGAAAAGTACTTATCTTGGCGCTCTCCAGTTTCAGCAGTTGACTTTGCCAGTATTCGGCCTCCTTAGTATCGCCGGACCCCTTCAGATGTTCTTGAATGAAAAGCCGGATCCGGTCCCCCATTTCTGCCGCTGCTTTATTGGTAAAAGTAATCGCCAGGATCTCGTTGACTCCGGCCCGGCGATCTTCCAATAACCGTAGGTACTTACTCGTCAAAACACTGGTTTTTCCAGTGCCGGCCCCGGCGGTCACTACCAAGTCGGCGTCGAATAGGTTTACCGCTTTGGTTTGTTGCTCATTAAGCGGATACGCCATTAGCTTCAACCTCTCTTTCCGACCGCCGGCAACAACTCCGGTATTCGCAATATTCCGGGCAATCATCCTCGGTCAAGTCAAACTTACCGCTCCGGATCCCGGAAACCGCGGCCACCAATTGTTTTTTCACTTCCTCCAATAGGCTTTCCCATGCCTCCCCCTGAAGGAGCCCTTTGTTCTTCAGTGCCGTTCCTAACCGCTCCTGATGCCAGATTCCGCCATCGCTTCGGGAAGGTTCGCGCAGTCCCAGATAACTTCCGCCCGCCGCTTGCCCCGGGCCAAAAGCCAGCTGTTCCAAGGCCAGCAAGTAGAAGGGAATTTGCAGGTTTTTCATTTCGATTAAGTCATTATAAGTCGGGCCTTTGCCTAGCTTATAATCATAAACCGTAAAAACCCCCGAGCTATCGCTGTCCACCCGATCAACCCGTCCCCAGATCCGGATCCGGACCGGGCCGTCCTCTAAAAAATACGGGTAGGTCAAGGCTTCCGGATCGGAATCATGGTCCATTCCGAAACTCCATTCGAACTTTTGCATTTGAAAGCGGCCGGCTGTCGCTTCCGTCCATTCGATTTCCGATTCCAACCACCGTCTCAGGGTTTTGCGGATCTCTTCTTGTTTCAGAGTGAGAATTATATCCGCCAAATCACTCCCGGCCCATCTCCGCCATTCTTGAGACGCTTCTTTTAAGCAAGCGTCAATCGTTTCCTGATAATGTTCTAATTCATCCTTGCGCAGGGATCGGCCGCGAAACCTCTTCCCAAACTCGCGGAGGACTCCATGATAAAAATTGCCCAGATCCAATAGTTCCGGCAATAAAGTCGGCTTTGGGACCGGCCTCACTTTTAACAGGTGTTTTAGAAAAAAACGATAAGGACAAGAACGGTAGTCCTCAATGGCAGTAATTGAAAAACGGTGTTCCTCTCCGAATCTAGTGTTCAGTAACTGAAGCGTTCTTTGGTTATCACCCAGGTGGACTTGGGGCCCGCAATTACGCCTTTCATGCAACCGCTGAGCCAAACTACGATACTCGGCCTCCCGAAGCAACTCCAGAATATGTTCCATCCCTTCGGGAGCGACTTCGGCTTCCTCCCGGAGCAATACGCCGATCAACCATTCCCTTAGCTCGATTGCTGAAAAACAATCGTTCTTAGATTCAAAAATCCGGGGCGCTAAACCATAATGGATAATTCTCTTTTTTGAATCCGGGACCCATTGCCAGACTTCATCCAAGAACAGCGAAGGGTTTTTCGGTTGGCCGCCGCTGTCCTGATTTTGGTAGACCAGATATAAACGGTCGCCGGCGGTTTGAAGGGCCCAATAAAAAGCCAACGCTTCCTGGAGCTGATAATGTTCTCCGGTTTCCAAGTCGATCCCGAGGGCCCTTAATTCCCTCCGGGCAGCCGGGACCAGCTTCCAGTCGTTCACATAAACTCTGGGAAATGTCCCTTGTTCCAATCCGGCGATAAAGACCACCCGCGCCTTTAAACCCCGCGCCTCCCGTGGGTGAAGGGTTCTAATCCTTCGTTGGTTACTGCCGGAAGATACCGATATTGACTCCCAGTAATAACTGATCAATTCTTGAAACTCTCCGGCGCTAAATACCCCTTCAAAACACCTTAAGCCATCCGCCACACGGCCAATCTCTTCCAAAATCGAAATACAGCCTTGGGCCGCTTGATAATTTTCAAGCTCCAAAGCAAGCTGAGAAAGATTACCGGATAAGGATTCCATATTCAAGACCATTTGGCTCCCAAACCATTTTCCGGCTAACTTCAGATAATCTTGTAAATGAGATTGATTGGGAATTTTGATCAACCAGTCAACCAAATGGTTCAGGGGGGCCAAATCAAACCCGGCTTGGGTCGCGGAACTGATGAACCGATCATCGCCAATCAACTCCAACCAACGGCGCCGGCTGGAGACCCCTCCATAGTGTTGGCCGATCCAAAGTAAAAGCCGGTCTCCTAAACTTGAAGCAGGCCCTGTATAAAAATGGCGGATTAACAATTCCATCTCCGGCCATTGCCAATCAGTATCGGTAGCTGTTAAGGCTTCGTAAAACACGCTAACCGCCGGGTACTCCCCGGCTGTCCCGTTTGGGCCTTCACCGATTTTTAGTTGGTATTGGGCAAAGATCGGTCCGGCAATTTTGTCGAACTCCTGCAAGTTAGGTGTGATAATCAAAAAATCATCCCATTGATAACCGGGATTTTCTGAGATTAATTTCGCGATCTCCCTGGCGATACCGGTAATTTCCCGTTCCGATCCGGCCGCCTCAATCAATTGCAGCGAATGGTCCTCCGGTTTCAGGTTGATGGGGGACGGCTTTCCAGACCCAAAATCAGCTTGTAACCGTTCCAAGGCATTCATTGGGGAAATAACATCGGGTTGGGGAAACTTAACCGGGAAATGTTTAGAGACCATTTGTTGAAGGGCCGGAGCGCTAGTAGGGTCGATTATAAATTCAAAATCAAACCAAAAGTCAAGTGTTTTAAGGAAATCCTTTTGCAAAGGAGTCAAGTCGGTGAAACCATACATGATTACCGTTGTCGTCTCCGGCGTCTTTGTTGCGCTGCTTCGAAGCTCCTCAAGACGGTTCAGGATCTGATCTTCTTCACTCAATCCCCGTTCCACTAAAAGTTCTTGGTATGCCTCATAAACTAAGGCCAATTGTCGCTCCTTGGCGTTCTGACCTTCAGCCCATTCCTTGAAAATTTCCTGGGTCAAACCGGCCCGTTTCCACTCGCGGATCCCTTCCAGGATCGCCCGGCGATAACTGGGGGAAAAAGGCGCTTGATTCAAGTAACCCAATTTCCCGGCCTGACTTAAGCTGAAAAATGCCTCGGTGACCAATAACTCTTGTTCGACGGGAGATGGCCGCCGCCCTTCCAAACCGAAACGGCGAACCAATTCTTCGATAAACCCTTCGAAGAGCAGCAGTCGGATCCCACCGACTCCAATGATATCTGAATCACGTAATAACTCTTCCCGGATCTCTTTTAGCAAGCTGAGAGTAGGAAATATAAAGATCAAAGTAAAATCATGATTAAGAAGGGCGGTCTTAATTTGGGAAATAATCACCTGATGTTTCTTTAATTCACCGGGAATAACCGTATACTTAGGCAAGAAAAAACCCCCTAACCCTATAGGGATTCGGGGGAGTTAATCCAAATCCTGCCGAAATGTTTTAAAATAATATAAGGATTAACTTAAGCGTCTCCGGCTCATGCCGGATCAGGCTTTTCTTTAATGCCCTCGAAGATCAATTTAAAAACCGCATCCCGATAATGTACCAAATCTTCTTTGATCTGACCCATTTCAAACTGGATAATCAAGCCTAAAATCATCCCCACAATGGTCTTGGAGATTCGTTCCACATCGACCGGGCCGAATTCGCCGCGCTCAATTCCCCATCGGATCGTGTTCTCCACAATTTCCATCCAAACTGAAGCCTTGCTCTTTAATCCGCCTACCACTCCGCCTAAACGATATAGAATTTGATCGTCAATCTGAACAAATAGCGTATCGATAAAACCTTTACGGTCACGGTGGTATTCGATAAAAGCATCATACAAACCATATAAGGAGTCCACCGCCGAGCCGGGGTTGGCGACAGCTTCTTTCATCTTTTGTTCAAGCTGATCAAGTTTCTTTTCCAGAATAGCGATATAAATCTCTTCTTTACTCTTGAAATACGAATAGATTGTCCCCTTTCCAAACTCGGCGAAGGTGGCAATTTGTTCAACCGTGGTTTGCTCGAAACCTTTCTGCTCAAACAATCTCTGAGCAGCTTCGATAATCGTCTCCCGTCGCAACTGTTGTTCACGTTGTCTCCTTGTGGATACGGTCACGGCTTTACCCCCCTTGGATCACATTAGTCTGTTTTCGACCGATAGTCAGTTATTATTATAATTTGACTATTTTCAAAAAACAAGCCCTACTTACCGTACTTTACAACTTTCGGAATGCTCTAACCCCTGATCCTAATCGGAAGGTATTGTATTAAATCGAAAAAACAGCTATAATTTTGTTTAACGAAAGGGGTGAACGCCATGATTGATGGCAACTTTCCCTTACGTTCCGGGTCTTGTTGACCCGATCCAATATAAAGGAGCGCAACTGCGCTCCATCTGTTTAAGGACATATTTAAGTTGGATTGATCTTGTAAATCCTTTAAGCTTCGGTAACACATTACAGGCATCAGGCATAGCCTCGCATGCCATCCGCTTCATCAGCATTATCAGTGTCGTCAGCGATCATGCTTGTTGGCTCCGGCCCGATTCCAAAAGGTTTTCCAGTTCCATCAAGGAAAATTTCTTGGTCAACTCCGGTTTCTTTCCCGGCAAGTCCCGCAACTTTTTAGCGCCTTTAATCAATTGTTTCGGCTTCGCCGGGGACCGAGTAACTACCACCGGACAGCGGCGCCTGGTAAAACCCACTTGAAACCCGCGTTTATCGTAAAAAACGCCATCAATATACCAACCAAGTTGTTTCCCATTCCAGCCATAGACCTGATCCTCAAACAAATAACCGACTGCTATTCCATTCCAAAGACTAATTACATTTTCGTCTTCATTTTTAACTAAAAATGCTACCGGTTTTCCGACCCGATTGTAAAATGTGGCATCCATTGGAATCCCCCAAAACATATTTTCCTATAATATTACATATTATTCGCTATAACCCAGTGTTTTCCTGCAATACCGGAGAACACCTTTGGAAATAGCTGTCCCTACTTGTTCTTGATAGAGATCTGTTTGTAGTTTTTCTGCATCAATCTGGTTGGAAAGAAAACCAACTTCCACCAAGACCCCGGTAATTGCCTTTTGTCTGATAATCAAATATTTGCCCGGAGCTATTTTACCAGTCCTTTTCTGGATCGAATTCAGCTCTTCCTGGATTAAACCTGCAATCTCTTTACTCGCTACGGAATGGTAGTTATAAAACACAACCGCTCCTTGTTTGTGGGGATCAGCGGAATAATCACAATGGATGCTTACCATAGCCAAACATCTTGCCGCTAGGGCTTTATTGATCCGCCCAATTAAATCCCGGCGGTGTCTCCCTTTTCGCCCTGACAAAAAAGGAGCCAGATCGGCGTCACGGTTCCGGGTCATAATCACTCTTAAGCCGCTTTGGCGGAGTTGTTCACTGGTTTTTAAGGCAATTTTTAGATTAATATCCTTCTCCAAATTGCCTTGCCGGTCGGCTGTACCGCCGTCAACCCCTCCGTGTCCGGGGTCGATAACTACCGTTAACTTTCCAAGAACACCCTGGGTTTTTGTTGCTTGGAAAAGCAGGAATATCAGCCCGGTAAAGCCGAATAGTATTCCTAAACCGATTAAGTAACGCAAGACCTTTGGTTTGATAATGCAGACTATCAGCATTCCCGCAACCCCATTTCGCAATGTTGTTGCTAGATTTTTATTCAGGAGTGGGAAGGATATGATGTTAATAAAAATTCATAAAGGGTTGAATCATGAAACAAACAATTAAAAGTCCGGTTAATCATTTTCATCATCGAAACCATCTTTTCTTATCAACTTTGTTGTTGATAATCATCTTGGTTACTCTACAGTACCCGGCGGTTTCCGAAAATACTGTTTCCAGTGAACAAAACCAGTATCTTTTCAAAGCGGGAATCACAGCCTATCACCAAGGGGATTATTTGAGAAGCATTGAAAGATTTCAGGAAATACTCCAATCGGACCCGGAAAACGATGAAGCCCGTTTAAATCTTTTCCAAGTCTTAAAAGAAACCGGCAATTATGAAGAGGCGGTTTCCACGTTGACCTATTTAGCAAATAAATACCCGGCAGAACCGGGATACAGATTAGCTTTAATGGAAGCTACTTATCTCTGGGGACGGCCTGAACTGACCTTGCAGGTAGCCCATGAGCCCGAATCCGACCCCGAAGCCCTCTTCTGGATCGGTCTGTCCTATATGGACTTAAATCAATATGATGAAGCGGAAACCTTTCTTGAACAATCGTTAAGCCAACAAAGCTTCAATCCCATGGCTTATTACTTTTTAGGCCGGGTTACACTGGAAAAAGGCCGCTACCACCAGGCTGAAACCTATCTTAAAAGAGCGACCGCCCAGGACCATAATCTGACCATTTGTTTCTATCCATTGATCCAATCCTATCTTGCCCAAGAAAAGTTTCAATCCGCTTTTAATCTGTTACTCAAAGCCGAAGGGGCCCTGCCCTGGAATAAAACAGTCACTGCAACGTTGAAAGAATTCAATGACGCCCGGCCCGAATTCGAAGCCAAAAGAAGCGCCGCTTCCGCGGAAAGGCGCCGAATCTCCACTCCCCCGACAGTCGGAGCCGTCGCTTCCAAAAGAGAATCCATTCCGGAAGTCCGGATCGGCTTGATGGAAAAAGTACTACAAGCGCATCTCAAAACCGGAGGTGAATTCCGGATCGCGGAACGAAATGGGACCAAAGTGGCGACGGGAAAAGCCAATACAGTATTATTGGTCCGCCAAAACAGCGCTGCAACCGAGATCTGCGCTGAAGACGGCCGTCTTTTAATCAGCTCTTCCAAACCATTGCTCCTTTCATACCGGGAACCCGGAGCCACAACTATTATCTTCGACGCCCAACACGGGCAAGGTTATTTCTTCGCCGGCCGTCAGGACCGCACTTACCGGGGAAGCCTGGAATTGCTCAGGTTTAACCAAGGCTTGACCATTGTAAACCAGGTTAACGTTGAGGAGTATCTCTATGCCGTAGTCCCTTCCGAGGTCCCATCTTCTTGGCCGAAAGCGGTCTTAGAAGCCCAAGCCGTAGCGGCCCGGACTTATACCTTCGCCAACTTAGGCAGATTTAAAACTCGCGGTTTCGATTTATTACCGACCGTCGCCTCCCAAGTTTATAACGGCGTCCAGTCGGAAACAAAGTCAGTTATAGAAGCGGTCAACTCTACCAGGGGGCTAATCTTGACCTATCAGTCCAAACCCATTGGCGCTTTTTACTATGATAACTGTGGCGGGTATACCGAAAGCAGCCAAAAAGTTTGGGGCTTTCCCGCGCCGTATTTGCAAGCGGTCCCGGATAAGTTGTTGCCGCCCCGCGACAGCCTGATTACTCCGGCGGATCTATACGCCTGGTTGAAAAGCCGTCCCGAGGCCCATTCTAACCATCCTAAATATTCCAACCGAAGCGCCTACCGTTGGTCTCATTGGATAACCCGGGAAGAGATCGAAACCCGCTTAAAACTCTCCGGGACAGTCGGGCGTATCCTTTCTTTAACCGTGGTTGAACGGAGCATTAGCGGCCGGGCCGTCGAAATTTTGATCAAGGGAACCGCCGGCGAAAAAACCCTTAAGGGAGACGCCATCCGTTCCCTCGGCGGCCTGCGGAGCAATCTTTTCGTAGTTCAGCCCAAACTGGGCGCCGACGGGTTGCCGGATTCCTTCGTTTTCACCGGGGGCGGTTGGGGGCACGGGGTCGGAATGGCTCAAAGCGGCGCGGCAGGCATGGCCGCTGCCGGATATTTCTTCGATCAAATCTTGGCCCATTATTACCAAGGAACGGAATTGACGAAAAAGTATTAAGAAATGTTTGTCAAGGAATCTTTAAAGGTATCGGGAGGCTTAATATGAAAGCCCAATTTGTCAAAGTCCTAATCAAAACGATGATTCAAGAGTACAATTTTATGCTTTTAAAAGATCGGGAAGGCAATCTGAAGATCGGCGAAGTTCACAACATTTTATTCAAGGAGCAACTGGGGAGTACTATTTTCATTGAGTTACTGGACGGCGATGGCTTGCCCGGCGAAGAAATTACCGCCCGGCTTCAACATAACAGTAAGGTCCTCGCCGATAATACCCATAAAAATGGTTTTTTCTTCTTGGAGGTCTTTATCTTTGAGTCTGATCCGGATCCTGATAAACTAGAGGCTATTTCAACGGGGCAATTTCAAAACCCATCCGGTAAAACATTCTTAAAATGTTTCACCATAAATCTGGCGGCCAATTCGGTAGAAAGGCATTTTAAGACACCCAGAACCGATTTTGGTTTAACTAAGACCATCACTAAACTTTTCGAAACGGAAATCCCTAATATAGTTGCCGACGGCGATCTTTTAGAACTAGTCGCTCAAAAAGAGCAAGAAGCTAAAGTGATTTTGCAATCTAATATACCGGTTATTACATATGTTTTGATTGGTATAAACATTATTGTCTGGTCCCTTTTGACTATATATTCCAAAATTTCAGGCCTTAGTTATAGTCAATTAATAATTGACTTTGGGGCCAAAGAGAATCTGCGGATCTTATCCGGCCAATATTGGCGGTTCTTAACCCCCATCTTCCTTCACGCCAACCTTTTCCACTTATTAATCAACTGCTATTCCCTTAATGCGGTCGGAGCTCTGGTGGAAAAAATCTTGGGACGCTTTAGATTTATCATTGTCTATCTATGCGCCGGAATAATGGGGAATATCCTCAGTTTTATCTTTTCGTTCAACCCGGGCGTCGGCGCCTCAGGTTCAATTTTTGGACTGTTGGGGGCATTGCTATATTTCGGAATAATCAAACCGGTCCTTTTCAAATCCCACTTCGGGCATAACATTATTCTAACAATTCTGCTCAATTTGGGATACGGTTTTACCATTCCCGGCATTGATAATTTTGCTCATATCGGCGGCCTGATCGGAGGATTTTTAGCTTCGGGGACCGTCTTACCGGCAAACAAAAGACGTTGGTATACCAATCACCTTTTTTATCTATGTTTTACTCTAATCTTAGCCCTTTCGGGATTGATTTATGGTTTTAATAATACCCAAAATAAAATCGTGGTCAAAATTGACGAATTGGAAAAGCTAGACCAAGCTGGAAGTTGGGTTGAGGCCGAATCGAAAGCGGAAGAAATTTTACGACTAAAACCCGGCAATAAAAGCGTCCGAGTATATACCTTATGGACTTTGGCTAAGGCCCAAGCTTTGTCCGGCAAATATTCGGAAGCCCTCGTCAGCGCCAAAGAGCTGACCGCCATCGATCCCGCCAACGGCCACTACCTTCAAGGATTGTTCTACTACGATATGAGACAATACGCCCTCGCCCGGGAGGAACTGGAGCAAGCCAAAAAAGCCGGGGCTAAATATGAGATGATTGACAAGTTGTTGGGGGAAATCGGTAGACTTGAAAAATAGAATTGATTATCTTAGCTGTTAACTGTTCTTCAGTTGAAATTGGTTCTTAACCCATAAGCTTATGATCACTTATCCCAGGACTTTCTCAATCTTTTCCAGTTCCTCATCGGAAAAATCCAGCTTGTTTACTGCTCCGGCACAATCCTCAATCTGTCCTGGTCTACTGGCGCCAACCAATACCGAAGTCACCCGTCCACCCCGCAATAACCAGGCCAAAGCCATTTGAGCCAGGCTCTGTCCCCTGGAAGACGCGATTTCGTTTAATTGCCGGACTTTGGCAATTTTTCCGGCGGTAATATCTTTCGGATTCAAGAAAACGCTGGAGCTAGCCGCCCTGGAATCAGCGGGAATCCCGTTCAAATATCTATCAGTCAAAAGGCCTTTAGCCAAAGGCGAGAAGGCGATACAACCCACTCCCTCTTCTTGTAAAACAGTTAATAATTCATCCTCAACCCATCGGTTAAACATGGAATAAGAAGCTTGATGAATTAAGCAAGGCGTCCCCAGGCGCTTTAAGAGCCGGATCGCTTCCCCGGCTTCCCCCGCTTTATAATTGGAAATGCCAACATAAAGCGCTTTCCCTTGGCGCACTATCAGGTCAAGGGCGGCCATAGTCTCCTCCAACGGGGTTTCCGGGTCCGGCCGGTGATGATAGAAGATATCAACATAGTCCAAGCCCATCCGTTTTAAACTCTGATCCAGACTGGAAACGAGATATTTCTTGGAACCCCAGTCCCCATAGGGGCCGGGCCACATAGTATATCCGGCTTTAGTAGAGATGATCATCTCATCACGGTAACCTTGAAAATCCCGTTTGATAATTCTACCGAAATTTTCCTCGGCTGCTCCCCGGGGCGGACCATAATTATTTGCCAGATCAAAATGGGTGATCCCTGAGTCGAAAGCGCGTTTAACCATTGCCCGGCTATTTTCAAAGACGGTGGCTTCGCCAAAGTTATGCCAAAGTCCCAAAGCGACCGCAGGAAGCTTTAGACCGCTTTTACCGCAGCGGTTGTACCTCATCGAAGTATACCGGTCTTGATTAGCAATATATTCGTCCATTATTTCAAAAAATCTTCCCGTTGCGGGGTGAAGATATCAAGCAGGATCCCGTCTTCGAGAGCCACCACGCCGTGGGGCTGGTTAGGAGTTGTATAATAACTGTCCCCGGCTTTGATAATCTCTTTTTTGCCTTCGGACTGAAACTCAAAGCTGCCTTTTAAAACATAACCGATCTGCTCGTGAGGATGAGTATGGACCGCTCCTACAGCACCTTTTTTGAAGACAACCTCTACCGCCATCATCTGACCGCCGGCTGCTAAAATCCTCCTGGTAACGCCACCGCCGAGATCGCTAGCTTTAACTGATTCCCCTTTAACCACCATCATCAAGAATACAGTCCTTTCGTTTATGATTACTTAATAAATCCAGTTTAGTTTGAATCATGAGGGGCAAATTGATGCGGGACCACGATCAAATCAATGCATCTTCTTTTGCGCCCTCGACGAATTTAAGCCGCTCTTTCCTGCCTTCATACTCGATATTTTGATTGCCGGTCCCTTTCAATTCCAGTAAAACCTTTTGTTCTTCCGGGACCTTACATCCTTTTATAAAACCGCCGTTAACTTGATTCATGCTAATCAATGGTTGTTCAAAACCGCCGAGTGCGGAACAACGTGAAAACTCAATATCTTCACATTTTTCCACTTGATAGGCAATCCCTGTATGTCCACTGACTTTAACATTGTTAAAAGTTACGTTTTTAGCGTTACAACAGAAAAATCCTTGCTGTTTCATAGGTTCCAAGTTGCTCATCATCGCCGGGGTATCCGGTTCCCCATCCTCAGCCAAATGGACCGAGATATTATCAAAGCTGATCTCCTCCAAAGGCATTTCCGGCAAGCCATACATAAAACCGGCCGCAGCCGAAATCTCTCTAGCGGTGATATTGCTAAAATGAATTCTCCGAAAAACCGGGGTTGCCGCAGTAACCGGGTAGGGATTTTTATCCCAGACGACCTCTTCCTTCCCACCGGCGCCGCAAAAATAATAAAGATTAAGGACAAAGGGACAGATCAACCCTTTCATGACAATGTTATTGACCCGGATATCCTCAATCACTCCACCCCGGCCGCGTCTCGACTTTAGTCTAATGCCCCGATCGGTCCCTTCAAAGACACAGTTGGAGATGGTCACATTACGAACCCCGCCGCTCATTTCGCTGCCGATTACCACCCCGCCGTGGCCATGAACCATGGTACAGTTGGTGATGGTAATATTTTCACAGGGAATCATCTCTTTGCATTTTTCAATACCGGATTTAATCGCGATACAATCATCACCGACATCAATATGACAATTGGAAATATGCGTATTCTTGCATGATTCGGGATTAATCCCGTCGGTATTTGGCGAATCCGCCGGATTTTTGATGGTGATCTTATTGACAGTGAGGTTATCACAGTTAATCGGATTAATGGTCCAAGCCGGTGAATTGATTAATTTGATTCCCTCGATTAAAACATTGTTGGAATCTTCAAAACAAATAAAACGTGGTCTAGGGTAAGCGAGGCTTTTATCCCGGTGCCATTGCCACCAAGGTTCACCTTGGCCGTCTAAAACACCCCGGCCGGTGACAGCCGCGTTTTCCAGTCCTTTACCGTAGATCAACGGAGAATAGACCTCACAATTCTCCCCCTCCCACCTGCTGTGAACCACTGGATAATCTTTCGGATCCTGACTGAAGAGAAGCTTGGCTCCGGCATCCAAGTGAAGTGTGATATTGCTTTGGAGATGAATTGGACCAGTTAGAAAAATACCTGCCGGCGCGTAAACCGTGCCTCCGCCTGCCTCCACGCAAGTCTGAACGGCTGCGGCAAAAGCCTCCGAGGCTAAGGTTTTTCCATCGGGTACAGCCCCAAAATCAACAATATTGAAGATTGTATCTTTTTTGCTCTGATTCGACATGATTCAACCTACTTTCTCAATTTCGATGCTGGCTAGAATAAAAGCGCCTACGCCTTTGGGGTCGTTGGGCACCACCGGCTCACTAATGTAATACTCAAAAGAACCGTCCCGATATGGACTTTCAGGCGCAGTCTTGCCTAAACCGGAGACGGTACAGACCTGGGTGAGATTGACCAAACCTCGTTCATCGATTTGAATTAAATGTTTGATAATCCCATCAAATCCTTTATGGGCCGCTTCCAAATATTTTTGTTCGAGGTACCCTTTGCGGACAGCTTTGGCGATTGCGTAAACAAACATTGCCGAAGCCGAAGCTTCATGATAATTACCTTCCCGGTCTCCCTGATCCAAAACTTGATACCAAAGACCGGTGTTTTTATCCTGTACTTTGAGCACAGCGTCAACCAATTCCTGAAAAATTAGGATGATTTCTTGGCGTTGCGGGTGGTTTTCCGGTAGAAAATCCAGGATATCGACGATGGCTACCGCATACCAGCCCATCGCCCGGCCCCAAAAATTAGGAGAGGCTCCGGTTTCCGGATTGGCCCACTTTTGTTCTTTGCTCTCATCCCAGCCATGATAAAACAACCCGGTTTTCGGGTCCTTGGTATGTTTAGCCATTAGGACCACCTGATGGGCGACATCATCGAAGTTCTCCGGCTCATTAAAGATCTTGGCGAATTCGGCATAAAAAGGCGATCCCATAAAGAGTCCGTCCAACCACATTTGATGAGGATAAATATTTTTATGCCAAAAACCACCTTCACTGGTCCGGGGATGGGTCTTCAGTTGTTCCCGTTGAAGATAGGCTGCTTTTTTATACTTTTCATCGCCGGTTACTTGATATAACGTTAACAACAACTTGCCGTTGTTAATTTGGTCGATGTTATATTCCTCAAGTTCATAGGTGAGGATGTTGCCATCCGCCTCTACATACTCATCCACGTTCTTTTTTAAATAGTCAAAGTACTTTTGGTCCTTGGTCTCACGCCAGACATGTTCGATCCCCTTGAGCACCACTCCGGAATCATACGCGCCCCATTTCTTTAACTTAAGGGGCTCCCGGGTCATCTCCGAATCAGCCATCCGCACCGACCATTTTTGATTAGAACTATTTTGCACCAGTATTCCTCCTAAAATGGATTATCTCCAACACAAGCTGGGATTAATTTGAAAAAAGTCATTATTTTAGACATACATCATATATTATACATCAACATCCTTAGAAACTACAAATGAATCTACTAATTTAATCTTATCTTTACTTTGATTCGGTTCAGCTAAAAACTAAATTTCAGAGGCCAATAGAGTTATTTGTGATCTTATTGTATTAAGTCATGAAAATAAGCCTACAATTGTAGTATAAAGTCTTAACTATGAAAAAAAGGGGAGTCTTTCTATGACTGATTGCTTACGCCGTTTTATTCTCAGTCTTAATCAGCTTCAAATGATCAATCCCAAAAGACGTCGCAATGTAAAGATCAAACGTTATCTTAAAAAATTAGACCGGGAGTGGAAGAACGGAAGCAACGAGCGGCATCAGTCCGAGGAGACTTTTTTGAAGATATTCTCCGGGGGCAAGGCTACATGAAGTTGATATTTTTTTCTTTACACCAAGCCGCTTGAGTTTTTCTGTTGGCTTGAAATTCATTATATCTTTTTTCCCAGACCGGACGGCCTTCCGGTTGTTTTGTTTTATGCAAACTAATTTACCCTTTGTTCTTTTTTGGAGAATATTATCTCATGAGGAATGTCTAATTTCTATGTGTGGAAGATTTGACGCTTACATTTGATTTGTAAAGGGCAATGGTATTCTCATTAATCCGGTGGGTGGCATACCCTTTATCCGACGCCATCTCAATCACTTTTATAGCCGGAGCTACACTTTCCAAGTCAATCCCGATACTGGAGGAGTGATAGTCCAAACCCATCAGTCCTGAGGTAACCAGCATAAACTCGAATACCTTTGGTTGTTTTTGTCGTACTCTTAAAGCTTGGGTTTTCCACCGTCTGAATTAGGTGTCGGAAATCTATGACAATCTCGGGATTAGGATTGTTGAATCACCGGTATTATGATACAATTAATTCCAAAAGAGTTTAGAAGGTGAATCTGATGGATGACAATAAAGTCGCTGTTCTGCTCGAAGATTTAAAGGCCCAGTTCCGAACTTTTAGCGAAGGGTTGCAAATGCTAAACGATAAAGTTGATCAAAATATAAAGGAAAACCGTGAGGAACACCAACAAATTATAGAAAGAATTGACCGTTTATCTGTAGAAAACCGTCAGGAACACAAACTACTTATGCAAATGGTCAAGGAACTTGATACTGAAGTTGTCAAAATGAAACGAGTTAAATAATTCCGCCTAAATCCGACTCCCCCGGATTTGTCCCCCCTCCCTGCTTTGAAGCAAATTCTGCTGTATGTACCGGTGTCTATGATAGTTGCAGCCTCTAAAGGAGACGTAACCAATGGCTTTTTCCGAATTAGAAATTAAAAGAATCCAAAAACTCGCCGACTCATTTCTTGAGAAACGGCGGCCTCCGGTTCATCTGCGGAAAGAGTTGGATTTAGGTTATCACATTGATGGCAATAGTATTGTTATCTTTGAAATTAGGCCTCTTTGGAATAATCCCGGAAAGACAATCGAAGAACCCGTTGCCAAAGCGACTTATATCAAAAAAAATGACATCTGGAAAATCTACTGGCAAAGAGCCGATCTCAAATGGCACGGCTACGAACCTAACCCCGAAGTAAAGACTCTAGAGGAATTTTTCAAAATTGTTGATGAAGATGAATTTTGTTGTTTTTGGGGATAAGCGGGAATTTCGAGCCAAGCAATTTCCGGTTGGATCATTTTTCAATTGTAATCTTGGATCAGTTTTAGATTAAAATAAACAGAATTCCAAAAATCCGGGGAAATCATTCCCCGATTTCGGGGATTGTTTCCCCCAATTGGGGGACGGCCTCCCCTAGTTCGGGGACGTTTTTCCCTAAGTAAGGGATCTCATTCCCCAAATTGAGGAGCATTTCCCCCAGATCGGGAAAGCTTTCCCCCGAGTCGGGGAATGTTACCCCTAGCCAGGGAACTCTTCCCCCCAATTCGGTAAGTGTTTCCCCAACCCCGGAGATCATTTCCTCAAACCTTGGAAAGTTTGGATCATAATCGGTAACCTTTTTATTACCCAATCTAAAAATTTGAGCCTAACTTTTTGGTTAAGCTCATTTTTTTTACCAATTGATTTTTTAGAATTTACATTTTTTTATAACTGATGTTATTCCTAATCATTAATAACAACCATTTTTGAAAGCGCATCCCATAAAAATACCCTTTTTAGACGCATTCCTTTATCTATTAATAATGAAATTACACTAAAAAATAAAATTAAAGATGCCAAAATTAAACAAGCAGGGCTAGCATATGGAACAAAAACTAAACTTTGTATAAATGAGCGTTTAAAAAGTAGTTTAGATTCATTAGTAACTTGATTTTCAAATATTGGCTTGATTCTATTTAATTTATCTCCTACAGTTCGTCCGAGGTTCCTATAACACCAATACGTAAAGAATAAACCATACAAAAATGTGAATATACCTAGATATTTCTGTAATCCTAATTGTTTATATGGCATTATTAAAAAAAGATTTAAAAGAAGGTAAAAAGAATAAATAGAAACAACATCTACAATTGAACTTAATACTCTTTTCAAATATGAGGCATATTTATTATCTTTTTCAAATTTACTAGAATATTCTTTACTCGGGTTCATTTTTTATACCTCCGCATTTATATGCTTTAAGGAAACTTAATTCCAAATGTAGAGACTATCTCTTGTAATATATTCGATATAGTTTCATTTTGTGTAATTGGACCTTCTTCGCCAAATACACCTATTAAAGCTTCTCCGGCACCCATACCTTGTATTGCTATTCCTGTAGGAACTGTTACTATACCAACTGCTATTGCCCAAGGATTAGGTGTACTTAAAAGATATAAGCCAAAATCTGTTATTACTTTACCTCCACCAATTGCAATAATTCCATTAAAAATTGAATTGATACCTTTGTTCAAACCTTCATAATTACGATTATTTCCATTCTTTCCCGTTTCTTGTATCCATGCTTCTAACTGTGTTATTGCTGGAGTTGGTTTATCTGAATCATATTTAAACCCTGGAAATTTTTCTTCTAATAAACGTCCTTGCTCTTCTTTTTTTGCCTTGTCATCCTTAATCTTACAAGCATCTTTCCATTTCTGTTCCCAATTTGAATTCTTTTTCGATTTATCTTCAACTGTCGGTTTATACTTGTTGTCTTTAGTTTCCTTTTTGTTTTGAGTTTTGTCTTGCCCATCCTTAGGCGGCTTTGGCTTGTCAATCACTTTATCCATTTCTTCGGTTTTTTTCTTATCTTTGTCATCTGCAATATTCTTTGTATCACCTTCAGGTTTCTTATTGGGATCTACCCCTGGAACTGGCTGAGCCGGGCCCTTTTGAGTGTTTTGTGTGCCATCTCCACCACCTGAATCAGGAGAACCATCTGTACCGCCTGAATCTGTATTCCCCGTACCGTTAGAATCAGGGCCGGTATATCCCATTCCTTCTAATTCACTAGGAGAAAAGTAACTGTCATTTTCCGCATCCGCCGCATCTTGTTCAGCCCAAGTATCTTCCAAAGAGAACCCGGTCGGATCAATAAACCTCAACGGGTTATTCGCCGTATACGGATTAGCACTATTAGGATCTTTATTGGATCTTTTTGTTAATGATTAAATTATATCAGTTAAACCGGCATTGTTAAAGAGTAGGATCTGGCTATTAGTAGGGTGATCCGTGGTGGCAGAATTGAT
>JAEWZY010000079.1 GCA_023394955.1 Bacillota bacterium
CGCTATTGATATGGTTTATGCTCCCAATAGCGATGGTTATGTTAAGGTTCAGAGTTTGGATTTTCCGGATGAGGAGTACTTTCATTTGGATCAGGTTCCGGCCGTGGTACCGGGATTCTGGGGGAATTATTTACGCGGGGCGGTCCTGGCGTTAAAAAAAGAATTTGTCTTAAAAAGAGGGGTCAATGCGTTAGTCAGCGGGAAGCATCCCATCGGCGGTTTGAGTTCCTCGGCTGCGGTTACCACCGCTTATTTGTTAGCTCTTTGTGATGTTAATGAGATAAAACCTGCTCCGCTTGATTTAATTAATTACAGCCATTGGGTCGAGAAAAATTTTATCAGGTTGAATAATGGAATATTGGATCAAGCGATTAATATCTTGAGCCGGAACGGGTTTCTAACGGTGATGGATACCCAAACCCAAATCTTTCAATTAATTAAGAAGCCGGAATCAACACCCTCATTTGAGGTGGTTATTGTGTATTCCGGCGTTAGCAAAGCATTAATCGGGACCGATTACAACAACCGGGTAGATGAATGTAAAATAGCCGCTTCAATTTTGAGGGAACTAGCAGGTTTGCCGGTTGTCAGTTTGAGCAAAACTTATCTGAGAGATATTGATGTTGAGATTTATCAAAGGTTTAAAATGGATTTACCGGGAAGGTTTCGAAGAAGAGCAGAGCATTTTTTCAGCGAAAACAATCGTGTCGAACAAGGGTCCTTAGCCTGGGAAAAAGGGGATCTAGCTAAATTCGGCGGCTTAATGTTTGAATCGGGAGAGAGTTCGATTAAAAACTATGAGTGCGGCTGTTCAGAATTGATCTTGATTTATAATATCTTAAAGAAAACCCCCGGAGTATATGGCGCCAGGTTTAGCGGCGCCGGTTACAGGGGCTGTTGCATCGGGCTAATCGATCCTGCTTATAAAGATAGTATCAAAGCGACTATTGATGACCAATATCTTAGAGAATATCCGGAATATAGAGGACGGTATCAAGTTAATTTTGCCAAAACGGGCGACGGCGCTCAAATCCTATCGAGGAGCTTGTAATCAAAATGAAGGCAATTATTTTAGCTGCGGGTTATGCCACTAGACTTTATCCGCTGACTAAAGATTTCCCCAAACCATTACTGAAAGTGGGGGGAAAAGCCATATTAGATCATATTATCCCCAAAATTGAACGGGTAAGTCAAATTGATGAGATTTATGTTATAACCAATCACCGGTTTTATAACATTCTTTTAGACTGGGCCCATCAAGCCGGGTATTCCAAAGGGATTAAAATTATTGACGATTTATCTACCACTAATGAAAACCGTTTGGGCGCTATCGCTGATCTGTGGTTTGCCATTGAACGTGAAAAACTGGCGGAAGATTTATTAGTAATGGCCGGTGACAATCTATTCGACTTTGAAGTCGCCGCGATGGTCGATTTTTATCGACAAAAAGGCACGGACATCATTACTGCCCATGAGGTCAACGATCTGGAGCGTCTCCAGCGAACCGGAGTCGTTCTGATCGATGAGGAAAGCAAAGTAATCGATTTTGACGAAAAACCCGTTTCTCCCAAGTCAAACTTGGCGGTTCCACCTTTTTATATTTACCAAAAATCAACGGTGCTTCATTCTATTAAAAAATATTTGGATGAAGGCAACAACCCGGATGCGCCGGGAAATTTCATTCCTTGGCTGATAAAACGGAAGCCGGTCCATGCTTATCGGTTTGACGGCGAGCGTTATGATATCGGCGCCATGGAAAGCTATCAAAAAGTAAATGATTTATTTATAAAGCGTGTTCGAGAAGTTAATTAATTTAGTGAAGGTCCTGTTATGGCTGTAATTAACGTATACGCTGTCAAGTTTGACTTTAATATTGACAAATCCTTGTTTTATCAATTATTAAATTATGTTTCCCCGGAAAAAAGCGATCGGATCTTGAGGTTTTATAAACGTGAAGATGCTGAGCGGGGCTTGATTTCGGATTTGTTAGCCAGGTATCTGAGCGGTTCCCAACTGGGAATCGAAAACCAGCAAATAACCTTCGGCTTTAATGAATACGGCAAGCCGTTTCTGAAGGACCATCCCCAATTTCATTTTAATATTTCTCATTCGGGAGAATGGGTGGTATGCGCGACAGATCGTCGGCCTTTGGGGATCGATGTGGAAATGATTCAATCGGTCGATTTTAACATCGCCAAGCGTTTTTTCTCCCCAGCTGAATATCTTAGGTTAATTGGAAAAGATGGGCCGGAAAGACTCTCCTCTTTTTTCGATTTATGGACCTTGAAAGAAAGTTATCTTAAAGCGACTAGTAAAGGTTTAGCGACTGATCTTGCTTCTTTTTCGATTATAATTGATAATGATGAAATTAACATTATTTCTGCGAATGATACCGGCATCTATTATTTTAAACAATACAACATTGACCTCCGTTACAAACTAGCGGTATGCGCCCAACATAATGATTTTGCAAATGAGGTAAATTTGATCGATTGGGAAAGGGTTGTCCAATGGTTTTACCCTAATTAACGGCGGGTCTCATATTTCACTCCATATCAGGATGAACAAATTCCAACAAAGATAGGCAATTATTTATCTTCCTACAATAAAAATATATGATACTTCAGTACAATGCAATATTCCATCGGGGAAATTGTATATTCCTACAATAAAATAGAATATCCCGACGGGGATGCGAAGAACCTTAAAGAAAAATCAAAGATCCCATCAGGGAAATTGAATATCCCGATAGTAGAATAAAATATCCCAGTAGGGATTTGAAGATTCCTACTGGGATATAAAAGATTCTATCTGAAAATGAGAGATTCCATAAATAATATGCAATATTAAAAAACAGAGTATTTCTTTTGAATTTAAGAACCCAAATTAGCTTCGGCCTCTTTGGTAATCCCCAAAGCCGCCAACATTCCCCGATCCGGCGTGATAATGGCGGTCTTGAAGTTGTCGTAGATTACAAAGCCGGGTTTGGCCCCGGGGGGCTTTTTCACATATTTACGCTGGGTATAGTCTACCGGGACTTTGGTGGACTCCCGGGCTTTGGAAAAATAGACCGCCAGTTGGCAAGCGAAGTTCAAGGTCTCGTCATCCACGGCAACCCCGGATTTGGCTCGTAAAATTACATGGGAACCGGGGATTTTTTGAGTATGAAACCACCAATCGGAAGAATCGGCGGTTTTGAAAGTGAGCCGGTCGTTCTGGAGATTATTCCTTCCCACCAGCAATAGGTGTCCCGCCGGGGTCTGAAATTGCCTGGGCTCCGCCGGGGCCTCCTTTTTTTTCGGCGCGGTTTTCCCTTTGAGATGCTTATTACCGGCCTGGTCCCATTCTTCCTGAATCAATTTGATGTCATCCGGATTGATGGCGTTGAAGAGCATTGCCTCAATACTCTCCAGGTAATCAAGGCTTTCTTTGGTCTTCTTAATTTGAGCGGCGATAGCCAGTTGCCCTTTTTTGGCCTTTTGATACTTTTTAAAGTAGTGTTGGGCGTTTTCCCAGACTGAGAGGGCCGGGTCAAGGGGGATGTCAACCTCCGAATTGTCAGGGTCATAATGATTGGTCAAGCGGGCGACTTTACTGCCTTTGGGGATCCGGGAACCATAGGAGGTAAGCAACTCCCCTAAGATGAGCCACTCGTCGCCTAGTTCCGCCCGGGCGGCTTCTTGCTCTTGTTTGCCCAGTTTGGTCCGGGTCTTGTCAACCAAGTTAGTGACTTTCTTCAATAAGTTGTTTCTGAGATCTAAAAAGCGTTCGGCAGCTTCCCTGCTCCCAAAGGCTTCATCCACTGCCCGGTTGATGGAGGGGACGGGTTTGACAGTCATTCCCGGATCGGGATGGCGGACCGTTAACGCCGAACAATCCACCGGCTTCGCTTCATTATTATATAAGAGACAGGGTTCAAACCGTCCATTGCTTACTAAATCCGCCCAACTGTCAAAAGAGTCATAAAGTCCGGCAAAATCGGTCGCCCCGTATAGACTGCGGGGGAGCTCCGGTTTTAAGCCGGCCTTCCGGATTATTTCGTTAGCCATCGTTGTGGAAAGGCCATACCAATGCTTTAACAGAAATTTAGCCGGTGTAACCTCCGGCGGCAATTGGGCGGCTAAGGCCATAAAGTCGGCCCGGTTGATGGTTACCGGTCGCCAACGGCCGCCGGTGGACGGCAATTCATATTTCACATCAACTGCCAGCTCCCTGTCGCGGGAGTGAGGGCCCCCGCTTTTACGCCAAAGATCGAGAATGGTCCCGTTTTCCGCGGTAATGATCAGGTTCGAACTTTTACCGGTTAGTTCCAGATAGACGACTTTTTTACTTAGGCCAACCGGTTCCTGATATACCTCGAAGGTTAACCGGAGGATTCTCTCGAAAGGCGTCGCGGTGATATCGATCAATTTGGAGCCGCTGAAATGTTTGCGAAGCAGCGCGCCAAAGGATGTAAGATTAGTAGGGTTTTCGATCACTCCCTCATAAAGGTGGAGCCGGGCATAACGCTGGTGCAGCGAGCATAGTAGCTTGAATGATTGGCCCTTCCCGTAACAGGAGAAGATGAACTCTGCGGCGTAAGGTTGATGAATCCGGTCTATTTTAACCGGCAGCAAAGAATTGATTTCAGCGGCGACCGCCGCGAATAAAGGGGCGTCCAATGGCATGGGAAACCTCCGGGTTATAGTATTTAATACATTAGGGTCTATAGTAGTCAGAAGTCAGGAGACAGGAGTCGGTAGATTCTAGCGATGCTCCGTATGGTAATATCTATAAAGATAAAGGACTGTTATTACAGTTGCTCGGAACTTAAAGACTTAAACTGTAATGGTTATGCCTTGTGGTCTAATTAACCGCGAAGCATGGTGGTTACCTTTTTAAAGGCAAGGGATCCGGGTTTAGGCCAATATATTTACTTGCACTCCTGACTTCTGTCTCCTGATAACTGTTTCTTAAATTGTACTCATGTCTTTTCCCAACGTCAACATTTTTTCCCTCCGTTGGTATTACTGTTTTTGCATAGACATATGATTGTAAAGACAAAACAGGAGGGTTAACCATGAACAACTGGTTTAATTGGAGTTCACAACAGGTGATAAAGGCTTTATCCACCAATTTGCAGTCCGGCCTGACTTCATCCGAGGTTGGCAGGCGCTTGGTGGAGGTGGGCCATAATCAATTGAACACCGCCCCGAAAACCTCTCCGTGGCGGATTTTTTTAGCTCAGTTCACCGATTTTATGGTCCTGGTTCTAATCGGGGCCGCAATCATCTCCGGACTGTTGGGAGAGAAAGAGGATGCTCTGACGATCATCGCGATTATTATTTTAAATGCGATTTTAGGGTTTTTCCAGGAGTACCGGGCCGAAAAGTCCTTAGAAGCCCTTAAAGAGTTAACTGCGCCTCTGGCCCATGTTTGGCGCGATGGAAAGGTCCAAAGAGTACCCGCGAGAGAACTAGTGCCGGGGGACATTATGGTCTTGGAAAGCGGAGATCGGATCCCGGCCGACGGGCGAATTGTGGAGCAGGTCAATTTAGAAGCAAATGAGGCGACCTTGACCGGGGAATCAATGGCGGTAACTAAAATAGAAGAGGTTTTGAGGGAGAGGGCTCCGGTTCTGGGGGATCAACGGAACATGGTTTTTGCGGGAACGGTGGTTACCAGTGGCCGGGGTAAAGCGGTTGTCATCGCTACCGGGATGAAGACCGAGATCGGAAAGATCGCCGGGATGATCAGTCAAGTCGAGGATGAAGCGACTCCCCTCCAAAAGCGGTTAGAACAGTTAGGCCAATGGTTGGTTCTGATCTGTCTCGGGGTCTGCGCCATGGTAGGAACCATGGGAGTGTTGCGGGGCGAACCGCCCCGGCAGATGTTCTTGGCTGCGGTCAGCTTGGCGGTGGCGGCGATTCCCGAGGGGCTTCCGGCAATCGTCACCATTTCCTTGGCGATCGGGGTCCAAAAGATGATCAAGCGTAACGCGATCATCAGAAAGTTACCGGCGGTGGAGACCCTGGGTTGCGCTACCGTGATTTGTTCCGATAAAACCGGCACCTTGACCCAGAATAGATTGACAGTCACCAAGATTTGGGCCGGGCAACAGGAATATCACACCACCGGACTAACGGGTCAAAGAAAGAAGGGAATTGAACTTCCGGTTGGAATCAAACGACTGTTGGAAATTGGAGTTTTGTGCAACAATGCCCAACTGGAAAGAGAAGGCAAAGGAAGATCCTTGGAGTATCGTGTGATCGGCGATCCGACCGAGGGAGCAATCTTAACGGCTGCCGCCGGTTGCGGTTTGACTAGTGGAAATTTACACCAAAAACTCCGGCGCGAAGGGGAGATCCCCTTCAGTTCGGAGCGGAAACGGATGGGGGTCTGGGTAGATGATCTTTCCGGGAATCATTGGTTGATGGTTAAGGGCGCCGCCGATATCCTCCTGGAGCGTTCGACCGAGTTTCAAGACGGTGAAAAGGTCCTCCCGCTCAACTCTGAAATAAAATTAAAGATTAAGCGCCAAATTGACGCCTGGGGGGCCGAAGCATTAAGAGTTTTGGCATTTGCCTATCGTCCGGTAGAACCTGGAGATAGTAAAAGTTCAGACGGAAGGGACCAGGAGCAAGCTTTAATTTTCACCGGTTTAATGGGAATGACCGATCCGCCCCGGCCCGAGTCGGAGCAAGCGATTAAAAAATCGAGACGGGCGGGGATCAAAGTTAAAATGATCACCGGGGACTATCCCCGAACCGCGGCAGCGATTGGCAAACAAATTTCCTTGTTACGGCCGGAGGGGAAGATCATTACCGGACCGGAACTGGATCAACTCTCCGAAGAAGAGCTGGCTATGGTCATCAATGAGATTGACGTTTTTGCCCGGGTCTCTCCACATCATAAATTAAGGGTGGTCAAGGCTTTAAAGCGGAACGGAGCGGTGGTGGCTATGACCGGTGACGGGGTTAACGACGCTCCCGCCATTAAAGAGTCAGATATTGGAGTGGCCATGGGGATTAGCGGTACGGACGTAACCAAGGAAGCTTCATCAATGGTAATCGCTGATGATAATTTTGCGACCATCGTGGCGGCGGTGGAAGAAGGGCGGACCATCTATGATAATATCCGTAAGTTCATCCGCTACCTGTTAAGCTGTAATATGGGAGAAATATTGACCATGTTCGGCGGGATCTTGTTGGGTTTGCCGTTTCCCCTACTGCCAATTCAGATTTTATGGGTGAATTTAGTGACCGACGGCTTGCCGGCTATCGCTTTGGGAATGGACCCGGCTGAGTCCGGAGTCATGTTCCGGCCTCCGCGTCCGCCCCAAGAAGGCATCTTCAGCCGGGGATTGGGAAGAAAAATTATTTTACAAGGTTTTTTAATCGCCGTGGCCACTTTGGCTGTTTATCTGATTAAATTGAGGGAAGGTCAAAGCCTGGAGGCGGCTCGAACGACAGCATTTGCTACGTTAGTATTCGCGCAATTATGTTTCGTTTTTCAGTGTCGTTCTGAGGAACGTAGCTTCTTAGAGAATAATCACCTTCAAAACCCGTATTTACTGGGGGCGGTTGCTATCTCCACATTGATGCAGCTTGGAGCGGTCTATCTTCCCTGGCTGCAAAAGATTTTTTATACAACTTCGTTGAGTGGAAGGGACTGGCTTTTGATAATAGCAGCTGCCGGAATGGCCACCTTCTGCGCTGATCTGGCCCTTCGGTCCCGGAAAGTTATCCGGAAACATCTGGCTATCTTTCACTGGAAGACGCATAGGGGCAGATGTCCGGTGGTAAAATAGGCGGAGAATGGAAACCGGGGTGGCTTGATGATTGAAATTGTACTATTCGTTGGAATGATATGTCTATTTTTCTTCGTGCCGGTACAATTTAGGTTTTCCTACCAAAAGGTCGCCTGGGATGATACTCTTATTATGGAAATGACTTTTTTGAACGGCCTATTGAAGAGGGAACGCAAGCTGAACTTGGTTAAACCGACGCGCCGAGGGGTTAAAGTAAGAGAGAAGCTCTTCGGAAAGTGGTTATTTTATAAAAAAAAGCAAATTATTACGAAGGTCTCCCCTTATCAAGGAAATTCCCGCGGTTTGCGGGAATTTTTACACCGTTACCGGCATTTTGGTTTGGGGGTGACTTTTTTAACTTATTTTTTGCCGGCCCATTATCATCATTGGCTATTGGTAGCGGAAGGGCTGGAAAAAAGGGGCGTTTTTCATCGTTTTGTATGGGTTACCAAGCTGGGATTGGGCCAACCGGCTGCCACCGCTGTGCTTTATGGAGCGCTCTGGGGCTTCAAATCCGGTCTGGCGCAGACCCTCAATCAAAAATTTCGGTTTGTCCAAAAGCCGGAGCTCAAAGTGATGGCCGATTATCAATCACTCAGATTAGATATTCTCTTCGATTGTATATTCCGTGTTAAACTAGGCTATATTATAATTGCTTCTTTCCTGGCATATTGGCGTCATCGTATGATGAAGGGAGGTGTCGCAATTGAATGACCATCCGATTGAAGGTTTAATGAAAACCGCCATGGAAAATATAAAGGAAATGGTTGATGTCAACACTATCTTGGGAGACCCAGTGGAGACCCCTGATGGAAGCGTTATTGTACCTATCTCCAGAGTTATTTTTGGATTTGCCGCGGGGGGCAGCGAGTTTGAGGCTAATGGGGTAAAGCCCAAAGAGAAAGATCGTAATCAGGAAGCATCCGCCGATACCGATAAGCATCCCTTTGGTGGCGGGAGCGGGGCCGGGATAACAATTAATCCGGTGGCCTTTTTAGTGGTTGGCAAAGAACAGATCAAACTATTGCCGGTTGAAAGCAATGTTTTAGTAGACCGGCTCTTGGATTCCGCCCCACAGTTGTTAGATAAGATTCAGAGCATGATCAGCCCTAAGTCTAATGAACTGCACTGAACAGCCGCGGGTGTCCGCGGTTTTTCTTTTAGCCGTCCGGCAAAGTCGGACCGCGCTTAGCGGTAAAATAAGCGCAAGCGCCTTTCGGGTGACCGGTTCTCAGGGTGATTTTGTTAATAATTGCTAAAGTTGAATAAGAAAACACGCGGGTGTTTTAGGTGATTGTTAGAATAGAAACCATAATCAAAGTTTTCGAGGAAGAGACATCATGAACGGCAGGATAGCAAATAGATGGTTATTGACTTTAATTCTTTTTTTTACAACTCCGGCCTTGGCGGCCCGTCGTCCCAACCTAACGGCTTCGGCAGCGATATTGATGGATTTTGCTACGGGAAAAGTCATTTTTACCAAGAACGGCTCGGAACAGCGGGCTCCGGCCAGCACCACTAAGATTTTAACAGCATTGGTGGCTTTGGAAAGGGGAGAGCTGGGCCGGGTAATTAGTACGAGTCAAAATGCCAGTAAGGTCGGGGGCTCATCGATTTGGCTCGCCCCCGGAGAAGAACATACTTTGCAAGAACTCTTATACGGAATTTTATTAAATTCCGGAAATGACGCTTCAGTGACTGTCGCTGAAGGCTTGGCCGGTTCGGAAGCTAAGTTTGCCGTCTGGATGAATGAAAAAGCCAGGGCCATTGGAGCGAAAGACACTTGTTTCAAGAATAGCAACGGACTGCCCGAACCCGGCCATTATACTACGGCATACGATTTGGCCTTGATTACCCGTTACGCCTTGCATAATCCCGTTTTTGCGGAGATAGTCAAGACTAAGAGAAAGGCGATTGAATGGCCGGGCAGGGAATATAACCGGTTGATGGTAAATCATAATAAGCTGCTCTGGCGTTATGAGTTTGCCGATGGGGTTAAAACCGGTTACACTAGGCAGGCTGGCAGGTGTTTGGTTGCCTCGGCTACAAGGAACGGCCAACGCTTAATCGCGGTGGTGTTAAACAGCAAACTGATGTATGAGGATACCAGGGAATTATTTGAGTATGGCTTCAATAATTATCAATTACTGACAGTGGTCGGAGTTGAACAGAAAGTTGGCTCAATACAGGTAGTGGAAGGAATAGACCCACAGGTTCCGGTACTTCCTCATCGTCCGGTAACGATTGTAATTCCCAAAGGCCAGGCCCATAATATAAAAGTTGATTTGAAAATTCCCCGCTCAATACATGCGCCGGTGGAACGATTACAGCAAGTCGGCGAGTTGGAAGTGAAACTCGGCGCTAAAGTAATTGACAAAATACCGGTGGTGACCGGAGCCGGGGTAGAGAAAAAAGGTTTTTGGCGTTGGGTTTGGTGTTGGCTAAAATCAGTGATCAGTTAATTATTGGGTCGAAAGTCGAAGGTCATTAGTCCAAAAAGAACCGGGCTCGGATTTTTAACCCTTGGGTTTTTTCGATCCCATGATGGCTTTTTAATTTACGTCTGCAGTTTGGACTTCAGACTTTAGACCTGTGACTTTAAACTTTAGACTACTTTAACCATTACTAGCCTTGACGAAAATTAAGACCGGTGCTATAATTTTTATGCGAATGCGAGAGTGGCGGAATGGCAGACGCGCTAGACTTAGGATCTAGTGGGCAACCGTGCGGGTTCAAGTCCCGCCTCTCGCACCATTAGATAAGGGTTTCAAATTTAACTCAATTTTTTATTGACAAGTAACCATGGTAAAGATATTATTTTATGAGTATAACCCCATAATGGGGTTTATTTTATTAAACCGGAACACAATAGCAACCGTAGACTACCGGTGAAAGTAGTAGCAAAAGAAAAGGATTTTCAAAACAAACTGTCGAAATGCTGTTAGTAGGGAAAGAATCTCTAATGGCGCACATATAATAGTACAGATTCAGGAGGAGCATAAATGCAGTTTAACTTGGAAAAGCTAGACAAGAATTTTGTCGCCTTGGAAGTGACGGTCGATACGGAGGAAGTCGAAGAGGCGTTATCGGAAAGCTATAAAAGGGTCGTTAAGAAAGTAAATATTCCTGGTTTTCGTAAGGGCCATGTTCCCCGGGTTATCCTCGAGAAACAGTTTGGCAAGGAAGTTTTATATGAGGAAGCCATTGATATTATCCTTCCTAAAGGTTATCTGAAAGCCTTGGAAGAATATAAATTGGAACCGATTGATCAACCTAAACTTGATGTAAAAGAAGTTTTTGAGGCTGGAAACCCCTTCGTTTTTAAGGCCACTGTAGAAGTGCTCCCCGAGGTTAAACTAGGCCAATATAAAGGATTGGAAATCGAGAAACCCAAGTTGGAAATCAAAGACGAGCAAGTCAACGAAAGACTGATATCACTCCAGGAACGCCATGCCGAATTGGTGCTTAGCGAAAAAAAGAGCCTTGAAAAAGGAGATTTTGCGATTATCGATTTTGAGGGATATATCGACGGCCAACCCTTTTCAGGCGGAGCTGCTCAGGCTTACTCGTTGGAAATTGGTTCGGGAAGTTTTATTCCCGGTTTTGAAGAGCAATTAATCGGAATGGAAGTTGGGACCGATAAAGATATTAAAGTGACTTTTCCCAACGACTATCCACGGGAGGAGCTGGCTGAAAAGGAAGTTACTTTTAAGGTTTCCTTGAAAGAGATTAAGGTCAAGGAAATACCGGTGGCCGACGATGAATTTGCCAAAAGCGTCGGAAACTTTGAAACAATTGAAGATTTAAAGGCCGACCTTCGTGAAAAAATAACTGAATGGGCCAAACAAGATGCGGAAACCAGCTTTGCGCAGGCTGCTGTTGATCAAGCTGTTGAAAATGCGGTTTTTGAAACGCCTGAAACTTTAGTCAAACGGGAAATGGAGGACCAGCTCCATCGTTTTGAACATAACCTGGCTTACCAAGGTTTGACCTTGGATAAATATCTTGATTACGTAAAGAAAAGCAAGGAAGAGGTCTTGGAAGATTTTCGCCCGGAAGCCATGAAAAGAGTAAAGACCGACTTGGTTTTAAGCAACATCGCCCAAGCCGAAAATTTGGAGGTAACCGAGGAAGAGTTAAATGAAAAACTCCAAGAATTGGCGGAACGTTATCAACAAAAGAACTCCGCCAAACTCAAGGAAACTTTGGAAAGCAAGGGCCAGTTGAGTTCGGTTAAACAAGCGATTTTACTTGAGAAAGCGTCCGACTTTATTAAGGAAAACACTACGGCAATTGAGGTTGTAAAATAGAATCGGGGGTTGATCCATATGAATTTAGTACCAATGGTAGTTGAACAAACTAATCGTGGAGAACGGGCTTATGATATATTCTCTCGACTATTAAAGGATCGGATCGTTTTTTTAGGAGGACCGATCGACGATAATGTCTCCAATCTGGTAATCGCCCAAATGCTCTTCTTGGCCAGCGAGGATCCGGAGAAAGATATTAACTTGTATATCAATAGCCCCGGAGGGGTAGTCTATTCCGGTCTGGCGATTTACGATACCATGCAATACATTCAACCTCAGGTGGTCACCACTTGTGTGGGTATTGCCGCAAGTATGGCAGCGATCTTGCTGGCTGCCGGAGCAAAAGGCAAACGGTATGCCCTGCCGAATTCACGGGTGATGATTCATCAACCCCATGGCGGCGCTGAAGGCCAGGCTGTAGATATTGATATTCAAGCCCGTGAGATTTTGAGACTAAGGGAGATTGGCAACCAGATACTTTCGAAGCATACCGGCCAACCGGTTGAGCGGATTGAACGGGATGTTGACCGGAATTATTGGCTGTCGGCAGCAGAGGCCAAAGACTACGGATTAGTCGATGAAATTTTCATTAACAAAAAAAAGTGATGAGACCGTGAATAATTCCGAAATGAGGTGAGATTTTGCTTAAGTTCGGAGACGAAAAAGGCCAATTGAAATGTTCGTTTTGTGGAAAAACCCAGGAACAAGTTAAGAAATTGATCGCCGGTCCCGGAGTGTATATCTGTGACGAATGCATTGAGCTCTGTAACGAGATTATTGATGAAGAACTTAATGAGGAAGTCAATCTAGATCTGGTTAACAATCCAAAACCACAAGAGATTAGGGAAATTTTAGATCAATACGTCATCGGCCAGGACGATGCTAAAAAAATCCTGTCGGTAGCCGTTTATAATCATTATAAACGGATTAATTCCGACGAGCGTTTTGAGGATGTTGAATTACAAAAGAGCAATATTTTACTCCTTGGCCCGACCGGTTGCGGTAAGACTTTATTGGCCCAAACCTTGGCCAAGATTTTAAATGTTCCCTTCGCCATTGCCGACGCCACTTCATTGACTGAAGCCGGATACGTAGGCGAGGATGTTGAAAATATCCTTTTAAAGCTGATCCAAGCCGCTGATTATGACGTTGAACGGGCCGAAAAGGGAATTATTTATATTGACGAAGTCGATAAAATAGCCCGAAAGTCGGAAAATCCATCAATTACTAGAGATGTATCCGGCGAAGGCGTTCAGCAGGCTTTATTAAAGATTTTGGAAGGCACTATTGCCTCGGTGCCTCCCCAAGGCGGGCGCAAACATCCCCATCAGGAATTTATTCAAGTCGATACCACCAATATCTTGTTCATTTGCGGCGGAGCTTTCGACGGTATCGAAAAAACCATCGAAGCCCGCACCGGTAAAAAGATGATGGGTTTTGGAGCGGATATTAAGCCTAAGGTCGAAAAGCCTTTGGGAGAGATCCTTCGCCAAATAATGCCGGAAGATTTATTGAAATACGGCTTGATTCCGGAGTTTGTCGGCAGATTGCCGATTGTAGTCGCTTTAGACGCTTTGGATGATAAAGCTTTAGTCCGAATTTTGAACGAACCCAAGAATGCTTTAGTTAAACAGTTCCAGAAAATGTTCGAGCTGGATGGGATCGATCTTTCCTTTGAACCCGAGGCTTTGGAATTAATAGCCCAATTGGCGATTAAACGCAATACCGGCGCTAGAGGGTTAAGAGCGATCATTGAGACCTTATTGCTTGACTTGATGTATGAACTTCCTTCGCGGACGGATGTTAAAAGGTGTGTAGTCACTAAAAAAATGGTTGAAGAAAAAGGCGAACCCATCTTAGTGACCGCTGCCGAATCGCGAAAGAAAAAGAAAGAAGAAACAGCTTAAGCAGAAAATCCGGTTCTACCTGTCGGCTTAGCTATCATATTTTAAATAAGATAAAAAGCCCGGATAAATAGTCCGGGCTTTTTTTACAGTGCGCGCGGCACGCGCGCTACCTTGAACGACAAAAAAATTAGAAATCAGTTTAAATTCGTATACTTCGGCAGATACTATTGGCAAGTTCCCAGAGAAAGGAGTTTGAATAATGGAATTTGTTGCCAATATTATCGGGCTGATTAATCTTTTTTTCGCAATTGTAATCGGGTTGTATTTTTGGAACTTACTCCGATCCCAACAGGGTAATAAGGTTGCTGTTGACCGCGAATCCCGCAAAGAAATGGAGAAGCTCCAAAAAATGCGCCGGATTTCTCTGACCGAACCTTTGTCGGAAAAAACCAGGCCTAGTTCGTTTGAAGAAATAATTGGGCAGGATGACGCTTTAAAAGCGATGCGGGCCGCTTTATGCGGGCCCAATCCCCAACATGTCATTCTTTATGGACCTCCCGGAGTTGGAAAAACCGCCGCCGCCCGGGTTATACTGGAAGAAGCTAAGAAACAGAAGTTATCTCCTTTTAAAGAGTTCGCTAAATTTATTGAGATGGATGCTACAACCGCTAGGTTTGACGATCGCGGCATTGCCGATCCCTTGATTGGTTCGGTCCATGATCCAATTTATCAAGGCGCCGGTCCGTTAGGAATGGCGGGAATTCCGCAACCAAAACCGGGAGCGGTAACTAAAGCTCACGGTGGAATCCTTTTCATCGATGAAATTGGCGAACTACATTCCATTCAAATGAATAAGCTTTTAAAAGTGTTGGAGGATCGAAAGGTCTTCTTAGAAAGCGCTTATTATAGCTCTGAGGATAATAATATCCCTCAACATATTCATGATATTTTTCAAAACGGCCTACCCGCCGATTTCCGTTTGGTAGGGGCGACTACCCGTACCGCCGAAGAAATTCCTCCAGCGATCCGTTCCCGCTGTGTCGAAATATTTTTTAATAATTTAGCTCCCGGCGATGTTGTACAAATCGCCCGTAACGCAATTTTGAAGATTAATTTCGAGTATGACCCGGGTGTGCTGGAGATCATTACCAAATATGCTACTAACGGCCGGGATGCGGTAAACTTGATTCAAATTACCGCTGGTTTGGCAATTACTGAAGGCCGCAATAAAATCATGGTCAAAGATATTGAGTGGGTGATCCATAGTAGCCAGTACTCCCCCCGGCCTAATGTGAAAGTACCGCCCCAGCCTCAGGTGGGCTATGTAAATGGACTGGCGGTATTTGGGCCGAATATGGGTTCCGTAATTCAGGTTGAAGTCTCGGCAATTCCGGCTGAACCCGGGAAAGGGCGGGTAACTACTACGGGAGTAGTTGATGAGGAAGAGATGGGTCAGGCGGGAAGGACTATTCGCCGTAAAAGCATGGCCCTTGGGTCGGTGGAGAATGTCCTAACCGCAATCAGGAAATTTTTGGATGTTAATCCCGCTGATTACGACTTGCACATCAATTTTCCGGGAGGTATTCCCATCGACGGGCCATCGGCGGGTATCACTTTAGCAACTGCGATTTATTCGGCGATCACCGGCGAACCGGTCGATAACGAGCTGGCTATGACGGGAGAGATCTCCATTCGCGGGGGGGTTATGCCTGTTGGGGGAGTCGTGCCTAAAATCACCGCCGCCATTGAGGCCGGGGCTAAGAAGGTATTAATCCCTAAAGAAAATTGGCAGGAAATGTTCGAGTCGGAGAGCGCGATCCAGATCATCCCGGTGGAGCGGATTGAGGAAGTTATCAAACAGGCGATTCTAAAATCCCAAAAAGAAGTGGCAACGGTTGTGTTACGGAATACCGATCACTTAATAACCGCCTAATTTTTCAGGCGCGCGGGCGGGATGGCAAAGGCAATGAGGGAAGCCGGAATGAAGGACTATGATTTTACCACGGAGCACGTAGAGGTGGAATTAATGTATTTCGTCTATTTGTTACATCAAGCGAGCAAGTTAACATTGTCTAAAACTTCCTGGTTTGGAAGGTGAAGAACGGGTTATCGCGAATCAATTAATTAAATCGCTTGAAAGTAAGAGGAGTTAACCCTATTTTCAGTTAAATGAAGGTGGTTCCTGGTGGTTGAGAAAAATTATCCTCGAATTGTATTGGCTCTTGGCGGCGGAGGGGCTAGAGGTTTCGCCCACATCGGTCTTTTACAAGTGTTTCAAGAGAATGGAATTAGGCTGGATGGTATTGTCGGCACCAGTATGGGAGCCTTGGTAGGGAGTACTTATGCGGTTAAAACCGATATTTACTATTTAGGCCGGTTGGTGGAGCATCTGGGTTGGGAAGACTTAATCGATATCAAATTTCCACGGTTGGGCTTGGTTAATGGGGCTAAGGTGCAAGCATTAATCGACTTGCTAACGAAGGGTAAAAGTTTTGAAGATACCTTTCTTAATTTTTGGGCGGTAGCTACCGATTTAGATACCGGTGAAGCAGTCGTTTTTAAGGAAGGTCCGTTAGCGCCGGCAATTAGGGCTAGTATTTCGATACCAGGGGTCTTTACCCCGGTGGATTTGGACGGAAAAACATTGGTGGATGGCGCAGTAATCGCCGGCGTTCCGGTGAATATAGCTAAAATGATGCAAGGTGATCTGACCATCGGAGTCAATGTCGGGTTTGACCATACCCAACATCAAGTTAGAAATCTATTTGATGTTATGTCGAAAGTAATGGATATTATGGGAAACCGATTGGACTCCGCTCAACTTCCAGCCGCCGATCTGGTCATTGCTCCCGAATTAGGGAAGATTGGCACGATGGATTTCGGTATGGCTGAAGAGTGCATCGAAATCGGCCGTAAAGCAGCGGAAGAGGCAATACCCTATATCAATGAGTTAATCGATAAATTCCTCGCTGAAAGGAACCGAGTGAGTTGAAATTTGATTTAATCATAGTTGGAGGCGGGGCCGCCGGAGTAATGGCGGCTCTTGTTGCTGCTAAAAGAGGCGCAAGAGTAGTTCTAATCGAGAAAAATAAAAGCCTGGGGCGGAAATTAGCGATTACCGGCGGTGGGCGTTGCAATCTAACCAATCAGGCAGATATACAGGAGTTAATCAAAAATACTCCTGGAAACGGTCGCTTCCTGTATAGCGCTTTTCAGCGATTCGGTCCGGGAGAAGTGATCCGGTTATTCGAGGATGAATTGGGAGTTAATTTAAAAGTAGAGCGGGGCCGCAGGGTATTTCCCGTCTCCGATCAGGCCCAAGAAGTGGTGGGCGCCATTAGCCGGAAACTCCAAAGATTAGGGGCGACGGTTCTAACCGCAACCAAGGTAACTTCCTTGACTATTGATGAGGCTGAACAAAGAGTTATTGGCGTACGTTGTGATAATGGCGAGGAAATCCAAGCTTCAGCGATAATTGTAGCAACCGGCGGTCTTTCATATCCCGGGACCGGCAGTACCGGCGACGGATTACATTGGGCTGAAACTTTAGGACATACGGTGATTCCTTGTTTTCCATCTTTGGTGCCTTTGGTGACCAGGGAAGAATGGCCTATCCAACTTGAAGGGCTCTCGTTAACCAATGTTAACTTAAGCGTCTGGCATGGTCAAAAGAAACTGGCTGCCGAGTTTGGAGAGATGCTCTTTACCAGCTTCGGAGTTTCCGGACCGATCGTATTAAGCGTTAGCCGTCTGGTAGCGCCTTTAGTCGCGGAAGAACCGGGTTCAGTCAGTATCAAGATGGATTTAAAGCCGGCCTTGGACGAAGGGGAACTGGATTTGAGAGTCCAACGGGACTTCAATGAGTTTTCACGGAAACAATTTAAAAATTCCTTAGATCAACTGCTTCCCCAAAAACTCATTCCGGTCTTTATTGATTTATCAGGGATTGAACCCCAAAAGCCGGTCCATCAGATCACCCGTGAAGAACGGGTCCGACTGGTGCGGTTGCTTAAAAACCTTACCCTCACCATCGAACGGACCAGGCCTTTTACAGAAGCGATTGTAACCGCCGGAGGAGTTAATACCAAAGAAATAAATCCTAAAACCATGGAGTCAAAGCTCATCGCCGGACTTTATTTTGTCGGGGAAGTAGTGGACGTGGACGCCTATACAGGCGGGTATAATCTTCAAATCGCTTTTTCCATGGGCTACGTGGCAGCGTCCGAAGGAGTCCGGAAGATTCAGGCGAATTTGGAACAAACAACTGAGGTTATCTAAATAACGCTGTTAGCTATGGCTCTTATCCATGCTTTGGATTTTTTGTCAATGGCCAGTGGCTAACAGCTAATAGCCATCGAGTAATACAATAGATAGGGAGGATAAATGTTGGTCAAATCTTCTTATCGTTGGTATGAAAAGCTTTTTTATCGATTAATAGCCCGGGAGCGGAGTTATTTTAAACTAATATTTTATTTAACGATCCTTCTCATTCTTTGCCAGGTCTTATTAACCAACACTTTTATCAGAGAACACTTGGTATTGGTTGAAAAGTACGAGGGGGCTCCTGTTAAGTTTTACAAAAGTTTAAGGGGTGGAGACTTGTAAGAACTATAAAAGTATGTTAAATTTATTTAAACAACATTAGTCAGTATGCTAAGTTTATCTATAGGAGCGCTCGCCAGGGTGCTTTTTTAGTCGTTAAGGGGGAGTTCTTCATGTCGGAGACCGGTAGCAAAGCAGTTGCCAAAGCAGCCCTTTCCATGGCTATGACCGCTTCGCGGGATGATGAAAAGTTATTAAAGGAAGAACTGCGGGCAAACCAGATCAGAGCGGCTGCGGTTGACTACGGCGGGGAAGCGATTCCGGCCATGAAAACCATTGTTGAACGGGCAGTAGTCGCCGCCAAAAGGGAGCTTCTGATCAAAGAATGCCACGCCGAAGAAGGCGCTATTGCCGGAGCTACCCGAGAGGCTATGTCTCAAATCCTCACAAAAGCCATTGGTTTGAATATCGGCGGTAAAGTTGGAATTGCCCGTAAAGGCGATCATATAAGCGTAGCGGTGTTTTTTAGCATCGGTCTAATTCATCTGGATGAAGTGGCGGTAGGACTAAGCCACCGGGCGATTGCTTGATGAATGAACAAATTTGGGCCGTACGGGGAGCAATTACCATCTCCGAAGACACTTCCGGCCAGATTACCGCCGCCACTAAGGAACTATTAAACGAGGTTTTAAAAGTAAACCTAATTGAACCGGAAAAGATCGTTAGTATTATTTTTACGGTGACATCCGATATTTCCAGCGAATTCCCAGCGGTGGCCGCCCGCCAATTGGGATTGGATTCGACCCCGTTAATATGCGCTCTGGAAATCCCCAAACCCGGTTCTTTGCCCTTGTGCATACGTTTATTAATGCATTTTCATACTACTTTATCCAAATCCGAAATCAAAGCGGTTTATCTTCGAGACGCCGTAAAACTCCGGCCGGACTTAATAAATAATCCGGGATAATTCGGCGAAGCTTCGTTCCGAGTCCCATGTTCAACGTTCCGGGTAAAATCATAATTGATGATAATCACAACCAGGAACGAATGACTTGGAACCATAGCCGGAGGTTGGCTCGGAACGCGGAACGATAAGCTCGGAATATTGAGGAGCGGTTTAATTTGAATATCGAACAAATGGTCAGAACGTGCATTGAAAAGATCCCGCCGTACATACCCGGCAAGCCCATTGAAGAAGTGGAACGGGAATTAGGCCTGAGCGGAGTGACGAAAATGGCCTCGAACGAGAACCCCCTAGGTCCGTCAAAAGAGGTCCGGCAGGCGATAACTAATGTTTTGGATAAAGTATCATATTATCCCGACGCTAATAATTTTTACCTTAAAAAAGCTTTAGCGGATGAACATGGAGTTAAGGAAGGACAAATTATAGTCGGCAGCGGTTTGGATGATGTAAATCGTATTTTGGCGGAGACTGTTTTAAAACCCACCGATGAGGTGGTGATTCCCCAACCGACTTTCAGCATGTATGAAACTGTCACTCTATTGATGGGCGCCAAACCGGTTTTGGTTAAAGGGAGCGGTCTGGGAAACCATCTCTCAGCTTTGGCGGCTGCCGTCACCAAAAAGACGAAACTCATTTTCATCTGTAATCCCAACAACCCCACCGGAACCATAGTAAAAAAGGATGAACTACGGGAGTTTCTGCAAGGACTGCCCAAGAATATCCTGGCAGTAGTCGATGAAGCCTATTCCGACTTTGCCGATGACCCTGAATTCCCCAACGGGATTGACCTTTTGAAAGAGGGTTTCGATAATATCATCATTTATCGCACTTTCTCTAAAATCCATGGAATGGCCGGTTTGCGATTGGGCTTTGCCGTGGCTGCTCCCCAGTTAATTCAGAATATGTTAAAAGTGAAAGATCCTTTCAACGTTAATTTACTGGCCCAGGCCGCCGGGTTGGCCGCTTTGAAGAGTAAAAAGCATGTCTTGTTGAGCAAAGAATTGGTCCAAACGGGGCGGCGTTCCTTCTATAAGGAACTGGATGAATTGGGGATCGACTATCTTCCAACCCAGGCCAATTTCATCTTGATCAATTGGGGCCGGGACAGCCGGGAAATCTATGAGTTTTTGCTTCAAAACGGAATCATTGTAAGACCTGCCCATTCTTTCGGGTTACCCGATTATTTCCGGGTCACCTTCGGCACTGCGGAACAGAATGATCGGTTTTTTAGGATTTTACGCGAAGGGGTAAGAAAACTCCGATAGTGAACAGTATCGGTTAACAGTTATCAATAAATTTAAATTGAAAATTAGGGGAAAATATAGAAATAAAGATTCGTGATAGTATTGGTCTTAAATGTCTAAAGGGGGAAACACAATGAAAAAAACCGCCACTTTAAATAAGCAACCTTCCCGTGAAGAAATAGCGGATCAGTTCAAATGGAAACTAACGGATATTTATAGTTCCGATCAAGCCTGGGAGACGGATTTTCAGCGGTTGAAAGGACTTTTGGAAGAGATGAAAAGGAAAGAATCTGACTTTCCGGGATCGGCCGCTAATATTTTGGCCGTCCTTCAACTAAAAGACGCTATCGGGCTGGTCCTCGATAAACTTTTTGTCTATGCCAGAATGCATAAGGATGAAAATAACGCCAACCCTGTTTATCAAGCTTTGACCGACCGAATCCAGAGTCTGGCCACCGAGGCGGGGGGAGTTGTTTCTTTTATCGTCCCCGCAGTAGTAACTTTAGATCCGGAAAAGCTCCGTAGTTATCTTAACGAACTGCCGGAGCTGCGAATTTACAAACGCTTCTTCGATGAGATTGAACGTCAGAAAGCCCATATCTTGTCGGCGGCTGAAGAGAAGATCCTGGCTGAGAGCGCTGATCTGGCCGATAGTTCGGGGACGATCTTCGGAATGCTCGATAACGCGGACCTGAAGTTTCCTGGTATCCGGGATGAGAACGGAGAGGAAGTGGAGTTAACCAAGGGGCGTTATTCTAAATTCTTGGAAAGTCCCGATCGCCGGGTCCGTAAGGATGCATTTGAAGCCCTGTATAATACTTACGGGAAGCTCCGCAATACCTTGGGCGCGACTCTGAGTGCCTCGGTGAAATCTGATGTTTTTTACGCTCGGGTACGCCGTTTCCAATCGGCCCTCCAAGCTTCCCTGGATGGGGACAATATTCCGGTAACCGTTTATGACCGTTTGATCGAAGTGGTTCATAGTTATTTGCCCGAGTTGAACCGTTATCTAAAACTCCGTAAGAAAATACTTGGCTTAAATGACTTGCATATGTACGATCTCTATACTCCATTGCTACCCGAATACAAGAAGAGTTTCGAATATCAGGAAGCTAAAAAATTGGTGCTTGCAGGTTTAAAACCGTTGGGTGAAAATTACATAAACATAGCTCGACAGGGCTTGGAAAGCGGTTGGGTCGATGTTTTTGAAAATGAAGGTAAGACCAGTGGCGCTTATGCTTGGGGAGCATACGATACCCACCCTTACATTCTTTTGAATTATCAGGGTAAGATCCGGGACGTCTTTACGATTGCCCATGAAATGGGCCACGCCATGCACAGCTATCATTCTAATCATGCGCAACCCTATGTTAATGCGGGATATCGGATTTTTGTGGCCGAAGTGGCATCCACTGTCAATGAGGCCCTCTTGATGGAATATATGTTGGAACATGCTAGCGATCGATTGGAAAAACAATATCTAGTAAATCAATATTTGGAACAATTTCGGACCACCGTATTCCGGCAAACCATGTTCGCTGAGTTTGAAAAGATAATCCATGAAGAAGTGGAGCAGGGTGGGGCTTTAACCACCGATTGGCTATCGGAGAGTTATCGGGAATTAAATCAACAATATTACGGTGAAGAAGTAGTGATCGATCCTGAAATAGCGCTGGAATGGGCTAGAATACCCCACTTTTACACGGGTTTTTACGTCTATAAATACGCAACCGGTTATGCGGCTGCCATCGCCTTATCCCGGAGACTTTTAGATCAGGGACAAGATGCGCGTCAGCAGTATATTGAATTTTTAAAAGGCGGAGATTCCGATTACCCATTGAACCTGCTTCGCAAAGCAGGGGTTGACATGGAATCCCCCGCTCCGGTAACGGCGGCCTTGGACGTTTTCAAACATTTAATCGATGAAATGGAAGGCCTGACGGGAATTTAGGATACGTTTAACGCGTAACGGATTTAAACCGACTAATCAAGAAGTGAGGTGAAAATGTGCTAAAACATTTACGAAGTTTCTTCTTTACGGGTCTACTAGTATTATTACCAATCGTCATCTCCTTAAAGCTTGTCTTTTGGGGGTTTGAAAAGGCCGACCAGATTCTGGGAGATCTTCTTTATCAAATCCTGCTTAGATATTTTAATTTTACAAAGCCTATTCCCGGATTGGGCTTTGTAGTTTTGGTGCTGATAATTACCTTAACCGGCATCTTTGCCAAACATTACCTTGGTAAAAAGCTGATTCTCGTTGGAGAAAAAATTCTAGACAAAATCCCAATTTTAAACGGCATCTACAATACGACTAAACAAATCATGGAAACTCTTACCAATAAAGAAAAAAGCGCTTTCCGGAAAGTTGTTTTAATCCAATATCCCCGGGTCGGTATCTATAGTCCCGGTTTTTTAACCGGGGACACCCCAGCGGAAGCGATCGAAAAGACGGGCAAACAATTGGCGAATGTATTTATCCCCACTGCTCCCAATCCGACTACCGGATATCTGGTTTTTGTACCGCTTGAAGAAGTAATTATGCTCGATATGAGTGTTGAGGACGGTTTTAGGTTATTGATCTCCGCGGGAGTTATTAAACTTAAAGAAAACAATGACGGCCGTTGCTCTAAAGAAACCCAGCTTTACCAGGAGAATATTAGAGGGTGAATGATAATTTTTTGGGATTATTTTAGTTGATATGGAAGGTAATCATAATTTGATGTCGAAAATTGTATTATCATTGCAGTTAAACAAAGGTTTACTTGGAGATTTGAATTTAAACGTTTATTCAGGCGATGGGGTGAGAAGATGGCTAAAGAAGTTTGGGAGAAAGTAAAGGAAGCCGAGGCGGAAGCCGGAAAGCTAATCGAAGACGCCAAACTTCAAAGTATTACTATTATTAAAAAAGCCAGGGAGGAAGCTGCTCAGCTGATTAAAGACACCGAGACCAAGGCGAGCCGGGAAGGAGAGGCCGCTTTGGCGAATGCTGTGAGAAAAGCGCAGGCATTTAAAGAGGAACGGATCCGGGAACTCCGGAACGAGCAACAATCCCTATCTGAACTTGGCGGAACCCGGATCGCCGGCGCGGTTAATTTGATACTGGAAAAGGTCGTGAGATAAGATGAGTCTGGCTCAACTGAAGAAAGTTGAGATTTATGGCCTTCAGGAAGAGCGGAATCACCTTCTGAAGGAAATACAAGAACTCGGCTTGATGGAAGTAGTTGAATATATGGAAGAAGCTCAAGAGCCGAGCGAAGAAACTTTTTCCGAGCAGATGCAAACGGAATACTCGGAGCAAAGCGGGATGGTTGACCGCAGGGTTGCCGAGATTGGGCGCGCCCTTAATTTCCTGGAACAGATCGCGCCGGTTAAACCATCCTTGATTCAACAATTTGCCGGAGTAAAAACCTATCTTTCCAAAAATGAATTTGACCAATTGGCAGGGACTGAAGGGCAGTTAAATCAAGTAATAACTGATTTATTTAAAATTGAACAAGATTTGTCCCAGATTCAGTCAAAAAGAACCCAGCTGGAAACATTGCTGGCAACCTTTATTCCTTGGCGTGGATTGGATTTATCCGCTAACGATCTGGAAGGGGCAGCCAATACACAAATAGTATTGGGTGTTACCGAAGATTCAGTTGAAAAGCTGCGTGAAGCGCTTTCCGGTTCGGATGCGCCCTATTATTTGGAATTAATTAATCAAGATCAAAGCGGTTCTTATATTTTGTTATTAATTTTACGTGACTCACACGAAAAAGTGTTGCCGCTGTTAACTTCATTAAAAGTAAATATTCTGTCTCTACCCCATTTTGAAAGCACGGTCGGAGCTAAACTGATTCAGATAGAGCAAGACTTGTTACGGCTTTCGAAAAGCGAAACTTTATTGAAGGAAAGGGCCGGTTCCTTAACTAAAGAACGTCCTTTGCTCCAAGTCTGCTACGATTCTCTACTTAGTGAGAAACAAAGATTAGTTATTTCCGAGAGGTTGGCTCATGGGAAACGGAGCTTTGCCCTAAAAGGTTGGCTCGTCGCCGATAAACTTAATAGCTTAAAAGGACGTTTAACAGGGGCTAAACTAAATTATGTCTTGCGGGCTGAAGATCCTGCTCCGGGCGAAGATACTCCGGTGGCGTTGAAGAATAACCCGATTGTTACTCCTTTCGAATATTTAGTGCATAGTTTCAGTTACCCGCAAGCCCATGAAGTAGATCCCACTCCGGCGATTGCCCCGTTTTTCTTCATCTTTTTTGGAATCGCCCTGGGCGATGCCGGTTACGGTCTGGTTTTATCGTTGGTTTGCGCCGGTTTATTAGTAATGCTAAAAATGGGACCAATCGGAAAGAAGTTATCTTGGATGTTTCTCTTGAGCGGTATCGCCGCTATCGTTTTTGGTTTAATTACCGGCAGCGTGCTCAGTCTGCCCCTTAAGTTCGGAGTTTTTAGCCCGTTGGAGAACCCAATTCTTTTATTAATCATCGCTTTAGGATTAGGAGTCGTTCAATTATATTTGGGCGTGATTATCAGCGCTTGGGGAAACATCAAAGCCGGGCGTTGGGCGGATGTCATTTGGAACCAAGGTTTCTGGTTGTTATTCCTGACCAGTGTGATCTTGATTTTGGGTAAAGAGGCGTTTGGGTTGAGTAACTATGCAAAGTTACTCAATTATCTGCTACTGATCGCAATTGGGGGAGTGGTTATCTCGGCCACCCGGGGTAAAAAAGGAATTCTCAAGAAGTTGTTAGCGATTCCGGGCGGGTTATACAATATCTATGGGAGCATCGGTTTTTTTAGCGATATTTTATCTTACTCCCGTTTAATGGCCTTGGGTTTATCCGGCGGAGTGATGGGCGGGATTATGAATCAATTAGCTGGATTAGTCATCGAAAGCTTGCCGGTGATCGGTTGGGTTTTCGGCGGAATGATTTTTCTATTCGGACACGGTTTAAACTTTGCGTTGGCAATTTTAGGAGCCTATGTTCATTCCAGCCGTTTGCAATACCTTGAGTTTTTCGGGAAGTTTTACGAGGGTGGCGGAAAACCGTTGACGCCATTTCAAATGGAACATAAATATACATTTGTTACAAATAAAGAGGAGGCATAACATTATGGATCAGAATTGGGGTATGTTTTTAGCTTATGCAGGGATTGCCGTCGCGGTGTTATTCTCAGGTTACGGTTCGGCAAGAGGGGTCGGCCTTTCAGGGCAAGCCGCCTCCGGTGTGGTCACCGAAGACCCGGCGAAATTCGGTAAATCCGTAATTTTAGCGGCGCTCCCCGGTACCCAGGGTATTTATGGTTTTGTAATCGGGATGTTAATGTATATCAAAATTAGCGCTGTGACCGATATTTCGGTTTTAACCGGGCTCCAATATTTAATGGCCGGATTGCCGATAGGGATCGTCGGTTGGCTATCGGGTATTTGGCAAGGCAATGTGGTTGTCGCCGCTATGGGTATTTTAGCTAAACGACCCGACGAATCTACTAAAGGTATCATTTATGCCGGCATGGTCGAAACTTATGCCATTTTGGCCTTTGTTATCTCATTCTTCCTGGTAAATAACATTAAGTAAGGAGCTTGTGGCGATGGATGATCTTCGGGCGCTTACCGAAAATATAGTCTCTAAAGCAAGGGATGAAGCCGACTCTTTATTGAAAAAAGCCAATCAGGAGGCTGAGGAGATTACCGCGGCGGCCAAGGAAAAAGCTCAGGAACAAGCTACAAAAGTAGCTGCGGAATATCAACGCAAGGCCGAAGCCGAAGAACGCCGCATCAAGATTGAGGCGGAAATGGAAGGTAAAAAGCTATTGCTTGAGAGCAAGCAGGGTTTAGTGGGACGAGTTTTTGACGAAGCGTTGCAAGCTCTTATGGTTTTACCGGTTGAGAAAAGAATCCGGTTTTTGGCAGGGCGTTTAGCTTCCGCTGGAATGCAAGGCGGCGGTGAAGTAGTCGGCGCGGGAACTCCCAACGAATGGACCGCAATTATTTCCGCAGCCAATGAAATGATCTCCCGCTCCGGGAAATCGGTCCAGTTGACGTTTTCTGATGAAAAACCGGATTTTGAGGGTGGATTCATCTTAAAAGGTCCTAATTATACCGTTAATTGCACCTATCAGGCGATTATTGAGGAACTTAGGGAAACTTTGGTCCCGGAGATCGCCGAATACTTGTTCAAACAAGAGAAAGGGTGAGGTAATGCGGGAACGTAATTTTGCATACGCAGTCGGCCGCATTCGCGCTCTTGAAACTAAACTTTTTGATCGCGCTAAGTTTGAGAGGCTGAGCGAAGCCGGAAGCCTCAATGAGGTCCTCTCCGGACTCGGTGAATCGGAATACGGTCCGGCGCTGGGTAATTTGAAAGAACCGAACCAGTTCGAAGCAGCTTTAAACGCCGAACTGGCTAGGGTAATTAAGTTAGTAACGGATTTGGCGGACGGCGCTCCGGAGCTAAAAGTCTTCGCGTACCGGTATGATCTCCAGAATTTGAAGTTGATCTTAAAATCGGAGCAGGGTAATCCTGCCGGTTTGTCCAATTTGGGAATTTGGGCTCCGGGGTGGCTGATTCAAAAGATGAGCGATGACGATTTGACGGAGTTGCCCGAAGAGTTTCGCCTAGGGATTGACCGGACTAAAGCGGCTTTTAAAGCTACCGGGGATACTCAGGAGATCGACCGGATTATGGATGCAGCCTGGTTTGACTTCGGTTATCAAGTCTTAAAAAACGGCATTTCTGATCTTTTGTTTAACTGGTGGATTGCCTTAATCGACTTAACCAATATTCGCACCTTTATCAGGTTGCGTCTCATAGGTTTGGGATTTCCGGAATTTATCCGATTTTTCATCGCTAACGGAATTTTGGAGCTGGGTGACTTTAAAGAATTATGGGACCAACCAAACGAAAAAGTCGCGGCTTGGCTTGGAAATACCGTTTACGCAAAATCGTTGACCGACGGTCCCGCTACCTTAAACTCTTTAACCCAATTAGAAAGAGAATCAGATAATTATTTAATTAACCTGATCGAACCGGCCAAGATGATTTCTTTGGGAATTGAACCCCTAGTGGGATATTTATTGGCCAAAGAGAACGAAGTCAAATTGCTCCGGATAATTCTGGTGGGCAAGGCGAATCAATTATCCAATCCGGAGATAAAGGAGCGTTTGCGACGTGCTTACGCATAAAATTGCCGCAATCGGCGAGGAAGATATCGTTTTAGGTTTTAAAGCCTTAGGAATTGAAATTTATCCGGCGGCTTCCCCAGCGGTGGTCCCGGAAATTTTGGAACGGCTGATCGGAACCGATGAGTATGGAATTATTTTTGTAACCGAATCCATGGCTGATCAAGTGGAACAGGTAATGGCCGAGATCGGAACCAGACCCTTGCCGAGCCTGGTGTATATTCCGGGCAGCCAAGGGAGTCAAGGTTTTGCAATGCAAAGAATCAGAAAAATCATTGAAAAAGCGGTCGGAGCAGATATCCTGTCAGGGAAAGAGGTTGAATAAGCGATGAGTGTAGGAAAAATCACTAGGGTATCCGGGCCATTAGTCGAGGCCGAAGGCATGCAGGACGCTAAGATGTATGAAGTGGTCCGGGTCAGCGCCAAAAGACTAATCGGTGAAATTATTGAACTGCGTGGCGATAAAGCTTCGATTCAAGTTTATGAGGAAACCACCGGCCTCGGCCCAGGCGAAGCGGTATATCTGACGGGAGATCCTCTCAGTGTCGAACTGGGGCCGGGATTAATCGAAGCGATCTATGACGGTATTCAACGGCCTTTGGATGTGATGGTGGAGAAGGCCGGCGACCGGATCACCAGAGGAATTGAGACGGTAGCTTTAAACCGGTCAAAAAAATGGGAGTTCAAACCGGCCTTGCAAAACGGAGCGAAGGTGCAGCCGGGAGATATCATCGGCTCCGTTCAGGAGACGGTGGTAGTCAATCATAAGATCATGGTACCGCCGGGTGTTTCCGGAACCTTGGCCGAGATCAAAGAAGGCCTGTTCACCATCGAGGAAACGGTGGCCAAGGTCCAGACTGAGGATGGCGTCAAAGAAATTTGCATGCTTCAAAAATGGCCGGTCCGTAAGGGCCGACCTTATCAGGAAAAATTGGCCCCCTCCGAATTGATGAGCACCGGGCAACGGGTGATCGACACTTTCTTCCCGGTGGCTAAAGGCGGCACGGCTTGTGTTCCCGGACCCTTCGGCAGTGGTAAAACCGTGGTCCAACACCAATTGGCCAAATGGGCCGATGCGGAGATCATCGTTTATGTTGGCTGTGGCGAGCGGGGCAATGAGATGACCGATGTGTTGATGGAGTTTCCGGAGCTAAAAGATCCGCGCACCGGTGAAGCATTAATGAAACGGACGGCGCTGATCGCCAATACTTCGGATATGCCGGTGGCTGCCAGGGAAGCTTCAATTTATACCGGAATAACCATCGCTGAATATTTCAGGGATATGGGCTATTCGGTGGCGATTATGGCCGATTCGACATCCAGATGGGCTGAGGCCCTCCGTGAAATGTCGGGACGGTTGGAGGAGATGCCCGGCGAGGAAGGATATCCCGCCTACTTGAGTTCCCGGTTGGCGGACTTCTACGAACGGGCCGGACGGGTAGTATGCCTGGGAAGCGACCGGCGCCAGGGAATGCTGACCGCGATTGGAGCGGTTTCGCCTCCGGGCGGAGACCTTTCGGAACCGGTGACCCAGGCTACGTTGCGGATTGTCAAAGTATTCTGGGGACTGGACGCTTCGTTGGCATACCGGAGGCATTTCCCGGCGATTAACTGGTTATTAAGTTATTCATTATATACCGACCGGCTGGAGGAGTATTTCACACAGGCGGTAAGCCCGGAATTCAATGAATTGCGAGCTAAGGCCATGCGTATTTTACAGGAAGAAGCGGAGTTGGAGGAGATCGTCAGATTGGTCGGAGTGGACGCCCTCTCTTTTAAAGACCAGTTAACGATGGAAACCGCCCGTTCGATCCGTGAGGATTACCTCCATCAAAACGCATTCCATGAAGTCGACACCTATGCTTCGTTAAAGAAACAGCACTTGATGTTAAGGGCGATCATTCTATTTGATAAAGCGGCCCGGGTCCAAATGGAACAAGGGGTCTCACTGAAAAAGATTTTGGTCGACCCGGTCCGGGAACAGCTTTCGAGAGCAAAATATATTAAAGAGGATGAGATCGGGAAATTGGAAGCGATCGTTGCCGAGCTGCAAAAGAGAGTTGCCGTAGGGGTGGAGGGATAACCATGTTCAAAGAATATCAAACCGTTAGGGAAGTAGCCGGACCATTGATGTTAGTTGACCAGGTGGCTGAAGTCAAATACGGCGAACTGGTCGAGATCAGATTGAGCAACGGCGAGTTGCGCCGGGGCCAAGTTTTGGAGGCCAACGGCAACCAAGCCCTGGTCCAGCTCTTTGAAGGGTCCACCGGGATCAATCTCCAGGAAAGCAAAGTCCGTTTCTTAGGGAAGAGCATCCAAATCGGAGTGGCCCCCGATATTTTAGGCCGGGTCTTCGATGGGTTGGGAAGACCCCGCGACAACGGGCCGGCGATCATCCCGGAACGGAGCATGGATATTAACGGCGCGCCGATTAATCCTTACGCCCGGAACTATCCGTCGGAGTTCATTCAGACCGGTATTTCAGCCATTGACGGCTTAAATACTCTGGTCCGGGGGCAGAAACTCCCGATCTTCTCAGCCAGCGGTCTGCCACATGCTCAGTTGGCGGCGCAGATCGCCCGTCAGGCTGAGGTATTAGGCGCTGAGGAGAAGTTCGCGGTCGTCTTTTGCGCCATGGGGATCACCTTTGAGGAGGCGGATTACTTCATCGCCGATTTTCGGAAGACCGGCGCCATCGAACGGGCGGTGCTCTTCATGAACTTGGCTAATGACCCGGCGATTGAAAGAATCTCCACCCCCCGGATGGCTTTGACCGTGGCCGAATACTTAGCCTATGACCTGGAGATGCAGGTGTTGGTGATCTTGACCGATATGACCAATTACGCCGAGGCGTTGCGGGAGATCTCGGCGGCCCGGAAAGAAGTCCCCGGCCGGCGCGGTTACCCCGGATATCTCTATACCGACTTGGCCACCATCTATGAACGGGCGGGCCGGATCAAGGGGCGGAACGGCTCCATTACTCAGATACCGATCCTGTCGATGCCCGAGGATGATAAGACCCATCCCATCCCTGACTTGACCGGATATATAACCGAAGGCCAGATCATTCTCAGCCGGGAGTTGCACCGGAAGGGGATTTATCCGCCGATCGACGTGTTGCCGTCTTTGTCGCGGTTAAAAGATAAAGGAATCGGCAGGGAAAAGACCCGGGAGGACCATGCCGATACCATGAACCAACTATTCGCCGCTTACGCCCGGGGCAAGGAAGCCAAAGACCTGGCGGTTATCTTGGGCGAAGCCGCTTTATCGGATCTGGACAAAAAATTCGCCAAGTTCGCCGATGAATTTGAAAGCCGGTATGTGGCCCAAAAAGAGAATGAGGACCGGACGATCCTGGACACCTTAGCTTTAGGTTGGGAATTGCTAACGTTGATTCCCAAGGCTGAACTGAAACGGATCCGGGATGAATATATTGAGAAGTATTTGCCGAAAGCCCAGTAGTCAGAATACAGGAGCTAGGAGTCAGCAGTGAAAGCGAAGTAATTTGGGCCTAAGACCAGATCCCTTGCCCTTTAGAAGGGTAACCACCATGCTTTGGAGTCAATTATTTAAGGCTGAAATAAGAGTTTCGACGCAGGATTCAGAGGTCAGTGCAGTTCAAAGATTTTTGAGTTCGGAGCATCTGCCAAAAATTTACTGGCTCCTGGCTCCTGACTCCTGGCTACTATAGACACAATTACATTTCCCCAAACCTACAGAAATGCAGGAGTGAAAGATGGAAATTAGAGTCAATCCGACCCGGATGGAACTAAACCGGTTGAAGAAACGAAATCAGGTGGCCATCCGTGGACACAAGCTGTTAAAGGATAAATTGGATGAACTGATGAAGGACTTCATGAAGCTGGTGGAGGAGAACCGGCGCCTCCGCAGTGAGGTCGAGCGGGAGCTGTCCGGTTCGCTCCAGGGGTTTATGATGGCCCGGGCGATCATGTCCAAGGAAACAGTGGAACAAGCCATCGGTTTCCCCAAGGTTAAGGCGGAGATCACCGCCGGGGTCCGGAATAAGATGAGCGTTGAAGTCCCGGTCTTTGACTTGAAAGAGAACGAGGTTAAGGGGGGCATTTACCCCTATGGTTTCGCCCAAACCTCCGGTGAACTGGACCAAGCCATCCGGAAGCTGTCGGAGAGCTTAAAAAGCTTGATCAAATTGGCTGAGGTCGAAAAAACCGTTGAATTGCTGGCGGGGGAGATCGAAAAGACCAGAAGACGGGTTAATGCCTTGGAATATGTTTTAATTCCGCAACTGGCAGAGAAGATTAAGTTTATCACTATGAAGCTGGATGAGAATGAACGGGGTAATTTGACTAGGTTGATGAAGATCAAAGAGATGGTAAGGGCAAAGTAGGAACGCAGATTACGCAGATTTTACGGATTAAACGGATGATAACCCATAGTTGTGACTGTGGGTTTTTTTATTTGACAACAATAATAGTATAAAGGGTATATTTAATCTCATTTAATTCAAGAAAAAGAAATTTATTATAATAATTTTAAAATAATTGCAGGGAAAAAATTCTTTATCACGAATAAATCCTTTGAATATAGCTGGAAAGAGGTTATGTTAATTGATATTTGAGTTTGGAAATAGATCATAATGATTAGCCCGGTCTGGGAAGGCTGGGCTATAATGTTTATTTCGACAAAAACCGGGAAAATTCGACATGGTCAAAGTTTGTTGGATAGCATAGGGGGATGAAGATGCGGAAAAGCATATTAGTATCAATTGTGATTGGGATTTTAGCGATGCTTTTGTTCCAGGCTGTCTTGGCGGAGAATTTGAAAGAGAAAGATATTTACATAGAGTTACAAGACAGAATTAAAAAGTTTGATCCTAAAAACGAGGTAGTCAGGTTAAGAACGGAAAACCGGCGGACTTTTAAGGATAAGAATGGGAAGATGGTCACCTTCATCTCTACCGAACCGTTGAATTATCTTGAAGATGATAACCAACTAAATCCAATCGAGATTAACCTGGCCTCTGAAAAGTCTGTCAAAGTGGCTCCTAGATCTTACACCGCCGGAGCTTTAGTTCAAAAGAGGCAGGATGGTACCGGGTTTAAGCATAAACATCATGCTTTAAAAAATTCGGTTAAGGCGCGGTTCGCAGAGACTTCCGATGGCGGGATAATGCTTGAATATGAAAAACATAGCATCGAGTTCAAATTCAACCATCAAACTAAACGTCCGGCGAAAGTCGATAAAAATAAGGTCCGATACAGAAAAATTTTCAGCAATTGTGATCTGGAATATACGGTGCTGCCCGGATCGATAAAAGATGAACTGATATTTTATTCGGCTCCAAAAAGTCCGGTTCTCAGTTTTGAAGTGGATTTTGGCGACCTCAAACCCCAAAATGGACCGGAAGGTTCGATTAATTTGGTTGATGGTTCCGGAGAAGCGATTTTTACAATTCATCCTTCGGTTATGTTTGAAAAGGAGAACGAAGATAACGGAAAGATCATTGAAACCCGTTTTCATCATGAAGGCAGTCAGCTTTATTGCGATTTGATATTGGATATGGGGTGGCTGAAGGATAAGAAGCGCAAGTATCCGGTGGTGGTGGATCCGCAGGTTTCAACTCAGAAATTAAACAGTTATAGCAATTATTACCAACGTTTTTTGTTGTATACTCCCGAATCATACGGAACAATCGAATGTAGTATTAATGTTCAAGGCCCCCACATGCACGGGCATAATAGTAAGCGTTGGGACGCCGTGGGTTATTTTAAAGATATAACTGATACTGATAAACCCCCAATTTTATATTATAAAGGTCTTTATGAGTATAGTGACAGAAAAGCGGTAGACGCTATCGCGGGACATTATTATGAGGTAGTTGTTTCCGGCGGCCGGACCAAATACAAGGTTGGCGGCGGCAGTCATGATGGGCAAGCCATAGCGACCATAAAATATGGAGATAATGACGGCTATTTATTCCCTAAGGAACAAGTGTCGCCGATATCATTATTCGCCAAAGTTCATCAGGATATCGTGGAAAAAGTAGTTGAAGTCAAATACACCCAGACGGTCAGTTACACTTCCAATGCCGCTTTTGGATTTCAGGTTTACGAAGTCGGCGACGTAACACAGGAAAACGGGGAACCCGTCGCGACATTGTATTATACGCCGAATTCAAACAACGGCGCGTTTCAACTTAACACCGGAAAGTATAAGATCGTTGTCCCGCAAAACGCTTGGGCGGAATTTAATTTCCCACGTTTAACTTCCAATTATGAAAACCGGCTCCTGATGCGTAGCAATCCCGGGGTGATTGACTCGACCTTTAAATTACCAACCTCAAGTGAAATAAAGATGCAATTCAAAACAGCCAAGAATGGGAACCCTAGCGGTATATATCCCTATGTCAAAATTCTCTCCGGAGCGGAACCCGTCTTTGAACATAAATTTGACGTTCATTATTACGACTTATATGACGGCGGCGATAAAGTAATTCTGGATAAGGAAGTTCCTTACCGGCTCATCATCAGCCGGGGCGAGGGCATGTCCGGATGGGGCTCGGTCGAGTTGGAGTTATTTCATCCCCAGAACCATCCTTGCTCCGTAACGGATCTCAGGCTGGTCAACAGCGAGAACAAACCGGTTTTAAACGGTTATGCCAACGGGAACCACAAATTATACTTTAATTATTCGGATCAGGATAATAACTCGTTAAAAGAATATCGGTTCACTATTGAGCAGACTAATTCCACCAAGAAATTTGAGTATTATCTAACCCCAACGGCGATTAGCGATAATACATTTAGCATCCCTTATCGTATGCGCCAATTTGGGTTTGACAACGGCGGGGGGATATTATGCCGGGTTGACGCCTGGGACGGATTTGACTTTTTTAATATGTCGCAAGATTTTCATTTTACCCTTGATTCAACCCCACCAATCATTGACCAATTCAGGGGTGAAGTATCCGAAGCCGATAATTCGTTAAGTCTGGAATGCCGGACCAGGGATTTGCATAGCGATGTGAAGAGCAATAATATTTCATGGAAGATCAATGGTCAGTATGGCGGTTCACGGGAGCTGACTCAGAGCGAGACTATGATGACCATTCCCGGCTTGCCTGTAAACTCCAGAGTCGAGGTTAAGCTGGAAGCGGTTGACAATACCGACAACAAAACCACTCGAACCGAAATTTTTTACACCTATCCCGAGAAAGCGGCTTTACTCGCTCCGGTTCAGGCCGTTAGTCAAAAGAAAGCCGAGTTGAAGGTATCGAAAGCAGCAGCCTCATACTTCAGGGTCGAACGGTATCGCAAGGACAATGGCGGCAATTTGAATTTGGAATATGACACCGGGTATCTTGATCCGACAAGCTTGGGACAATCGATCGTTGGAAACCCACAAGTAGCGATAACCGCGCCCGCTAGTGGTTCAAGCTTTGATCAACCGGCGGAGATTTTGCTGAGCGCGGACGCGTTTGATGTGGATGGGAGTATCG
>JAEWZY010000042.1 GCA_023394955.1 Bacillota bacterium
TGCCTTTGACGCCGGATAAGTCGGCTAGTTGCAGGTCGGTCAAAAGGATGTTGCGTTGGTTGGCCGGTTCGGTTTCGGTGCAGGTTCTGCCGTTTTCTTCAGTTTTTACGGTAATGGAACCGGTAGGAGGGGTTTGGTCAATGGTAAAAGCATATATGTCGGTTACATGCGCCAGTTCCGAGTCGCCTTCATAAATTTCCATCCACCATTCCCACTCACTTTCAACGGGTGGGAAGGTTACTTCCAGCGGCCCGCTTTGGAACACACTTCGCTCGGGATCGACATCGCCGGATTTTTTGTAGCAAACTTGATATCGGAATTCATCGTTATTAGCCAAGTCTCCGGCCTCGACGTTAAAGGTTTGAATTAAGGATTTGCTAAAGGAGTCGTTTGCGGGTCCGGTTACTTTGAATGACGGGAACGGTTCGCTTCTAGTCCAGGGACCGACGTTGCCAAGGTTATCGACGGCTCTGACCCAAAGGTAGGATGGGTCGTCGATTGAAGAAATCGGTAATGAGGTTTGCCATTTGTTATTGGTCGGAGAGAAGACATCGTTTATGATTTCGGACGGTCTTGTGAATTGTTTCGCTTCTCCACTAATACTATATGTAATTATATATTCACAAGCGCAACCCCTGTTTCTACCGCTTAAGTAGTGTTTAACTTCACCAGTGTATGCTTGTATTGTAATATATGAATTAGGCGGCAGAATAAAGTTGCCTTCTCTTTCCCCAAGGTCTCTTTGGTAGAAGACTTCAAATACTGAACCATCAGCGGTATGAAGAAACACCTTAAACCAGGGGTCTTGTGTAACGCGATATAATGAACCCCCTGAGTTAATTGCTTTAAATTCCCAGTTTATTTGGATCGGAATGTTAAACAGCTGGACATCCGTAAAACTTCTCTCATAATTTTGCCGAAGACCGTTAAAACTATCCATTCCTAAAATATATGTATATGTATTAGCCGACTCTTCAGAAATAATTTGCTCGGTCGGAGTTTTTGATATAGCTGCCTGATATTTTTGAATCCCGCTGAAATCAGTCACCGAGTTCCATTGGAAAATTACCTCTTTCTGGTTGAGACGGACGTAATTCTCTGGTAGGCCAACAGTCGCAACCGAACGATCCACTTTCACGTTACTAACTGGTGAAATGCTTGAATTTCCCGCGTTGTCGAAGGTTTTAACTTGGCAAGTATACGTAGCGCCGTCAAAACCGAAATGTTGATAACTGGTTTTTGTTCCGTTCGGGATCCAATTTGCTATCGGTACGCTGTCTTTTTCGATATATACTTGGTATTCCTTGATTCCACTACAATCATCGGTTGCCTGATCCCAGGTCCAGACTATATTCTCAGCATTGGTAAAACCATTGATATTAGGGGTGGTTATGATAGGTTTACTAGGAGGAGTATTGTCCACCACGATTTTAGTGGTAAGACTAAAATCACTTACGTTATCCTCATAATCCACTGCTTGAATTTTAATACCATATTCTTGTTCTTCTGGAATATCACTAAGTTCAAATTTAACAATATTAGGTTCTGCAGCTACTCCTGGTTTTATTATAACCCCTTGGCTGCTATATATGTTGTAATGTTTAATTCCACTAACATTTGAATACCCGCTAAAGGGAGTACCATTATCTAATACAGCATCCCATTCAAGGGGAACATTCCCATATTCATTGTGCTTGATATAACAAATATCTCCTACTATAGTACCACCAGCAGCTCGCGGGGCATTTGGCTTGTTAGGGGGTGTTTCATCATATTGGTATTGTAAAGTTAAACCCCAGTCATATCCATTATTATCGCCAGATAAATTATGTTTTCTTTCACCTGTATATACATAGATATACATACCGCAATCAGCAGGCAAACCAAAAGATCCACTGTTATCGTTACCAACGTTAACATAATAATCTTCTATCGAGCCATTTTTCGTACATTTTCTAATATGAAGATAGGGATCCTTTTTCATACTACGGTTACTACCAGTACTAGATCTAGTAATACTGTATGATACTCGAATAGGATAAGGCTTTACATACAAACCTTCAATACCATTTGACAATCTCCAATATGAACTCGGTGGATTAAAACTATTAGGTAAATATAAGCTAAAATAGTCTCTTAGACCTGTAAAAGTTATAGAATATGTATTAACTCCACTTGCCGTTATCCTGGAACATGGTATAACCATTGTCACGATTGTAATGAAAATTAAACAAACGGTCATCCTTATTCTAAGCACTAAAACCCCCACCTTCTATAGAACAATTATTTAGTTTTGTCGAACTTTGTCGAATTTTACCGATCAAAAAACCAAACCCATCCCTTACACCCGAGTTTGGCTGCTTAAATCAAATATTGGCTTAATCGAAAATCCAAACAAAACCTAACTTTCACCACCTAAAAAGTACATCACAATTTTTTAGTTGTATTCACCATTTTTATGGAAACTCCTTTAAAAATTTTCAAACAATTTTAATTTCCCGGTCGAGCGGATATTCTCTTATTAATCAGGACCTTTTAAAAACACTGGGGAAATCAACAAAAACCTCGCATTTGGAGCGGAATATGTATTGAAAAACAAACCGGCTTTCCTTAGATTTTTTCATATCCATCCGGTTATCGTGACTGTAAATCTATTATTTTCCCAAAAAAAAATAACCACACTATGTGTGGCGTCAGACAAACATTTAATACAATAATACAAATAAATCATTTTTTGAAACCTAAAACCAAAACCTTAAAGCAGTTTAAGCCCCATGTTAGAAAGCCGGCTAGTTTCCGCCATGGGGTTGAGCATTTATCCGTCCACCGGCGCCGGCGCCTAATAAATGCCCGTCAGTCCTAGGAAAAATCATCCGTAGCAGTAGGACTGTATCCATATTATAACCGATCAAAAGAAATATGTATAGGGAGTAATTTTTATTTCGATTTATTTTTAGAAAGGATATCAAAGGCGACGGCCATTAAAAGGACGAAACCTTTAATCGACATCTGCCAGTCACTCCCTATCCCCATGATTGACATCCCATTATTGAGAACACCCATTACCAATGCGCCGATGATCGCCCCAATCACTGTGCCGATACCGCCGGAAGCGGATGCTCCTCCGATAAAACAGGCCGCGATGGCATCCAATTCAAAATTGGCGCCCAACTGAGGAAAAGCCGAATTAGTACGGGCGGCAAAAGCAATCCCCGCCACAGCGGACAAAACGGCCATATTCAAATAAACAAAGAAAAATACTTTGTTGGTATTAATCCCCGAAAGTTTGGCTGCCTTCTCGTTGCCACCCATCGCATAAATGTATCTCCCCGGAACTGTTTTAGTTGTAAAAAAATGATAACCCAAAATAAGGACTCCTAAAATTACCAGTATTATTGGAATACCCTTATAAGCTGCCAACCAGTATGCAAAGAGATTTATAGCGATTACCACCAGCAAAAGTTGGACTATAAATAGTGAGGTTGGAATCATTTCCGTATCGTTTTTTAGCTTAGCGGTTCTCTTCTTGATTTGCGCCAATACCAGAATTACTGAAAGAATGATAGCAATGATAATCGGTGTCAAGTTTAATGCTGAGCCAAAATTGGGAAAATAATTCGGAATAAAGCCGGAACTGATATTTTGAAAAGTCTCTGGAAACGGTGAAAGAGTCAACCCTTTGAGCATGGTAATTGTCAAACCTCTGAACAAAAGCATACCCGCCAAAGTAACTATGAATGCCGGTATCCTTACATAAGCGATCCAAAAACCTTGCCACATACCGATAATAACCCCTAGTAGCAGGCCGATTATTATCGCTAAATTTAGATCCATTTTTAAGTTGATGACTAAAGTACCCAAAACAGCGGCAATAAAGGCGGCTACTGAACCGACGGAAAGATCGATGTTGCCGCCTGTCAGAATACAGAGGGTCATCCCAATCGCCAGTATCAACACATAACTGTTTTGCAGGACTAAATTTGTCACATTCATCGGCACTAATAGAGTGCCATTAGTTGCGATCTGAAAGAAAGTCATAATGACAATTAAAGCAATCAGCATCGCATATTGACGAATATTGCTTTTTAAAGAATATCGAATTGATTCAAACTTTACGGTACCCACTTTTACTGTTTCCATTAGCAACGCCCTCCGTTACTCTGCATAATGCATCTCATGATACTTTCTTGTGAGGCATCCTTTTTTTCTAGTTCACCCACGATTCTACCTTCATTCATTACATATACCCGATCGCATATTCCCAGTATTTCGGGGAGTTCGGAAGAGATAAAAATTATTGATCTTCCCTCATCAGCGAGTTTATTAATGATTGTATAAATCTCATATTTTGCTCCCACATCTATTCCCCGGGTAGGTTCATCCATGATTAAAATATCAGGTTCGGCAAAGATCCATTTAGCCAATACTACCTTCTGCTGATTGCCGCCTGATAAGTTTTGGATTTTATGAAAGATGCTCGAAGACTTAATATTCAGCTTTCTGCGATAAGTCACGGCTGCCTGGTTCTCTTGATCATCGTTAATCAACAACCATTTGCTGATCTTTTTCAAACTTGACAAAGAAATGTTATGCTTTATATCTTCGATAAGTATTAGCCCTGCTGTTTTACGATCCTCGGTGACATAGGCCAAACCATGCTCAATTGCTTGCCGGACATTGTTAATGGTGATTTCTTTACCGTCTTTGATAATCTGTCCGCTAATATGTTTGCCGTAAGCCTTACCGAAAACACTCATAGCCAGTTCAGTTCGGCCTGAACCCATCAGGCCCGATATTCCAACGACCTCACCTTTATGAACCTTAAGACTAACATCTTTAATAACTTTTCTACCATCGATCTGCGGATCAAAAACATTCCAGTTTTTAATTTCAAAATATACCGCTCCGATTTCCGGTATCCGTTTCGGGAACCGATCCACTAATTCTCTGCCAACCATTCCTTTAATGATTCGGTCCTCGCTGATCTGGTGGTTTTGCACCTTAATCGTTTCAATTGTTGCTCCATCACGAAGAATAGTTATGGAATCAGCGACTTTAATAACCTCATTTAACTTGTGGGAGATTAAGATCGAAGTAATACCGGACTTTTTCAACTCTAATAATAATTTCAACAGATTATCCGAGTCTTCTTCGTTGAGCGCCGCTGTAGGCTCGTCCAAGATTAACAGCTTAACATCCTTAGCTAATGCTTTAGCAATTTCAACTAGTTGCTGTTTGCCAACGCCAATATCTTTAATCAGAACATTCGAATTCTCTTTAAGTCCCACTTTATTAAGGAGTCCCGTCGCGTTGCAATGGGTTTTCTCCCAATTGATAATGCTTGATTTCGCTCTTTCGTTACCGATAAATATGTTTTCTCCAATTGAAAGGTAAGGAATTAGGGCAAGTTCTTGATGAATAATCACGATTCCATTTTTCTCACTGTCCCTGATACTCCTGAACACACATCTGTTTCCTTGAAAGATAACTTCCCCGCTATATTCGCCATAAGGGTAAATACCGCTTAAGACATTCATCAATGTAGACTTGCCAGCTCCGTTTTCTCCTACCAGAGCATGGATTTCCCCGGACCTCACTTTAAGATTGACATTATCAAGCGCTTTTACACCATCAAAGCACTTGGTGATATTTTTCATTTCCAGAATGACTTGCATTTGATCCACCCTCTGATCTTGTTTCTTTTTACCTTTTAAAATACAACCTAAAATAGGTAGCGCTTCTGAGCAGATTCATCATTCAAAATGAAATCTGCCCAAAAGCACATTTAATCTTCATTGGAAAACAATTCCATCTTCCTTAACCCGCACGACTATTGCAGATCCGACTCTTTGTAATATCCACTTTCGATTAGGAGTTCTTTATAGTTGTTCGCATCCGCATAGACAGGATCACAAAGGAATGACGGGACAATTTTCACGCCATTTTCATAGGTCTCAGTATCATTGACCGGCGCTTCTTCACCTTCAATTAGTGCTTCCACCATTTCTACGACTTTGGCTGCCAGGGTCCTGGTATCCTTAAAAATAGACATAGATTGTTGTCCGTTGATCATCGCGATTACGTTTGGTTTGTCACAATCTTGGCCCGTAATGACCGGATAAGGTTTAGCGCTAGCACCGTAACCGGCGTTCTTAAGGGAAGTAACGATACCAATGGCTAAGCTGTCGTTGGGCGATAATACAGCGTCAAGCTTTTTGCCGCCCGCATAATTGGCGGTGATCAAATTATCCATCCTGGCTTGCGCTGATGAAGAAGTCCAACCCTGAATGGCGATAGTGGTGAATTCCGTTTGTTTGCTTGGAACAACCAGTTTGCCGCTATCGATATACGGCTTAAGAATACTCATGGCGCCTCCATTGAAGAAGAGGGCGTTGTTATCATCGGGAGAACCGGCAAACAGCTCGATGTTATACGGTCCTTTACCTTCTTTAAGACCGAGTTTTTCTTCGATATACTCACCTTGAATGACGCCAACCTTGAAATTGTCAAAGGTCGCATAATAGTCAACATTTTCAGAGTTCATAATCAGCCGGTCATAAGCAATAACCTTAATATCGTTTTCCGCGGCTTTATTCAAGACATTAGTTAGAGCCGAACCATCGATCGATGCGATAACTAAAACTTTACACTTCTTGGTAATCATGTTTTCTAATTGTTGAATCTGCGTATTGACATCATTATTCGCATACTGTAAATCAACTTGATAACCTTTTTCCTCAAGTTGAGCCTTCATATTAGCGCCGTCTTGGTTCCAACGTTGCAAAGATTGGGTAGGCATAGCGACACCAATCAGATTATCGCTGGAAGATTTTTTACATCCGACGAAACTAATTGCTAAAACGACTACCAGTAATAGAAAAACAAGCTTTTTCATTGAATTTTGCTCCTTTCTTATCACCATGTTTTAATTAAAGAACACCTGACCAACTCTTTGAATTAAATGACCACCCCACTTCCTTAAAAATTCACTTTAAAGCCAGGGTAGCTATAAATGTCGTAATCTGTTTTTAGCGCGCCCGGATTAATAAGGACAAATTGATTCTCCGTAATCATTTTATAAATAAACTAGTCGCATCATTCCTGAAATTTAATTTAGACACAAGATATTATGTCATAATCTCACACAGTGTACTTAAGAAACAATTTAAATATTAACATAAGTAGATACTTAAGTATCTGGAGTCACTTGTCATATTCATTTAATAAATTGTAAATTTTTGATTAACGAAAGGTGTCAAAATTGTGACAAGGATTTCTTTGCAGTCAAAATTATCCTGATTTTTTGTATCACCCATTCTCATCCATATTAAAAAGGACTGATTTCTGCCCAATACAGAATTCAGTCCCAAAGTTGATTAATAGAGTTCATTTGAGTTTCTGAATTTACTTCAAATGACCCCAGTGTTATCCCGGAAAAATTTCAACTTTATCAAAGTGAACCATTTAAGAAATTGTACTTCTTTCCAAAATGTGAAATATTCAAATAAATGTCATCCTTACGATGAAACCCGTCTTGGATAACAATCTCCATGTTCTCCTTATTAATAGGGATTGGATTGATAATTTCCGATTTTATAAAATGTTTGCCGTTGAAGATCGGGGGGCCGTTTGTTTTAACATCCTTATTCGCAACTAAAGCCATGGCGATATCAGCGGTTTGATAGGCTAATTTACGAATCGGTTTATATACCGTCATCAAAAGGGTGCCTTCAACAATCCGCTGACATCCGGAAAGATCGGCGTCATGCCCTGCGACCATTACTTTACCTGCAATCCGCCACTCGGATAAAGCTTCGATCACGGCGCTGGCAAGACTATCATTAGCGGCAACAACCGCGTCGAATTTTTTACCTTGTTTCAGCAAGGCTTGAATATACTGATAAGCAGCTTCGGGACTCCAATCTTCCGCCCAAGCCTCAAAAACAATTTTTATCTTGCCGTCTTCCAGGTAGGGATTGAGAACATTTTTATATCCCTGGTTAAACATGTAACAATTATTATCAGTAGGCGCCCCGTTAATAATCACATAGTTTCCGGTCGGAACTTTGTCTACCAGGTATTCGGCCATGAACTCTCCGACTTTATAGTTATCGAAAGAGATATAAAGGTCGATATCGGCATTGCGAACCAAACGGTCATAGGAGATGACCTTGATCCCGGCCTTTTTGGCCAATTGGGCCACTGAAGCGGCTTCATTAAGGTCATGGGGAACAATAATTAACAGATCGATTTTTTGACTAATAAGGTACTCAACTTGTTGCAATTGTTTTTGCTGTTCGTTATTGGCGTTTTGGACCAAAAGTTCGCCACCTAATTGGTTGATTCGCTCCTTTAGATAATCCCGATCCCGCCGCCATCTTTCTTCTTGCAAAGTTGCCATGGCCAAACCGATTTTAATCGGTTGATAATTCTGAGTTTTTTTGTCGGTAGTTTTATATCCGAAAATACAACCACTGGTTGGGAAGGAACAGAGAATTAAGACGCTAAATAATAATAAATGGCTAATCTTCATTTTCCTTATTCCCCCTCTCTTTTTGTACCAGCTTTCCACGGTATTCCGAAGGAGATGCTTGATAATACTTCCGAAAAATTCTGCTAAAATAATTTGGATCGTTATATCCCAATGCAAAACAACATTCTTTGACTGATAAACCCTGAGCCAGTAATTTGACAGCCTTTTCCAGGCGAACTTTGGTTAGATATTCGGTAAAACCAACTCCCAGCTCTTCACGGAACAAACGACAAAAGTAAAACGGGCTAATCGAGACCGAGCGCGCTAGTTCCTCAAGGGTCAAATTTTGATGGTAATTGTGATCGATTATTTCTTTTGCCTTCAAAATTGTAGCCTTGATATGAAAATCAAGACTTTTCCGGACATAATCGGTTAAGTCCAGGATTCGGAGTTTAATCTCATCGAAAAGATCCTGCAAATCTTTTGAACTATCAAGTATTTTCAATAATTCTTGATAACCGAGGGGAAAATGTTCGGAAAAATCCTTACTTTTCACCGCATTTTTACTAACGCGGTAAGCGGATATTGTTAATTCCAATAGATAACACAAGAGCCGATCCCATTCGAGACCGCTTTTAACGGTAAATTTAGAACTTAAATCCTGACATAAGATCTCCACCCGTTTCAAATGCCCGAAACGAACCCCTTCCAAAATCTCTTCCATGTATCGTTCAAGTTCGGATTCCCAGCTATATTGGGGATGATATTCCATATCACAGAAGTAACAAATATCGCTTTGGGTATATGATTCCAATGCTTGTAAAGCCTCATAATAAGATTTACGATATTCCAAAGAATGAGTATAAACGGAACCGACCCCAACTCGAAATTTTACCGGATGTTTGTAAGTATCTAGACGTTGTGTAATCTTAAGGAGATACCATTCTTGGAGTTCCCGTATTTCATGATGATTAAAATTAATATAATTGGTAACCGGAATAAAAATAATGATTGGATTGGTTTTAATCAAACCGATGAAACAAGGGAATAGATGATGAATTTCTTCCGCTAAAGCAGCAATTCTCGATCTGCTTTGGTATTGAAACTCAACGTTGCCATCTATCGAATCTATTTCAGTCAAATAAGAAACGGCGATGAAAAATCCGGCTTGAAATTGGACGCCCAATAGTTCTTGATATTCCATACAGCCTGTTTCATCAATACCTTTAATCAAAGCATGTATTAATTCGTTTTCAATTATCGGTAACGATTTTTGATATTTTTCCCGGATTTTCAGTTCCTCTAACCGGGAAAATTGTCTTTTCTCTATATGATGCTGAACTTTACGGATTATTTCCATAATCCGCGTTTTGCTAATTGGTTTTAACAGGTATTCAAAAACATCGCTTTTAATCGCTTCTTGGGCATAATTAAAATTATCGTAAGCTGATAATATTACTAAAACCACATGCCGATCAAGACGCCTAATTTCAATTAAAGCTTCCAATCCGTTTATTCCCGGCATTTTTATATCCATCATTACCAAATCCGGGTGAAAGGTTTGAACTTTTTCAATGGCTTCTCTTCCGGTACGGGCGGTTTCAAGCAAAATACCGGTTTCTTGATCAAGAATCCGGTGAATGGAGTCCAGCATGACTTGTTCATCATCAACTACCAGTATTTTCATTTTCACCCTCCTTTACTGAAACGTTTAAGAAAGGTAATCTCAGTTCAACCAGAACTCCTCCTTCCGTAACCATATCGATCCGGAGTAAATTTTCGACTTGGAAGAAAAGCCGCAGTCTTTCACGGACGTTATGAAGACCCAAGCCAGTTGTATGACCGGCGCTACGTTTAGTATCGCGCAAGGATTGCAAGGTTTCCAAATCCATTCCTTTTCCGTTATCCTGGATTTGAATGATAACCATGTTATCCAGAGGAAAAGCCCGTACTGTAATAATACCTCCGCTTTCCATATCTTCCACACCATGGACTAAAGCGTTTTCTACGATTGGCTGTAATGTAAGGAGCGGAAGCTGAAAATCACCTATTAACGGATCAAGCTCAACGATAAACTGAATACGATCCATTCCGTAACGGGCGCTGAGAATAAAGAAATAGGTGTTTAAATGGTCGATTTCTTCCGCCAAGGTTACCGGGGTGTCAAGCCGTCTTAGATTGTACCGTAATAAGCTGGCGGCTTTGTCAATATAATCGGCGGTTTTATCGGCATCTTCGATAATCGCCAACTGAACCCCGGCGTTGAGCATGTTAAAAAGAAAATGAGGGTTTATCTGAGATTGCAAGGCGTGTAACTCCGCCTCTCGCAAAATATTTTTCATGGTTAAATTTTGCAACTCTTGTTCTTGGAGCCGCTGTGCCAAATTCGATTGCTGCTTAATTTTCTGAATCAGTTTGGCGATATCCGCCGCCATTTCATTAAAGGCGTTAGTAACCACCCCGACTTCATCATTGGTGGATACCTTTAACGGAGCCACATCGAATTTACCTTTGGAGATGTTTCCGGCGGCTTCCACTAAGTTCATTAAAGGTTTGGTCAATCGAAAGCTGGTCCAGACCGTAACCAGGACACTAAAGATTAAAGCTACGATTATCAAGATTAATCCCAAACGCTGAATAAAGACTAAGCGTTTGGAGATTATCAAATATTGCCGACTGTTTTCCTCTAACTGCCGGGTGATTAAGCGATCAATCGCCCAGTTGATATTGGTCCCGTAACGAACCACCTCCAAAAACGCCTGAGAGTAAGCTGAACTATCCCGGGCGCGCTTGGCCTGGACCGCAATATCCGCCTGTTGTAGAAAAGAACGGGTCATGTTCCGGATATTTTCTAAAAGTAAGTAGTTTTCCATCGTAGGCTGAATTACGGCTAGATTAGGATACACCGCGTCCACTTCCTGGCTCTCGCGGAAATACTCCTGAAGCATAATAAAATTACGGGAGATCAAATACTGTTCCAAGGATGTAACCGTATTATCGACATTGGCGCTGAACTCTTTTAAGATAATGTTATTGGTGAGCAAAGTATTGACCCGATTCAAAAGATACCGTTCGCTATAATACGAAAAAAAACCGACTAGGGTAAAAATAGCGATCATCGTTAAAAAAGAAAATAGCAGTTTACTACGGATGGTCATCGGAATCAGGCGTCGGCTTTTTCTCATTTGAAGCCTCGCGCAGAATTAACGAAAAAATTATTATAAATTTTCTCTACATTACCGGCTTCAGCCAGAAATAGCGGTAATGTATGCCTTACCTGGGACCGTTCTTTTTTTAGCCGGAGCAAAGTTGATACTCCCTGAAATCCGAGTTCGTAAGGGTCATTGGCCCATACGCCCCGGATTACACCTAGTTTAATATAATTCATAATTTCCTTGGTCAAACCGCTGCCGATGATCGTTATTTGCGAAACTTGATTTAAATCTACCACTACTTTCGCCACACCAAGAGTATCATTAGGATCGGTACAGATTATCGCCTGGATTTCCGGGTGGTTTTTCAAAATAAATTGAGTTTGTCCCTCGGCGCTAATGCTCTCGCCTTTTGAATTGACGACAAGTTCCAGGCTGAGGTTGGGGTAATCCTGAATAGCCGCTCGAAAACCTTTAAGATAATTATTATAACTAATGTCTGAATAATTGGAATTAATTAAAACCGCCGCTTTTACTTTGGTGCGAACAGCTTTATGTAAGGCCTCTCCGCTTTTATACCCCAAATCATACATTGAAATGCCGATCTCCGAAAATCGGTTATTCCCCGGGAGGCTGCCTGAGAAAGCAATTACCGGTATTTCTTTAGCGACTGCTTCGTTGATCAGGTTTCGGAATTCCGGTTTATCCGGAATTGAAATTAACAAACCGTCAACACTGGATAGAACAACCATTTCCAAAAAACGTTCCAGTTCTTTCAGGTTTAAAAAACGCGAACTGTAATACTCCAAGGCTACATTTTCCAGCCGGGCAATATCGGATGCGCCCAAATACACTTGTTGCCAATAGGTTTCTTCGGTATTATGGACAATCATGGCGAAATGATAACCGTAATCTCGCAAATTATGGGGGTGGGAGGTTGTGAGGGATTCATTCCATAATAGGTTAGGGATTTTAATTATAAAAATAATTAATCCTATCAAAATTAGGAAAATCAGAATAATAAGAGCAGGCATTATCCGATCGATTTTCATGGTAACTCCCAGGTAAATCATTGATAACGAGTCCTCAAACCTATTATTCGTACAAGTTTTTCCAGGTTGATACTCTACCAAAAATATATCACATTTCTTTTTTGATTGCAAAAATACTAAAATACAAATATTTTTACAGCATAGCAAAAGCCACGGTTTTTATCCGTGGCTGATTAGTTCATAATTATCCCCTAGGCCTTAGGAACAACCCTCCGAAAATCAGGAGGATGTCAACTGATTATTGCCGGTATTCCATAAGGACGCACAGAACGCTACGGCGGTTGGCGTTACTGAGCACGGCTTCCATCTTCCGACTCCTTAATCCAACTATTCCCAACGATCATCCATATCCCGACCCAAGCTACTCCCGCCGCCCAACCGGCCAGTACGTCACTGGCATAATGCACTCCCAGATACACTCGGCTAAGACCTACCAGTACCGGCAAACAAACCAATACTCCGCTCAACCACTTCCGCCCCGAACAAACCTTGGGACTCCGCATAATCATAAATAATAAAAATCCATAAAACAAAGCCGTCATTAGTGAATGTCCGCTTGGAAAGCTGAAACCGTCGGCCGTACCCAACCAAGGCCGGGGCGGCCGCTCCCTGCCGAAGATCAGCTTTAATATTTGCATCATTAAAACGCCGCTGATATTCGCTAGATTGAAAACCAATATCTCTCTCCCCTTGTATTTCTTCCTGATCCCTACCGCGGTAATAGCCAGATCGGCGGTAACGATGAAAGTCATCGAACCCAATAAAGTAATCGCCCGAAACACCCAGGTCAACCAATCCCTACGGATTACAGCCATCCAACCGATGATAGTCTCATCCAACCCGGCGACGCCATTGCTTTGGTACCACCAAACCATAGCCAAGAAAGAAACCATACCAAACAACATCAAAAAAACAGGAAATCCCAGTCGTTTCCTTTTGATAGATTGAGTAAAGCTCATTAAAACCCACCTCGTATATTATCCTCAAATTCCCAAACTAAAAAAGTAGCCTAACTCAGGCTACTTAAATAATATCTACAATTACTTTAATTAAAATCTAATCCCGGTAGTGACTATTCCTCCGGTAGCTTCTTTACCGTTAAACTCTTCTTTAACTGCAGCCACACCAATGTTTACAGGCCCTAATTTAAACCCCAAACCGGCCGTAAGCGCCAATGGTTCGTCTTTAACGGTATAAGCCCCCAAACGCAGCGCAATGATATTCCAGAGCGCGGTTTGTTCAAA
>JAEWZY010000016.1 GCA_023394955.1 Bacillota bacterium
TGGCTTGACCCGCTTTGGATAATACCAGGGTGATCGCTGCCGTGGTGGTCGTTTTGCCATGGTCCACGTGGCCGATGGTCCCTATGTTTACATGCGGTTTGGTCCGTTCAAATTTTTGCTTTGCCATACCAGACGTTCCTCCTTCAAATATCAAAGGTATTATTGTACATAAACAAGCATTTAATTCTACATGGAAACCAATAATCCTTCTTTCACTCAAAAAACTGGGAATAAATTAATCGGGGTTTATTATATTCGCGATAAAAAAAGTAATCCACATTTTCGATTACTTGAAAAGGTCAACTTATTTAAATTTTCAATAGTAGCTTATTAATTCGATTGAATAATTGGTTGCGGGGGAAGGATTTGAACCTTCGACCTCCGGGTTATGAGCCCGACGAGCTGCCAGCTGCTCCACCCCGCGATAAACGCATTTATCATTAAAACTAAATTATCAATGTAAAAACAAAAACCCTTACGGGTCTGACGACGGAAAATGGAGCCCACAATCAGAATTGAACTGATGACCTCATCCTTACCATGGATGCGCTCTACCTACTGAGCTATGTGGGCAAAGATTAAGTTTTCGAATTATTTGATCCGTTATCTAATTTTGACAATTAATTATGCCTAAACTACTAACGACTAGAGAACTAGCGACTAATAACTAAATAAAATTGGTTGCGGGGGAAGGATTTGAACCTTCGACCTCCGGGTTATGAGCCCGACGAGCTGCCAGCTGCTCCACCCCGCGATATAATAAAGTTTGGAGTTTTAATTTTTAAAATGGTGGAGGGGGAAGGATTTGAACCTTCGAAAGCGTCGCTAACAGATTTACAGTCTGCCCCCTTTGGCCAACTCGGGAACCCCTCCGCATTTCGGACGCAGATATGATTATAATACATTCAACCAGTCAGTGTCAACCCTTTTTTCAATGCTAATACTGTTATTTCTGGAAAAAAACGAGACGCTAAAGCTCCGCCTCTAAAAGTTATATATCAATCATACCTATAATATCTGAAAACAATTGCACTTAACCATTATCACTTAATCCGTTCAACCTTACAATGCAAGTTAAAAATTAGTTTCGTCCCTTTTTTCTAAATACCGTTCTAATTTCCGTTTCACTCTTTGTAATGCGTTATCAATGGATTTAACATGACGTCGCAAATCTTTCGCTATTTCTTGATAGGAACGGCCATCCAGATAGGACATTAAAACTTTCCATTCCAAATCGCTTAAAAACTCACCCATTTTATTCTCGATATCCACAAACTCTTCTCTGCTGATAACCAATTCTTCCGGATCAGTGACCTTAGTTCCGGAAAGCACATCCAACAAAGTCCGGTCCGATTCTTCATCATATATCGGTTTATTCAGTGACACATAGGAATTTAACGGAATATGTTTTTGACGGGTTGCGGTTTTTATAGCAGTAATGATCTGCCGGGTAATACAAAGCTCTGCAAATGCCCTAAATGAAGCCAATTTATCATTTCTAAAGTCTCTAATGGCTTTATAAAGCCCAATCATTCCTTCTTGAATAATATCTTCGCGGTCAGCCCCGATTAAGAAGTAAGAACGGGCTTTAGCTCGTACAAAATTTTTATATTTGTTGATTAAGAATTCCTGGGCGGCGTCATCCCCTCCTCGGGCAGCCTCAACGATTGATTCATCTAACATTTCATCATAGATCTCAATTATTTCTCTTTGTGGCTTAGCTCCCAAGTTACATTCGCCTCCGCTTTATTCGAAATTGCAGGGTTGATCTTTATCAATTTCAAATAATAGTAAGATCCATTGCAATATCTGGAATTATGTAATTCAAACCGTCAATATATTATCTGGAATACTTAAATCATCCAAAAATTAAATTCAGATGATCATATTATACAATGCTGCATTTTGAACGTCAAGGGAATGGGAAACAACGCCAGGGACAACAACTGCTTTTAGAAAACTTGTTTAATACAATAGTAGATGTAGCATTATTAAAAAACAATATAAAAAAGAACATCGATCGATATATAAGACAATATGTTTCATTCAATTTTCATTTTATCAGATTAGGAAATACAAAAAATACAATTATCAGTATTAAGACAACTAAACTTTTTGAATTGTATCATTTATAATGATGTAAATCAAGGGGTTCAATGAGAACTGGTTACCGGTAGTTATCTCCAAATTGTGACCGGATGGCAAATGGTATTTAATCTACTTTAACTAACCGCGCCTTCTTCTAACTTCATAAAGAGCTATTCCGGACGCTACAGAGACATTTAAGGAATTTATCTTGCCCCACATAGGCAGTCTCGCAATTTGATCGCATTCTTCAGCCACTAACCTGGAGATTCCTCGCCCTTCGCCTCCAAGGACCAAGCCGATTGGGCCGCTCAAATCCGCCCGATCCAGTTTGACCTTGCCGTCCATCTCAACTCCGGTAAACCACAGACCGGCTTTTTTCAATTCACGGATTGTTTTGGTCAAATTCGTTACTCTTGCTACAGGCAGGTGTTCTACAGCCCCAGCCGAAGCCCGGCTGACAGCCGAAGTCAATCCTGCCGCGCGCCGTTCCGGAATAATTAACCCATGTACTCCGGCAGCTTCAGCAGTACGAATGATTGATCCCAAATTTTGAGGGTCCTCCACCCCGTCAAGCAGGAGTATGAATGCAGGCTCATTCTGGTTTGTTGAATTCTTGAGGATCTCGTCAACAGTGGCATACTTCCATTCAGCGGCAACCGCGATTACTCCTTGATGATTTCTGGTCACGGCCATCCGGTCCAATGCTTGAGAATCAACGGGATTAACCGGAATGCCTTTCTGATGGGCCGCATTTATAATAGTACGGACCGGTCCGGAAGTTTCGGTTTTTAATATGTAAATCTTGTTCAGATGGTGCCCGGCTCGGATTGCTTCTAAAACCGGGTTGCGTCCTTCAATCTGTTCCGACATTCTAACTCTCCTTAATTGTTTTGGGTCTATAGTAGCCAGAATCCAGGAGCCAGGAGTCAGTATGTTTTGGGCAAATACTTTGGAGCCTACTCCCGATCACTGTTTTTGGCTCAAATGCTTAGCTTTCATTGCTGGCTCCTGTCCCCTGACTCCTGATCACTCTCTCCCAACCCAACCGTTTTTTGCAAAAGCTCCATCAACCTTGAATACTCTTCTTTTAAATATAAGTATCCGATCAAAGCTTCAAAAGCAGTGCTATAACGGTATGTTATCGGATCGCTCCCATTTGGAACATGGCCGCTTTTTACATTCCGCCCCCGTTTTATAATCTCCAATTCGGACTCTTTTAAAAAGGGCTGGATTTTGTTTACTAATTCCGCTTGAAACGAAGCCCGTACTTTCGATATTGCTTTATGATGTAAGTTTTTAGTCTTATCCGGTCCGCCGGTTAGAAGCTGGTGGCGGATGAACAGTTCATAAACTGCATCCCCGATATAAGCCCAAACCGCTGGTGACAGCTGATCGGGATTTGTTTTCGGCAAGTTAAAAAAGTGGGAATCCATCATTATTTATCCTTCCGTTTGATCGGTTTTGATCAGATTATTCCAAATATACAAAATTAAGCTGGTATCCACTTGAAATCCATCGAAAACCACCGATGCTTAACTCCAAATAGAAATCCGGTTCGATGTTCCCTTCGGGAATCGGGTGGAATCCGGTAATTCTATTACAAATCCCGGCCAAAAAATACTATTGTTCCTCGGGTTAAACCCGATAATATAAATGAAGCCTTTTAATAATACCGCTTTTATTGGTGCAAAACAAGGAAGTTTTATTTTATGACGAGGTGATATCATGGATGAAAAAAGACAAGACCAGATTGTAGAATCCCTAAAAAAAATCGATCCCAAAGTGATTGCCGATGTACTCCGGGAAATAATCCGTTCTGATGATGAACCTCCCATAGTACGGAGGGAGCCTACTAATCCCGATCATAATTCTCCTAAATAAATCGAACCTACATTTAGTCTATTTAGAGTACAATAGGGTATTCCTAAAATAGTGACGCCTAAAACTATCTTCCGGAATACCCTTTTATTTTGATTCCCGACAGTAATACTCCCCTACCGCCGACTTTTTAAACTACTCCCTTCGCCAACGGACTCCTTGAGGTGTGTCTTCGATTAAAATGCCTTTAGTTTTTAATTCATCTCGAATTTGATCCGCTAAAGCCCAGTTCTTATTCTTTTTAGCCTCAGCGCGGCTAGTAATCAAATCCTCGATCTCTTCATCGGCAGCACTTGATTCATTATGAGTCTCAACAAATAATCCTAAAACTTTTCCTCCCAAAGTAGTTAAACAATCCAATGCTTCTTTTAATAAATTTTTAGCGGAGTCGGTTAATTGAAATTCACGATCTTGGGTCCAGCGGTTGATCTCGCGGACCAGATCATATAAACTGGCCAATGCTTGAGGAGTATTAAAATCTTCCTCCATTCCGGCAATAAAATCTTCCTCGGCTTGACTAATTGCCTTTTTTACTCCTTCCAACTCAGGTTGAGAATCATTCTCTCCTATCGGTTCTGCCCTTAATAGATGCTCCCAATTGAATTTGGCGTTTTCCAGTCTTTCTAAACCATGGGCTGCGGCAGTCAGTTCCTCTTCTCCAAAACTGATCGGGTTCCGGTAATGAGTGCCGATGAGCCAAAAACGCACCACTTTCGGTGAAAATTTTTCCATCACATCATGAATCGTGGAAAAATTACCAACCGATTTGCCCATTCTCTCCCCACTTACAGTTACAAAAGCATTGTGGAGCCAATATTTGGCGAAAGAAACCCCCATATAAGCCTCAGATTGGGCTATTTCATTTTCATGATGTGGAAAAACCAGATCCTCTCCACCGCCGTGCATGTCAAACTCGGTTCCCAAGTATTTGATGGACATGGCCGAACACTCAATATGCCAACCGGGCCGGCCCGGCCCCCAAGGCGAATCCCAAAAAATCTCTCCCGGTTTAGCCGCTTTCCAAAGAGCGAAGTCCATTGGATCTTTTTTAGATTCGTTGACTTCTATCCTAGCCCCGGCTTGGATCTCTTCCGGATTGCGCCCGGACAATTTGCCGTATTCGTTAAACTTGGCGACTTCGTAGTAAACATCTCCATTTAAAACATAGGCAAAACCTTTATTGATTAAGACTTGGACCATTTCAATGATTTCCGGAATATGTTCCGATACTCTCGGATAGCGATCAGCCGGCAAAACACCCAATTTGCCCAAATCTTCAAGATAAACTTGAGAAAACTCTTTAGCCAGTTCTAATGGATCTTTCCCCGACTGTTTGGCCCGATTGATTATTTTGTCGTCAACATCGGTAAAATTTTGAATGAAATTCACCTTATAGCCGCGGTACTTCAAAAAGCGGCGCACGCAATCCCAAAAAACCGCCGGGCGCGAATTTCCAATATGCGCATAATCATAAGGAGTAATGCCACATGCATAAATACTCGCTTTCCCTTCTTCTCTCGGGATAAACTCCTCTTTGCTTCTAGTCAGTGTATTATAAACTTTGATACTCACAATCTAATCCTCCTTAGTAATCAGTAAAGACACACTTTATCTTCCGGACTATTAAGTTATTTCTCTGTATCTTTGTGACAAATATTAGCAGCAGAGACGGAGGGTTAAATAATTTTACTTTCGTCTCACGCCTCTTGCCTACCGGTGTCTTTCCCACCCTCAAGCTCTTCAATCCTGTTTTCAAGTTCATTGACTTTATGTTGAAGACATTCGATCATCTTAGCCACAGGATCAGGAATTTGATCGTGGGCTAAATCGACTCCGGACTTTACTCTGACACCATCTTGGACTACCACCCTGCCGGGGACTCCGACCACCGTGGTGTTAGGAGGGACTTCCCGTAAAACTACAGCCCCGGCGCCAACTTTGGCATTATCGCCAATAGTGATGGACCCTAAAATTTTAGCTCCGGTGGAAATCATCACCCGGTTACCTATGGTAGGATGCCGCTTACCTTTTTCTTTTCCCGTCCCTCCAAGGGTTACTCCTTGATACAGAGTGACATCATCCCCGATCTCGGTTGTTTCCCCGATGATCACACCTGAGCCGTGATCGATAAAAAACCGCCTCCCAATCTTAGCTCCGGGATGAATCTCAATCCCTGTAAAAAAACGATTGAGCTGCGAAAAAATTCTGGCCAACAAAAAAAGACGGTGTTGGTATAACCAATGATTTAAACGATGGCCAAGTAAAGCATGGACCCCCGGATAGCAAAGCAAAACCTCCAACCAGGATTTGGCCGCCGGATCGCGTTCAAATACAGTTTGAATATCTTCGCGTAAATGTTTGAACATCAACATACACCTCCATGTCTAAAAAAACAAAACCCTCGTCTCTTTTTTCAGAGACGAGGGCTTTAATCCTCGCGGTTCCACTCTGGTTAGGCCAAAACCTCACTTAAATCTGCGCTAACGGGCTGCCCCGGGTTAAACTACTATGGTTTCGTCCAACCGCTCCGGGGAGCATTGATCCGTAAACCCGCAAGCGGTCGCAGCAACCCCGCTCTCTCTGGAACGGTTTTTACGCACCCAATCCCCATCATCGTTTTATTAAGAATTATTGATATTATTATACTCATAATACCTTCTACAGTCAACTGGACAAAAAGCATAATTAAAGGTCATTGCTGACTTAATTCTCACTTATTAATCGACAAGATCCTTCCCACAAATGAAAATAACTGATCTACTATTGATCTGAAAAAAGAGATTAGCCTGGAGAAAAATGATTCCGGCTCTTCCGGAGTAACGGCTTCTTCCGGCGCCTCGCGAAAGTTTTTCAGTTGTTTTTGGAGATCGTCCAATTCTATATTTAACTGCTTAACCTTTATTAATAATTCCGCCACATCTCCTTTTTGGGTATCCGTTAAATTAATATTCTGTTCCCGGGCTGCTCTCTCAATTACTTTAATGATCTCGGTCCGGTCGGCGGTTTTCTCTTGGACGACCCTTTCTTTAGACCTTTCCAGTAACGTCGCGGCCCGTTCCTTACCGATTTCTTCGCCCAGATTACCGGTTTTAATCAATTCCTCCGCGGCGACCCTCTTGGCGGCCTCAGTCAGGGCTGTTCCGGTCAATTCCTCAAACGACTTAAAGACACCGGTCAATGCCGCAGTCCCGGAAACCAATGTAGGCGCCGCCGCAACCACTTTGGCGTCTTTAACTCCGGCGGTTGCTAACGCATTGGCGACCATATGGGCTGTAATTAGACTCAAGTTTTTAGTCTCAATCTCTAAGCCCGTCCCAGGATCCCGTTGTTCAATGAAAACCGAGGAGATGGCCTTGGTCCCAATTTCGGCGTCGGGGACCAATCCCTTTAAAAGTTGCCATTCTTCTTGATTGGTAACTTTTAAAGCCTTGATTTCGTTAAGTTTGATATTGGTGGGAAGGGGAAATTGTTTGGAGACAGTTTGCCTTTCTTGAGCTGTCAGATCAGCGCCGTAGGAGATAATTCGCTGCTGGGTTTGGCCGATGGTCGTTCCTACCAAAAGAAGCCAGATTAGAAACAAGGACATCCTATACATGTGCATCCCGCCTTCCTAGGAGTTTAAAGTTAGGATATCCTTAATGTCCTATGCTCATACTTTATAATCTCTTTCGTTCATAACTAATCGTTTCGTCTACCTTTACCCGCAAGTATTCCCGATCATCCACAAACCCGGAGACATTAACATAATGAGTGCCGTCAATGTTCTTATCGTAATACTCATGGGAATGTCCCATAAAGACATAATCAACGCCGGTTTTACCGAAAAGATTGACTAAAAAAGCGACTTCTTCAATATCGGTATACTGTTGAATGGTAGTGGTATTTGGACTGAAAAACTCAAAATGAGTAAAGACAACCACCAGTGATTCGGTTTTAGTTTTCAAAACCCCTTCCAGCCAATTCTTTTGTTTTCGCCCCAAGGTGCCGTTGGCGGAGTCGAAACAGACGAACAACACTTGACCGGCCTTGAAGGTATAACAGGATTTGCCGAGAATCTCCCGGTAATTATGCCAACCATCGAAATATAGGTCGTGATTGCCGATGGCTGTATAGACCGGAAAGTCATCTTCCTCTAAGGCATCCTTAAACGCTTGAAAATCTTCGACATCTCCCCGTTGCGAAATATCGCCGCAAGCTAGCAAAAATTTATCATTTATTCCCTTGGATTTATCTTGATCAAGCTTATCTTTTAAAGCGGCTAGCTTGGAGGCGTCGCCGTGATAAACGTGGGGGTCGGAAATAACAATAAAGGAAAACCCATCTTCACCTGCTTCAAGAAGAACATCTTCTTTCTTAGGCATGGTTGAACTATCCTCAAAACGTTTGTCCACATCGCCGGAGCTGACCAGCCCTTTAGGATCGGCGTTGCAGGAAACCAGATAAAAAGCGGACAGAGTAATCAATATTATTTGAAGCAATCGTTTCATAGTTTAACCTCCAAACCGGCATGGAGGGTTGTCTTTAAATAGGTAGCGCTCAAACCGATACTCCCCGATTGCCATAAGCCTAAATTGCCGTAAATCTTAATCCGGCCGTTCAATTGGTATGAGTTATTGATAAAAAGGGCGTAAGCCCCCAGGTTGCCTGCGTAAAACTGATGGTTGTTTTTAAACTCAAGCGTCAAATTATATCTATCGTCCTTCAGCGGATATCTCCAACCCAACCGGTAGTATAGGATCACTTCGGAAACGTCCGCATTATTGTAATTGAAGATATTCCAAAGATCGTCTTCGAAAAAAAAGCTAAAACGATAATTCAGTCCGAGATCGATGACATAATCGGAAGCTTCCCAACTAAGATAAGGGATGATCGAATTATAGGTATTATCCCATTGGGCGTTTTGGTTGCCTAGGAATTTCAGCCGGATACTATAGTCCGAATCCTTGATCTTTTCGTAACCCAGTTCAACATAGATCCCGTTAAGATAACCGGTAGTGCCGTTGTATGATAACCCTGTTTGGAGCCGATAATGGGTGTCGTATTTTAGTTGATAAATCCCCCGCAACTCCCAGCAATCACCCAGAGTACGGTGGTTTTCGAAACCGGTGGAGAGGTTGAGCCTGTGGTTGAGTTCAGGGTTGGAAATTGGGGCTGTTTCGGCTAAAGCCGGTAAAGCGAAAGATGTAACGAAAAGACAGAAAAAGACAATATGAAAAAACATCCTTATAATTTTGATCATAATATCGTTTGACAAGTTCAATTCTGAACCTCCGTTAATATTCGGGTTAGCTATTTAATGAAATTTGAATCGTTTAAGTATCTACTAGAAAGTTAAGTTACATCATTATAAAAGTTCTCAACTTCGATTTTATTCGATATTCATGGTTCTTTTCCTGTCTTTTTAATTAACATTTTATTTACGGTAAAAGACACATTAGTTTTTTCCCTCTTATTTCAACTTATTGAAAAAATGTTCATAATAGTTTATAATAAATTGGTTCCAATATTTTCTTTTATTGGTTATAAAATATTTATTAAGGAGGTTATAATGAATCGCAAGTCTTTATTATCGATCTTTTTATGCTTAATTTTAGGAATTGCTTTGCTAAGCGGATGCGGAGGTGGGGGTGGTAAAAAAACACCCGAAAATTGCCTTAGTTCTGATTATTTCGGCTTAGAAGTCAATTATACCTTGACTTACAATTGCTTTCTTGATAATCCCGAATATGGTTACAATGATTTTTCATATACTACAACCCACACTGTTTTAAGTGAAGATTCAGACGTCTATAAAACCCAAAAAACATTTTCTGCTGAACCAGGTTATGGATATGGCGATTATATCGAAAAGAATGCGGATGGATATTATTATGATAGAGGAGAATGGGAAACTGGGGAAGACGATTATTTCTGTACTGAACCTTATCCCATTATATTTAAAAATCCTTTATCAAGCGATTTTTCTTGCTGGAGATATGGGACAGTTGTCGGGCAAGAGAATGTTACTGTTCCAGCTGGAACATTTTACGCTTGGAAATTCGTCGACCCTCATGAAGGTGTAAATTGGACAGATGTATCTGAATACTACTTTGTTGAAAATATTGGGCTAGTTAAATATGAAAGTACAGAAACCGAAAACGGAGATATTGTATTTTATCAAACTTGGTCTTTAACTTCATATTATTTAAGTTCTTCAACAAATTCAGCAAACCTCAGTATAAACAGCTCTACAAACTCCGGCACTTTTAAAAAGCTTCAAAAAATCATGAGAAATAAAAGATAGCTCATCAATAATATTATAGCTGTGAGTTTTTGTTATATGTGTTTCACACCAAATATCATTGAATTTATTAAAGCCGCGAGTATCACCCGCGGCTTCCTTTCTCCATAACTGATTACTAATTACTGTTCACTGATAACTGATTCTACCTCCGATTCAACTCTTCCCACAATTCCGGCAGCTCCGCTTGGATGAACTCGACCAGCTCATGATCGCCGATGACCGTATTCCGGCCGTCTTCATATAACTGATCAACCCATTCTTTAATCTTAGCCAATCTCTGGTCACGCTTCTCCAACCGCCGGCCCTCTTTGAGATTGAAGTAACTGTTCACCCAATGGCCTATCCCGGCGGCGCCGGAATGCTCGTTGACAGCCACCACCACTTTCCGGTTGAGCAGCTTTTCAGTGTTAAAAATATTATAAATCTCCTCATCCTTCAGCAAGCCGTCGGCATGGATCCCGGAGCGGGTGAAGTTAAACTCTTTACCGACCAACGGCGTCATCGACGGAATCCGGTAACCGATTTCCTTGGTGTAATACTCGGCGATCTCCGTGATCACCGTGGTATCCATTCCATCCAAAGTCCCTCTCAGTGAGGCGTATTCAAAGACCATCGCCTCCAGCGGACAGTTTCCGGTCCGTTCACCGATCCCCAGCAGAGTGGTGTTTACGCCGGAACAACCATATAGCCAAGCGGTGCTGGAGTTGGAAACGCCCTTATAAAAATCGTTATGGCCGTGCCATTCCAACCGTTCGCTGGGAACTCCGGCATGGTGCCATAAACCGTAAATAATACCCGGAACGCTTCTGGGCAACGCTACTCCGGGGAAACTGACCCCAAAGCCCAACGTGTCGCAGGCCCGGACTTTAATCGGTATTTTACTCTCTTCCGCCAATTTCGTTAGTTCCAAGACGAAGGGCACTACAAACCCATAAAAATCCGCCCGGGTAATATCCTCCAGATGGACCCGGGGAACCACTCCGATCTCCAAAGCCCTTTTAACGATGGATAGAAATTGTTCCATCGCTTGCTTCCGGGTCATCTTTAATTTTTTAAAGATATGGTAATCGGAACAACTGGCTAAAATCCCAGTCTCCTTAAGACCCATCTCCTTCACTAGATAAAAATCTTCCTTCACCGCCCGGATCCAACTGGTAATCTCGGGAAAGTCATAACCCAGCTCCATACATTTGGTTACCGCTTCTTTATCCTTTTTACTGTATAAAAAAAACTCGGTCTGCCGGATAATTCCTTGCGCCCCGCCTAAGCGATGCAATAATTTATAAAGATCAACTATCTGTTGTACAGTATAAGGTTCCCTCGCTTGCTGGCCATCCCGGAAGGTAGAATCAGTAATCCAAATCTCTTCCGGTGGCCGCATCGGCACATGCCGGTGATTAAAAGAAACCTTGGGCACTTCTTCATAGTTAAACAGACCCCGGTATAAATGGGGTTCCGTTACATCTTGAAGGGAATAACGGTATTCACTTTGTTCCAAGGTGTTACTTTTTTTACTGAACTTTATCAATACGATTCACCAACCCTCAATTAATTTTTCATATTATTCAACATAAAACCCCCATTTCCTTTCCAAAAAAGAATGTATCCCGTATACATACAATAAGATGTGGCTGGACCTTCAAAATAAAAACCCGTCGTCGACGGGTATTTTACTGTTTTACTTCTTAAAAGACTTACGTTTCCTTGCTGCCTCAGACTTTTTCTTCCTACGCACACTGGGTTTTTCATAGTGTTCCCGCTTGCGTACTTCAGCTAAAATGCCTGAAACTTGGCATTCCCTTTTAAAACGCCGTAAAGCATTATCCAAAGATTCATTTTTTCCAATTTTAACTTCAGCCGCCAATATACTTCCCTCCCCTCCACTGCTTCCTCCCGATGACCCGTTTGCAGTGTCCGGTTCGAATGAGCGCAATCTTAATAAATAATTTTACTATACAAGACCCTATATTGTCAATATTAGCCCGGAGGCCAACTTAACTTCCGACCGGCAAGCAAATGGAAATGCAAATGTGGCGCCGTTTCGCCGGCGTCCCGGCCGTAATTTGCAACTACCCTAAAACCATTCTCTGTTAAACCTTCAGTTTTAGCGACATGTTGAATCCCGGTGAAAATCGATTGCAAAAGACTACCTTCAATTAAATGGGGATCGCAAACATTATCAATATGTTCTTTGGGAATCGCCAACCAATGAGTAGGAGCGGCGGGATTGATATCTTTAAAGACCAATACCGCATCATTCTCAAATATTATTTGACTGGGTATTTCTTTTTTGACAATTTTACAAAATATACAATTGGACATGACTAACTCTCCCTTATCCCGCATATTTCGACAAGATATTTTAAATTCCTCCAAAAAATTTAAGAATCCTAATTGTTCATTGTTTAAGATCTAATCTTATTTTTCATCACAAGCGCCTTGTAACCTTTAAAACCTAATCCATCAGTTAATTCTCGGTTAATTTGAAGAATATTCCCCTTGCAAAACATTCCCTGAAACCCCAGTTATTAAAAGTTGTTTTATCGAATTTTTTAAATCTTCTCCCGTTGTAACTTCCGTCTTCAAGTATTCGGCCGACAATCCGCTCCATCCCGTTTTGGTCTTTTCTTCCAAAAGGACCGCCACCTGTTTACCGACAAACTTACGGGCATAATCGTAACCACTCTCCAAAGCGATTGTTTGGACCTTTCGGCTTCGCTCTTCTTGGATCTGGCCGGGGACCCTCCCTGAAAATGAAGCGGCGGGCGTCCCTTTACGAGGCGAAAACCGAAAAACATGAATCCTGCTAAAAGATTGCTCTACTATGAAATTACAGGTATCTTCAAAATCCGGCCCTGTCTCCCCGGGAAAACCCACAATTAAATCGGCGCCAATTGCAATTAACGGATTTTCCCGCCGGATCCGTTTTAATAGATGGCTATAGTATGACACGCTATAGTGACGGTTCATCAATTTCAAAATACGATCGCTCCCGCTCTGAAGGGGAATATGTATATATTGACAAATTCGGCTGTTATTAAGGATAATATTCAATAAATCCTCATCGAATTCATTAGGTTCAATCGAACCTAACCTAATACGATAATCCCCCGGAACCTTCAGTACCTCCATGAGTAACTCAGTTAATGTTAATCCCAGATCTTTACCATATGCGCCCAAGTGGATTCCGGTCAAAACTATCTCTCGGTAACCGCTATCCACTAACAGCCTGAATTCATTGGCAGCTTCCATTAACGGCAGACTACGGATCCTTCCCCGGGCTAAAGGCACAATACAGTATGAGCAAAACTGATCGCAACCTTCCTGTACCTTTAGAGTGGCCCGGGTTCGCTCCGTCGCGCGGCTTACCGGAAGCTTAATCCATGACTTGTCCCGGCCAATATCGCCAACCCGCACCAGATTACGACGCTCTCTACAATATTCCTCGACCAGTTCAGCCAATTGTGGACGCTCGGCCATGCCCACTACCAGATTGACTCCGGGTATGCCGGCAACTTCTCCCGATGCGGTTTGAGCATAACAACCAGTGACCACCACTATCGGCCGGGGCTGTATTGCGGCCGCCCGCCGGATACTTTGCCGCGACTTCCGTTCACCTAGATTAGTGACCGCGCAGGTATTAATGATATAAACATCAGCCATTCCGTCAAAGGGGACAATTTCATGGCCCCGTTCACGAAAGAGCGCTGCCAAGCTCTCCGTATCATTCTGATTTACCTTGCAACCCAAGGTGTGAAAAGCGATCTTCATCCGTTTCTCCTCAAGTGCGGATCGACATTGGCGCCAACCGGTTGATCGACAAAAACTAATAACAATGGATTAATAATCGCTAGAGTAACCAATACCATTGCCACAAATGGAATTCCCATCGGAAGCAACCAAAATAAAAGCATTAAGAAATTAAAAAAGGCGATCCCATAACCTAAAGGGATCCGGTGTAAAACCGGCAAAAGCTTCGCAATGATCCGATACTGGCATACCTCGATTAATACCAAAAACGCCCAACCGATAAACTCTCTTTGGGCTACCAACGAATAACCCGATAATTTTAGTTTCCAAAGTAAGCATAGGGTTAACAAAAATCCCGCGAAAATCCAGATCGAACTTAAGAATACTTTCAGCCAACTTAAGCCTTTTAATAATTCGAGACGGTCCAGTTCCGGGTTGAAGGTGAAAAAAGCGCAAGCGATCCAAATCCCGCCGATCAACCCCAGGCCCCAACCAGGCGGGACCAGAAATATTATTAAAAAAGTTATCCCCAGATTGACCCAGGGCGACCAGCGGATAAAATTTTGAATTACAAATCCCGCTCCTAAAGTTAGCAAATAAATGAATATTCGGCATGCCACATCCATGGATTATGCTCCCTCCGAAAAGTTTTTCGATTCTATTTCACCTGATAAACCCTTCAAAAAAATTGTTCTTCCCAATCCCGGATCAAATGGGGCCCAAGTCGCGTCCTGGTTCTGATTACGGATCACCGTTAAAAATTTGGTGATTTGAGCGTCCATATTATCGGCGTGGTGGAGAATGCAGGCTTCCAGAGTTAATGGCTCCACCGGCGAACCCCATTCCATAATACCATGATGGCTAACGAGTAAATGGATCAGGCTCAATAACATCGGGTCATCCGTGTCCTCCGCCGGATTTCCGAATAGATCGGAAATTGCTCGCTCAATCATATTTACTCCTAGCACCAGATGCCCGATGAGTTTACCTTGATCAGTACCGTCAAATCCTCGTTCCATTCGATAAGTTTTAGTTTTTCCAATATCATGAATGATTGCGCCGGACAATAATAAATCTTTATTGACCAAAGGATAATAATCGGCCGCCGCCTTACAAATAGCCGTAACACCGGCAGTATGTTCCAACAAACCGCCTACATAAACATGGTGCCTTTTGATAGCTGCCGGTACCTGGATAAAACGGTTCACAAAATCCCGATCGTCAAAGAATACCTTCAAGACTTTTTTTAGAGATGGTTCATTAATCTCCCGGATTGTATCACTAATATAATTCCAATATTCTGCCAAATTACCCGGAGCATGGGGTAAAAATTCGCTGTAATCAACCTCGGAGTCGGTTGCCAACTTAAAAGCGCCGCTACTTTTAGCTTCCCATTCAAGTTGGATTTGGTCTTTGAATAATTTAGGTTGAATGTTACAAAGCTCAATAATTTTCCCCACTTCCAATCTTTGATATAAAGTTTCATCAGCGTCCCAAACTTTAGCGGCGATTTCTCCGGTGTGGTCGGAAATTTTCAACGCCAGATAATTACTGCCGTTTTTTGCGGTCCGCAACTGGTTTTCAGTGATTAAGTATTTGCCCGATACCGGGCTACTCCCGTTTATTGTTTTAATCTCCACTTGAACACACCTCCGGCGCTTATCATCCTATCCAGTTATTATCCCAAGCAATTTAGCCATGGTTAAAAGATCGCAAGCGTTATGTTCTAGGATTGGTTGTATGTAACCACGGTCTTCAGTCTCCAAATATCTTTGGTAATATTCCCCTACTTGCGCTCCGGGTAAGTCGTCAATCCGTTCCTGATTAAATAAATACCGTTCAATAGTTAACAACCGGCAATTAGGGAGCTGGGAACGGTAATTTTTACGCGCTTGCCGGAGTAAATCAAAATGGAAGGAATTAATCTCATCGTTTAGGCCCTGAAATCTCATTCTTCCTTTCAAATAAGGCACATCAAAGCTTCGTCCGTTAAAACTGACAATAATGTTAGCCCTTTTCAGAAAATCCATTGTTTCAAGGAGCAGCGCCCTTTCCTCAGACAGATTTCTAGCTAAAAACTGGTTAATTGACCCTTGTCCATCCTTGAATGTAAGCATTCCCACCAAAAATACCGGATGTATATAATAAAGGCCCGAGGTTTCAATATCAATAAAAATGATCTCTTCCGGTCTAAAAAAACTTAACAACTGCAAATCCGAGGCCCCATAACGGGCCAGCCTGCTAAAATCCTTGGATTTAATAACCTTTAATACATCGGCGGCTGCCTGCCCCCACTTGGGATGCGCCATTAAGTCCTTGATTGTATAATAACCGGCATCATTTAATTTGCCGATGGTAGCCGGGCCAATCCCATAGATTAGTCCCAGATCGTTTTCAAGCAATTCTTCCCCGGGAAATATGAAGTTAACATTTTCGGTCCGGAGTCTAAAAATTTCGAAAACCCCTATTTCGTTAGTTCCTTCCCCTTCTTCCAAAAGCTTTATTCCCCATTGACCATCCGGGGCAGGCGAATCGGAAAACGCAAACGGCATATCGTTCCTCCAGTACTATCAAAGAAAAGAATAAACAAATCAATTATCTAGGGTCCGATTCTTCCTCAACCTCAAATTCAACACTCACTGAATCGGTAACGCGAAAACTTTTTTCTGATACATTAATCTTAATTAGATTTCCTTTGATAATTTCCCCTTTTGGCCTGGTTAATTCGGCATTTCCTTTAAGCAGTAATTCTTGCAGCTGATCGTTATATTCAATCAAATCAGCCCCTCCGGTAAAATCCTTATGCTCAATCCGGCCCTTTTTAGCGATAAAATTCTTAGTTTCGGTTTCAAAAAATAATTCGTCAGTAAGGAGCGTAAAAGGATCTTTGGCCTTTTTCCCTTTAGCGGCTTTGGTTTTAATCCTTTCCATCACCACATTGGTTTTGAAGGTCCCTGCCTCTTTTTTCAAATCATATTCTAAGGTTTCCGATTCGATTGCAACCTCAGGATGGGTCAGCTTTACCTTCTTGTCGAAGACCGCCGTTTTCCGGTCAGTATCAACCTGCGCCTTTTCGGTAGTAATTACGGTTGATCCCTGGACGAAGCGGACATCCCCTTCAAGGTAATTAATCTTTGTATCCGTATCCCCCCAGACACTTTTCCCGGTAACTCTAACTTCCTCCGCAGCCGACACAATACCGAGGGTGATGCAGAATATCAATAGTAAACCACCCCAGAAACGGTTCATGGTTTAATTATTGCCTCTTTCGGTTTGATTAGCTTAAACTTTTTATCCTTACGCCAATAAATCAACCCTTCGGATCTAACTAGATCGCCTTCCCGGATTAACTCGACATTTCCTTCCAATAATACTTCTTCATCTTCAAATTTCATGATCATTTTGTCGGCCGTAGCTTGTAGATCTTTATCGTAATACTTGACCGGCGATAGACAATGCAATTCTTCTTTTTTATATTTCATCACCGCTTCATCGGTTGTAAAAAATTCATCATCCCGGCTGGCCTCGAAGCCACCGCTGATATTCAGCTCTTCCCGGGCCCTTTCCCAGCGGGCCCATTTAGCCTTAAAATAGACTTTCCCATCCTTCTCAGTATAAATAATCCCGTTATAGATTTTTTCAAAATACACTTGGTTGCCGTCGGAGGATTCCCATATTTTGACCGCTCCGATCTTCCACGCTAACTCCTGATCGTTCCAGCCGGTAAGTTCGCCTTCATACATTACCGAAGCTGGTTTCGAAGGCTGAATTGATTGTACGGACTGCTTGGTTCCTTGGTATAAGAATTCCCACCAGCCGCCAAGATAGCCCAGAAAAACGAGGCCTGCCAATGTAAAAAAACCAATCGACCTTTTAATATCCATAATTCAAATACTCCATCGGATTGTCCGAGGTATTGAACCTAGCCTGTGGGAAAGCTTTAAAAGTTATTTGCAACCAGTATTCCCGTTCAACCCAATCATAGTGAAATTCCAGTTCCCGGCAGTGCCAATCATAAGTCAATCCAATATTGGCATTGGAAAAGTCATTGACAAACATATCATAAGTAGCATTCATCCCAACTTTCCATTTGTCGCTAATCCGTTGAGTTACTCGTAGGTCCATGAGCTTTGACCACCATACTTGATTCCAGAAATCATAAGATAGATTCAACCTGAAATGCCAATCCTGTTTTGGATTTGAATTAACCTCCAAACTTGTCTGGCCTAAACCCATCGGGTAATCGGGGCCGTTATCCCAGTGATACTCCGTCCGAAGACTCATCCTGGTTGAGTTCCGGTTCCATATAGTATTAAAGCTTACCGGATATGCAAATTCCGTTTCAATATTATAACCTGATTTTAAATTGGCGCTAAGTTGCCCGCTTCTCCAATTCCATGAATTCCAAACTTCTGCGCCAGGCCTTATATTATCATTAAAAAATATATTATTCTCCCCCTGGAGTTTTGTAAACCCCAGCGACAAGGTTGACGATAAGTTTTCATTAAATTTATTGGTTAAATCTAATTCTTCAGTTAGGGCGTTTAATTCATTGGTTATATCGTTAACCATATAACCGCGAAATCGATAGTATACTTTATTGTTAAGACTTAAACTTCCTTCAGACCATAAACTACTAGTTTTTTGAACATCTAAAGCGGAGCGTTCTCCTTCTGTTTTAACATCGTAAAAACCATCATATTTTTCCTTTTTAGTATATTGGGTGACCACCCTAACATCGCCCACCAAAGGCCAATTCCATTTGGGGATAGTATATGTGACTTCCGGCTTTAAGTTTTCGCTGGAATAACCGATAGTTTTCGAATCACGAACCTTAAGTGATAATTGAGACCAATCCCATCTTTTGTCAAAACCCAAATCGTATGTAAAGTTCTCAACCGGTTCATTAGTCTTCGGGACGATACTTAATTCATTATAAAACCATCTTCCATTTAAGAATATCCCCATAGTTGGATTTATATTATATCTCCAACTCTCCTGGACATTGATCTGACGTTTGCTTTCCAAACCATATGTATCATAATCAACCGCAAAAAACGGATACGGCGTTTGCCCCCTTAAAGTAAAATTATACTCCTTCTCCAAATAACCTTCTCCATTTATATCATAACGATACCAATTATTAAAAGAAGTCTCATAATTTAATTTGGGATGAGTACGATCCTCATATTTAAAGCCCGCTTTATAATCCTCATAAGGATTCCCGATCTTGCGCTTATCCGATACACTAAGAGTCTCGGTAAAGGTCCTTGTAGAGGATGGTTTATAAATATGTTCCAATTCCCAATAGTCGGTTCCATGTTCGGTGGTTGTATTACTAGCCATTAACGAATTACGATCGTTGAAATAATAAGTATACCATGTCTTTAGCCACCATCCGTCCGTGTTATTCCAGCCCACTTGCATGCCGAAATTATTACTGTCTTCTTTTAAGGAGATAAAAAGGACCGGGACGTAAAACAGCGGCACTCGGTGTTCCCAGTACCAAACATGACGCATTTTGATTCGGTCTCCAGGAAAATATTCAATCTGTTTAGCTGTAAAATGGTAATGCGGATGTTCCAGTTCACAACTGGTCAAGTGGGTTTTTTTGAACAAAAGCTCTTCACCTTTTAAAAAAGCTTCTGCTGCTGTATATTTTAGCGGCCCTTCGATTTCGTCATCGGTTATCTCGGTGATCACCGGATAGACCCATCCTTGTTGGATCTCAAGGTAATATAAAAAACGGTCCCCATTGAACTCGTCCCCATCTTTTTCAACTTTTACACACCCGGTAGCTAACAAAATGTTTTGGTCTTGGTCGATAACAGCCTGGTCGGAGAGGACCTTCGTTTTTTTATAACTTATCCGAACATTACCTTTCGCTTCGATTTGTTTAGAATGATAATTATAGTTGATTTCGTCGGCGGTAAGGGTTACCCGAACCGTTTCCGCCCGAACTGGTTCGGCAAACATGAGCAATATACCGATAAAAATAGCCGCGCCGAAAGATAAACCTCGCATTATTGCCTCATTACTTCCATTGTTCGGTGTTGAATAACAAAAAGATCCCGACTGCTAAAAAGAATAGATTAGGGACCCATGCCGCCGCCCAAGGCGGGATTAAACTATTAACTCCCATAGTCCTCCCGATTACTTGCAACGCATAGTAACCCATAATAATTAGAAAACAAAGGACCAATCCCAACCATCTTGAGTTTCTGCCGGTCATAAGCGTTAAGGGCGCAGCCAAAAAGACTAATGTTAATGCGATGATCGGATCGGAAAACTTGGATTGGTAGAACACCTGAAAAGCCGGCATATTTAAGCCGCTACGGCTATAGAGGTCGATCATTTCCAACAACTCCGTGGTCCGCATCTCATTTGGGCCTTTTTCTTCACTGATAAACCCATGATAATCCTTGTTCATCGTCAATTCCATTTTACTAAATTTGAGTTCAGACTTGATAGCCCCTGCTTTATCAAATTCATGAACTATACCTTGACTTAACTCCCAAATCCCCTTTCTGATCCGGCCATGTTCCGCAGTGATAATCCGCGGCCAATTGCCGCCGGAACCGGTCTCGATAATCAATACCCCGCCAATTTCCCCCGTTTTCCGTTCTACTTTCTTTAAATAAATAAACCGGTTTTGAGGAGCTTTAAAGACAACGTTTTCACGGAATAACGGAAAATCCTGTTTGATCGACATCCGGCGCAGTTCAACCTCAAAACGATGATTGGCTGAAGGCACCACATAATCATTCCAAAAGAAAGCCATAACGCAGATGATAAATACTCCCACAAATACCGGGGACATGATTTTCATCAAACTAACTCCGTGAGTCCGAATCACATCCAGTTCGCGTTCCCGAAGCATCCTCCCCATAAAAAGGATTACCCCAAATAGCGCCGCAGCCGGGATAATGTCCATTAGCAGCGCAGGTATTTGGTTAAGTAAAAGAACGCAAAGTAATTTAGGGGTCACCCGGTAGCCAATGAATAGATCATTATAGTCAAAAAAAATCTTACCAATGCCTAATGCCGTAAAACCAAGCGCGCACACAAAGAACTGCTGAATGAATTCACTCCAGATATAACGTTTTAATATTCGCACCTTTGACCCTCATAGAAATCACAAATTTATCATTCTTATGATTAATGTTGCAATAAATTTTTTGACCGCCTGGATTATTGCAATATATTTTCCTTGATTTAAAAGTGGAAAAGCATAATCAAATTCATCCAAACCCAATCTATTAAAAAAGCGCCTGAGGCGCATATTATTAGAAAAGAACAGTCCGTTTCGCCGGGCCTAAACTAATTGTAAAAAAAACTTGGCCGAATCAAGTAACCCCTTTAGAATTAAGGATTACTTCGCCAAGTTTTATCAAAAATCCTCCAAGAAAAACGAGTTTTTAGGAGTGAACTCTTTCCTCTAATTCGGAGACTTTTCTTTGAAGTTCCCTAATCTCCTTTAACAATTCCGGCAAACGCCCTGCAGTTGCTTGAATTCGCATATCTTCAGCATGAGGCCTGGCTGGAATGCCCGAAACGTAAGAGTTAGGCGGTAAACTATTAATAGCCAACGAACAAGCGGCGATTATAGAGTCGTGAGAGATCAAGACATGCCCAACAACTCCCGACTTACCCGCCATAATAACCCGATCTCCTAATTTAGCGCTTCCGGCCATACCGACCTGCCCGCATAAAAGACAGTCCTCTCCAAGTACGCAATTATGGCCGATTTGAACCAGATTATCAATCTTGGTGCCGCGTTTTACCAACGTTACTCCGGTGGTAGACCGATCAATCGCGGAATTGGCCCCAATTTCAACATCATCTTCGATAACCACCACACCAACCTGAGGAACTTTAAAATGCTTTCCTTTCTCGGTCACATAGCCGAATCCGTCAGCGCCAATTACAGTGCCGGCGTGTATTTGAACATTGTTTCCAACCTTACAATCTTTCCGAATCACCACATTAGAGTGGATAATACCTTTCTCGCCGATAATCACCCCATCCTCGATAACTGCCCCGGGGTAAACAATGCTCCCTTTACCGATAGTAACATTGGTCCCAATATAAACTTGGGGTCCAATCTCCGAACCCTCGCCTTTAAAATTCTCTCCCACAACTGCCGTCGGATGAATTCCGGGTTTACACACTAAAGGAGGGGTAAAATGATTTAAAATTTGCGCAAAAGCCAGTCTGGGATTGGGAACTTGAATCACCGGTTTAGTAGCCTCAACAACATTAGCGGGTACGATAATAGCTACCGCTTTACTCTGGAGAGCGGTTTCCAAAACACGGGCAGTAGCGGCCATTGTAATTTCATCCGGTCCGACTTCATCCAATCCTTTAATGCCTTTAATTTCGATATTACCGTCACCGATTACCTCACCATTTACTAGCTTTGCCAAATCCGATAACAGTGTCATTGGGTCCGACTCCTTTTGTATCGTTTATTAATTTATTCCCGCTAATCCACTCAATCCTGTTCAAATTTATTTATCCAATTCCTTAATAACATCTCCGGTAATATCAAACGCGCTATAAATATACACCTGGTTGGAGGCTACCCCTTTATAACCCCGCTTTTTAGCTACTTTTTCTAAAACGCTTTTGACTTTAGAAGTAAATTCTTTCTGTTTTTCGTTTTTAAAGTTTTCAAACTCTGCATTAATGGTTTGTTTTTCCTGGTCATTTTGGGCTGATTTAAATTTGGAAGATAGTTCTTTACCTTTGGCTTGAACTTCCTCATTTAATTTTTTACTATACTCACTTTTGGCTTCGATTTCTTGAATATCAACGGTAGCTATTTTATAAGAAAAAGCGCTATACGACCAAATTAAGCCGGCTGTTAAAATTATCGCGCCAAGGATAATCGCGGCTGGTACCAGCCATTTTTTACTTTCAATAATCATAGTAATTCCTCCATCTATATATTGTTATTGCTGAATTCTACGGAGTTTTATCCCATGCTCCACTTCGGTTTGGCGTTGTTCTTTCCAAGTTTGGAAACTCTTGTCTTGTTCCTTTTGAAAACAACTCAATTCATTTTCAAGCATTTGCCGCCTTTCTCTCCGTAACTCGCTTAATTCTGCATTATATTCGGCTGTCTTTTGTTTTTGATAGAGTTCAAATTCACGTTCTAAATCAGCTTGATATTGGTCGATCTCTTCTTTTAACTCTTCCCGAATCCGGGTGATCTCCAATTCGATCCGTTTTGATTCGTTTTCTTGATTATTGTTGTTAATCGGGTTGAAGATAAGCATCTTTTTTTGTAATTCCAGATTAATTAATGTTAACTGATGCTTTCGTTCTAAATTCTTACGAAAATCTACCCGGGCTTGATCTTGTCGCTTTCGTTCCGACACCAGCTCAGCTTCGAGTTTTGACTTGGATGTTTTTAGTTTTTCCTGATATTGATATTCCAGATCTCGATAAAGTTTTAGCCGGTATTCATCGTAAACCCGTTTATCGTTTGATAACTTACCTAAAATTTCTTCTTGATGAATCCTCTTAATCTCGTTAATTTGTTTTGTTACAGCATCTTTAATCGGGATTGACACTTCTACACCTTTATCGGAGTTGACCGTGTCAATTGGTCTTTTCCAACCTTGATTCAGGCCGGATATCTTAGCCCAAACCTCTTGATAACATAACCACTCCAAGCCATTTTCAGCCTTTTCCTTTTTTAACTGAAGGAACTCTACGGAAACACTCTTGCTTTCCGACTTAATCATGAAATAATTAATCCCAATAGTCATAATAATCAAAGAAGAACCGAAGGCAAACAAGAACCATCCAATCTTGTTATCAAACTTCATTTACTTACGGGCTGACTCTCCTTGTTTTTTGTTTTAGTATTTTTAAGTTCTTCTTCGGCTTGCTTTTTGGCTTTCCCAATTACGTCTTTGGTAAGGTCTTTGCCGCCATGATAAACCGATTTTTTATCGACAACCACGGCGACATTTTTATCTTTAGCGACTTCGCTGATGAGTTTCTGGACTTTTTCCCAGACCGCTTCATCCTGTTCCTGAAGGTAACTTTGAATTTCATTCCGTTTTTCAGTTAAGCGCCTGTTAAGTTCCTCAGCCTTTTTCTTAATCTCACTTTGCATTTTTTGGTCTAAAGTGGCTTTAACATCATCAGATTTACCGGATTTGTCTTGATTATACCTTTTTTCCAGATCTTTAATTGCTGTTTGATGTTCCTGATAGATATATCCTTGAAATAATTTAAATTCGGATTCTTTATCTTGAAATGTCTGTTTCAAACTTTGGTAATCAGGCAACTCTTTTTGAAGAGTCTCCATATCTACATAGCCGATGCTCACCGAAGCTGCTTTGGCTCCTGAAAAGTTACCAAATAAGACCATCCCGATGATTAGTATAACTCCAATCACCGAAAAACTAATTATGCCCCCTACTCTTTTCATCAAAAATTACGCTCCTTTACGAAGAATTATTTTATCTTGAATTACAAAAATTAACTAATCTTAAATGTCAATGTCAAACTGCTAGGTACAGACCTGCTATAATCTGTGAAAACAGCGTAATCTGCGGAATTCGATCAAAAATGAAACATAAACTGTATACCGTATCGATCTTCGTATCTCGCCAATTCCAGATTAAGTTGGTCACTTAGTAAAATACCGATTACGGCTTCGTTAGGGCTCCCTTCGATCCCAATTCTTAAATCAAAATAATCGCCCCGGTCAAACTGGTAATGCATCCAAAAAGTTTTATAATAATGTTCGAACTCGTATTCTAAGGCCCCAGTCAAGTTAGTCGCTATCGGCCAGCGGTAACCCGCCATCCAACGGCCACCCGGGTAATCCCCCCAGTAGTACCTGGTGTAGATCTCGGAAATCTCGGTTTTGTAACCTAAATAACATTGGAAATTCCCGAAATTATCTTTATTGTCAATAAAATATCTGGCTTCCAGCCTGGTTTGAAAGGTTTCCGATTCTGTTGATACTCTGATTCGGGTAACTGTTCCCGCTTCGATTCCCAATTTTACTTTTAATCCGGCCCGTTCCAACTCGGGTAATTCATTTAAAGAATTAGTCAGATGTTTTTCTAGTCTTGACTGGTAGTGCTCGAGAAAATTAACGGGCATCCCTTCTAAAATCTGAAAATATCCCTGATAACGTTTGGTTTTTTGTTTGACCAACCAAACCGGAAAGGTTGAAGAACTATAACTGACCTTAATATCCTTAATAACCGGGGCATTCGGTTTCAAGATTATTTCGAACTTAGTGCTAACGCCTGCTTTCAAGGTAAAACTACAATCATAGCCCGGAAATTCCTTTTCCACCAAATAATGAACGGCTTGATTGATAATCCCTTCGGACCAACCGATTGAATCTACCGACAATCCCACTATGATCCGGCTCAATTCCCGTTCCAACAGTTGCGAGATGTCCGCCAAAATCTCGGAAACTTCCGGGGATGCTCCCTCAAGCTCCAAGTTAACTTTTACTTCGTCCACAAATGGAGGATTAGGGGTTAGTTGAACAATAATTTTACTATGCCTTCCCGGAAAAAGATCCACTCTTTCCAATTTGAACCCCACTAAAACTTTTGAAAAAACATTGAAAATAGCTGTTTCCAAAGAATCCCGGTTAGCTTTAAGAATCGAAATCGAACGGGAAAGAAGGATCTTTTCGCCGACCCGGCCAATACTGAATTCCATCCTTTCCCGTAAACCACCATAAATACTGCTTCCCGAGTTTAACTGGACTTCAACGGATTCAACTTTCTCCGGATCATCCGCCAGAGCTTGGTATTGATTAAGCGTTAGTGTAATTATGATTAAAATTAGGACTGTGCTGATGATTAACAGCTTAGGCCGAGTTTTCACTTGATCACCCCGTGTTAAAACATCTCTCCTAAGCTAAAAACGAATTTAGCTTCCGGGCCACCCCACGCTTGATCGAAACGGAGCATTCCCAGAAATGGGATGTTAACGCGCATCCCTACACCATAGTTATCCGCGGTAGTGGAATTGACCTCTCCGGCATCGTAAAAGAGAACGAATTCAATATTTTTATTGGATGAAAGCCTATAACGGAGCTCAGTATTTAAAAGTAAGGTTTGATCACCGATCAGTTTTCTTGTTTCAGCATCATCAAACCGGTTGCCGTCATAACCCCGGAGCCTGTACATACCGCCTAAATAGAGCGCATCATAATCAGGATAATCACCGGTCAAATAAGTTCCTTGAAGCCTGGTCCCCCAAACCAAATTAGGCGCTAAAGTTTTGAACCACTTTCCTTCCAACATATACTTATAATAATCGAATTCCCCGCCGAGGATTTTTCCGGCGGCAGTGTATCCGGCGGAAAGATAATGGCCTCCGGAAACAAATTGCGAATCGGCGTAAACCAGTTTGTTCCGGACTAACTGAAGCTCGGCGGAGTTATCCCAATACTTCAGGGGACGTTTGAAATTCTCTGAAAGATCGATTACTCTTTCCTCGTAAACCGTTTTGGGATTACCTTCATCATCAGTTACGTCTATTGGTACTATATCAGTAATTTTAGCGATCTCGTTTTCTTCAAAATTCAACTTCAATCTGGCGGTGGTATCCTTCCGAACCTGGCGCCCAAATGATAAAGAAATACCGGTCCGGTTCAGATCTATTTCATGGACTTTATCATGATCAGGATCACTCGGGTTATAGTCTCCATTATAATCCGCATTTACCGGATACCATTTCTTCATCGTCGAATCAATGGCAGCTTCGGAGTTCCATAAGGACAAACCGAAGGAGGTGTGTTTATCGTCCAACCACGGTTCATAGAAGGAAAATTTGATATTATCGCTATCATCGTCAAAGCTGACATCAATCGAGACGCTCTGCCCCAAGCCCATCAGGTTGCCCTCGGTAAACCTGACAAAACCGCCCACATCGCCGGACTCTTCGCCATAGGACATACCTGCTTCGAAGGAACCGGTCAATGCTTCCACAACTTCGATTATTAAGTCCATTTTTTCCGGATCCAAGCTTTTTTCCCAGCGGAGATTGATACTGTCGAACAGCCGTAGCCTGGTCAATCTGGCGTAATCTTCTCTTAACAGATTATAGTCGATGATATCTCCTTCTGCGATGGATAACTCTCTCCGGACAACTTGTTCAGCGGTTTTCACCAGGCCCAAAATAACAGTTTTACCGTATTTCAATTCGACCAATTCCAACTGGACCGTGCCGTCGGGAGTAAGATCCACTCCCGGAGTTTTAGCCTCTACAAATAACCCCTTGGTCTCCCGGCAATAATTTTTAAGTTTCAGCAAGTCTTGTCCAAAAATTGTGGTATTAAAAATGTCGCCCGGTTTTTGAGAGAAGAATCCCCGGACTTCTTCGGGTTTAACCTTGGTCAACCCGGTTATTTTAACTTCTTTAAAAGGCGGGTTTTCCACCACCACAAAACTGAGTTTAATCCCGTCAAACATCTTCTCGGTAGTGACTTGCACATCGCTGAAATAACCCAGCTCCATAATGGCCTGCATGTCCGATTGGACTTTTTTAGGATCGAGCGGTTCCCCGATCCTAGTATTAGAGACTACTCCCAAAATTTCTGCCGCGGGAATCTTTTCGTTCCCTTCAACGTCAAACATGTAAATCCTGGGGTTGGCTTGGGCCGTTACCGATGAGGCAAGAATCATCGATAATCCTATAACAATTAATGGTATCGTTTTCCGAAAGCGGCCTATAAACTTCAAATATATCCCCCTAACCTAATTATTTCCCATTCCTTAAACTGCGCGAGGCCTCTTGAGTAAGGGCGTCTTCATCAATGGCAAATTGTGATGCCTGACGTATCCGCACCGTGTTTTGAATGCCTTTCGGATCGGATCGTTTAGTATCCCCGGCATTAGTGGAGGAGTCTTGCGGTTCATCCGTTTCATCGCTTTTGGTAGGTCGGCTTACCGGCTCGATTGAATTTTCAGGTTCTCCTTGAATTTCATTGGAGAAATCTACATCTAAATCTTTCTGATTAATCTTAGCCGTAACCAGTTTAGAACCGGAATCAACAGGAACATCTTTCTCAGCCGGTTTAAAATTGATTGCCAAATGCTTATTGATCTCTCCCTGCCGATACCCAAAGATCAAACCGAAAAAGACCAAAACGCACGCGGCGACAGCGATGAGATGATTGAATTTCCGTTTCGGAATGGTTGTTTGCTTCTTAGTAACGTACCTCTCGCGACTTAGTTCCCAAGCGTATTTAACTTCCGCTTGGGCCAAATTTAAGGTCATTTCGGCATGAGTCGGATTGGCTTGATTATAATATTCTTTAGCTTTATCAAGCCAATCTTTAGCGTCTTCAATATGTCCCATTAATTTCTCTGCTTCCAATTGATTGTGGCCGAATTTCTCCACCATAATCCCGCCTCTCATAATAATCCTCATAAATAAGGTCGTATCAAAGAGGTAATCTGTGTCCAATCATTTACCGGTAAATTAGCCCGCTTAGTCTTAAATTATCCATTTTCCTTTAATTATAACCCTGTTTTAACCTTCTTCATTAGTTTCTTAACCAACAAATACAAGATGTTGATTACACGGGCGTTTAGAACACCATATTTGGTATTAATCTCAAAAAATCATCAACGGTCTTTAGCTTTGATCTCCGCCCTAAGTTTAGTTAACATCCCTCTTAATCTTTGCAACGCTTTTTTTTGTAATTTATAGAAATACGAAAGGCTGATATTCATTTCCTGAGCAGTCGCGCTCGGTTCTCTATCCAAAAGGTATAGGTCGTTAATTACTCTTTGTTCTTTAGGGCTCAACCTTAAAATTGCTGTTTTAACTTGTTCATTGATAATACTATTGGTAACTTGTTCTTCTACGTTCACTTTCTCATCGGCGAACCTGGTTAAACAATCTTCAAAGGCATCCTCGGAGACGGCGACTTCTAACGCGTCCTGATCCGAACGAAGCCGTCTTAAATAATCGATCATTCTGCCCCTAATCCGACGGGAAGCAAAAGTGCTGAAATGCACCCCATATTGAAAATCATAACTCTCCGCCGATTCTATCAAGCCAACCGTTCCTTCTTGAATTAAATCAAAGATCAACCCTTCATGACAAGTAATTCGAGAGGCAATCTTGTAAACCAAAGGCTGATAAGATTCGATAATTAGTCTTCGGGCCTCTCGGGATTTTTCCATCTTATACTTGGTCCATAAGAGCCGTTCCTGTTCTTGAGTGAGCAACGAAATTTTAGATAGTTCAGCCAAGTAATCCTGGATCAATTGGCACCTTCCCTGAGAGCTATCTTTGATAAAAATAAATCAATTAAGTTTAATTCTCGTTATTTCATCAAGTTCCTTCTCGAACATAAAGTAATTAAGGTAATAATGGCAAACTTTTCAAAAACGGAAACGATAGGTTAACCGCCAAGAAGTGCCGTCCTCTAAAGAGTAAGTCCCGCCGGCGGTTAAATTGGAGGTTAAATGATAGTCCAGGCCCCACTTTTCTTTTGGTTCATCCAAGACGGAACGGCTATAAGATAAGAACAGTTTGCTGGATACATAATCTCCCGCGCTAATTCGAAATTCATCTTCGGTATAGTCATGTTCCAAATATAAATAATCCAAGTGTAACGCCTGGCGTAATTCGTAAAATACTTCACCAAACATGGTATCCGTCACAATACTTAGATTAGTGTTGGCCAGCCCTTGAATGGATGAAGGCCTATCACCCCGCAACTCCGACCAATTAAGCATTGCAAACAAATCCTCTTCCGCCAAAGAAGGATAAGAATAGAGCTTAATCGAAAGATCATCCCCGATTTGTCCTTTAACGTTCAAAAAAACCTCCGCTTTAGCGGTTAACACGCTGGATTCAATATCGACATATGGGTAGAACCCTTCCGAATACTTAAAAACCGCTTTCCCGCTATTTACTTTGAAAGTTTGGCCATACAGGGTTATAACACCTTTATTGGAAACGGCCTCGCCGCTAATTAACGGTTCCTTCAGATCTCCTTTGATCTGCAGGTTGCTCCTTACCGGAATGTCGGCTAAACCAACTTGCCGGTAACGGACATTTTTACCGGTGGTAACTTTAAGATCAAAGCTGGGGTTCCATTTGATATTAGGCGTAGCTTTTTTGCCCATTTTCAAAAGGCCGATTCTGCCTTCCAAAACATTGATTTCTCCGGTAAGTTTCGAATTATTGGTAGTACCGGTCAACTGCAGATTCAGGTTGGAAAATCCGTCAAAGTAATTGTTTTCGTAGTAAAGTTTAGAGCCGTTAAAATTGAGATTATAATGGAGCTGATCTTCTTCCCCAAATAAGATTGTTTCGCCATTTAAGGTAAAACTTCCATCCCCATATTGGCCCTGCGCCTGCCGGATAAAGATCTTATTATCCTCAATATTCATTAACATTCTGGCCTTTTCGATGGGGAAAGGTAACAGAGGTGTCTCAACCCCAACGTGAGTGGCCCTTAGTTCACCGGAGAATAATGGCCATCCATATGCGCCGTCCAAATTAAGGGCGCCGTTCAAGGAACCGGAAGTAACCTTGATATTATGCGGCAAATAAGAATTGGCCATCCCTAGCGGCGTATTCTTGAAAACTAATTCCAGATGAAGGCCGTGAGAAGCATTATTGAGTTTGCTCATTTTGGAAAGGACTTGGTCGGGCCAAGGCACATGACCTTGGGCTGCGATGGAACCCTCTTTAGACTCTATCAGGCTCTCATCGATTAAAATTCCTTGTTCCGTGAATCTTCCCTGCAGCCGAAGATCTCCGAGGCGGTTTTGATTCAGATAAAATTCATCAACCTTGGCTTGGAGCTCCCCGGAGATCTTCGAACCTGACCAGGCTAGATTAGTATCAAGATCGATAGTTCCCGCCAACTGATGTTCGGAGGGTAATAAAGAATTAAAGGTTTCCAAGGAAAAACCGGCCGCTTTAACCCGGAGGTTTAAGGCGGAATTGCCTTCCCAGACTCCGCTGGCAACCAGGTCCCCTGTATTTTGCCTCAAGCTAAGTTGTTCAATGCTAAGCCGGTTCTGATGATAATTCAGTTCAAATTCTCCGCGGAACGGCGCCGATCCCAAAGTAGCATCGGACAACTCCCCATTAACCCTTATTTCAGGCCGGAACGGATTACCGGTTACTTTTACCAATCCGCTCAGTTTACCGGCGGCGTCGATCCCGGATGCGTCAAAGACCTGCAATAGCTTTGCCAAGCTAAGATCGGCGACGTTAAAACCCAAATCAACCGCTAACGGCTGGCAAAGATCTATCTTGCCATAAATGTTAACTTTAAAATCCTCTCCGCTGAACTTAAGTCCGGACAATAGGAGCTCTTTATCTTTCCAAGTGACGTTACCGGATATGGTATCACCGACAAAAGGTCCGAAAGCCAAACTGCCGGGACTAATTTCAACCGTCAATACCGGAGCGAATGGATTCCCGGCTAACTTCCCTTCAAAATTAAGTCTGCCTTGAAGCCTCTTATCATCATACTCTAAACCCAATTGATCAAGGTTAATCTGACTTCCCGTCAAAAAAAGATCAAGCGTGTCGCGATTGGCCTTTCCGGAGGCGACAATCGAGGAAAAGCCGTCGTTGAATTCAATCAGGTTTAAGCATACCTCCTCAAAATCCCCTTCTAATTGGATCGTTCCTTGCTCCATCCGGAAATCACCCAAGCTTGGACTATCCAATCGGATTTCTCCGGTATAAGTTGGATTTGCCATTGGTCCTAAAAATTCAAGCTCTAAAGTTCCCGAGCCTCCCATTGGCAAGGATGAATCAATCGGTAACCAATTCCTAAACCCTTTCAGATTAACATTATCACTTCTTACCGTGACGGCAACCGTCGGTCCGCTCGCCCAATCAACTCCGCCGCTGATAGAATAATCCCCCGTATCCGACGCTACTTGAAGGGATGTGATCTTCAAACCCTGATCGGCATATTCCATATTACAGGTTATTTCTCCAACCGGTTTCGATAAGTAGGCGGCTTGTTTAATCGAACCTTGAATTTTACCGTTCAGATCCGATAAAGGCCCCTCAAATTCGAATGAACCGTCAACAACTCCGCCAAACGGGTACTTTTTTTCATCAGGCAGTAAGTCACGGAGAGATATATGTTCAGCATTAAAACTAGCTGTCAAAACCTGAAGATCCCAGGCCAAATGGCCGTAAATTTTACCCTGGCCGGTATTGGCCTGAATTGACTCAACGATTAATTTGTTCTTTTCCCAACTATAAACGCCTTGAATATCATTAAAATGTACTGTTTGATTGGTAAAATCTTTCCCCTTAAAAGTGCCGAGAATCAGCCCCGGATCAAACGGTTGTCCCCAGCGCCACTCTCCCTTTAAAAGCGCATGGGTGGAAATTCGGCCATCGATCCCTGACTGGGAACCGATTTTGGTTGAACCTAACTCCAACTCGGTCAAATCTCCGGAAACTTTCCACTCTACCCCTTTAGAATCGACTTTAATTGACCCCTCAGCCAGGAAACTCCCTTCCCCAACCTCTCCAGCCAGTTTAGCAATTTGAACCCTTTTAGAAGCGATATCCCAAACGATGGCGGCAGTTAAGTCTTCAGCCGACAACTCTTGATACTCAAGGCGGTCCATTTGAATTTCACCGGAGATCAAAGGGTTCCATAATGCTCCGCTGATTTTGCCTTCAAAATCCATGGCGGAACCCATCTTCAAGCCTGCCAACTCCGGGAGGCCAAACCCTGCGGGATCCAGTCTCTTGCCAAATAGGTTCAGGTTGAACTCGGGAGC
>JAEWZY010000019.1 GCA_023394955.1 Bacillota bacterium
GTTATCGTCTCACTTTCTTCCGGAAAAGCTTTTCGAATGATCACTTCCATGTTTAGCCCTCACTTTATTTTAACAGGGCGGCACGATGCTGCCATTGACAGTAATTTTTAAGGGAATGGCACATAACGTTTGGCATTGCCGACGTCGATGAGCTTACAAGGCGGGCATTCTTCTTTGAATCTACCCTCCCCGCCGACTCGGTTAGCGAATCGATGTGGCCGCGCCCGCTTCATGACTCAACTTGCTTTTCCGACTTCATGAGTTGACTTTCCGCGACCCGAAGCGGCAATGCCGTGATATCTGAAGTACGGCGTTGGCTTTCAGTTGAAACAATTATGGATGAGTACTTAGTTATTATTTCTTTTAACATAAAGTACTTCTTGATTAAAATCGATAAATACTATGTAACGGCTAAAAAAGTTATGCCCTAAAAAACCATCCACAGAAGGTTGCTTAAAATTGGAAGCTATAAAGACCGTTGGTCCAAAATCTATCCCATCTATGTAAAAAGATTTAGTTTCGTATGTTTTCCGTTTAATAAAAAGCCCAGGCATATTTTTGGGTTTTAACAAACCATAGGTCCTGCCATTTTGGATTGAACACATTCCAGTGTCCAAACAAAATTTTAATTCCTTTTTATTACGAGCGAATCTTCCGCTAACAACTATTCCGATATTATTATGTTCAAAAGAAACCTTTTGCCATTTTTCCAATTCCAATTCACTAGGATAAGTATATTGAGGATACAAAAATACTTTTAAATTTTGATAGTCTATATAAACATTGAAATGTTTTAGAAATTGATTACCAATTATTCCATCACAGGGTACAAAACTGCGTAACTCCTCACTACCGATCAGATTTGTAATCTTTAGATTTCCAATTATCGCTTGGGACAATTTGAATGTTCGTTCTTGATAAGGATCCCCATGAATATCTAAGGATTTTTTTTGATCTTTCAAATATGTTGGATTTAATCTTTCAAGGGCGGATGGCACAAATGCCATTGCTACTGAATCGGCTCCTGTATCTAGTATCAAATGATAAGTTTGGTTGTCAATTTTCACTTCAACTGTTGGAAGACCTTTCGAAACAAAGGATATTGGAATCTCTCCCCTATTAAAGTTTTCATTGATAATTGAGAAATCTTCCATAGAGACAACTCTCATGCAAGAAAAAAGAAATAAAGTAAATACGAAAAAATATCTAAATAGCTTTAACTTCATGCTTTCTATCTCCTTATTAAATTAAATATTTTACCTTTCATCTACTTTTTTAACTAGCAACTACGATAGTTCCATTGTTTTCCCGCCGTATTTCAGATATCGTCCGCCCGTTCCTGACGTTTTCAAAACCTAGTGGCGACGCCGACTTGGTTTTGAAAATGTGGGCGAGACAGCTTCATGAATAAACTTCTTTGAAATACATCATGAATTGACAGCATCTTCGAGTAAACATTCTTTGACTATCCGAGCCCCGAAAGCAGGAACGGAGCTGATCTCTGACGTATCAGGCCTCACTTAAATTCATGGCCCTCACGACAGCCGAACCATGGAAGGTTGGCTGGTCGGCAAACTTACTTTCTTATCAGAGCCGGAATATTTAATACCATAAATACCTGCATTGACTAAAACTAATATACATTCATACATTATTTTTTTCAGCAAATATATACGTTCTTGTCGTTATTTCTCCTTCGTAAGGCATTCGGTTGATATACTCGATTATTTTAAATCCTGTTTCGATTAATTTATCTTTAATTTCATTCGAATCAAAGTAAGTGTAGGGAATTTTGTTTCCCTTAACAAAGAAATCATTTACCTCTATTTCTTGACTTCCCGAGTGAAACGAAATCAATAATTGTCCTTTCTCCATTAAAACTCGATGAATCTCTGAAAACGCCTTTGGTATATCATCTAATTTAAAGTTGACAATCAAATATGGCGCAACAATCCCCGCTACGGAATTATCTTTAAATTTCAAATTAAAAACATCACCTATTCTAAAATCAATAAAAGGGTTCAATTGCTTTGCTATTTCAATCATCTTCTCTGAAATATCAAGCCCAATTATTTCAATCCCTTTCATTTTTAAGTAATTTGAAATCTCCCCTGGACCACATCCTATCTCAAGTACAACACCTTTGTTTGCAATTCTTTCAAAAAATAAATCGTATAGTTTTTTGTCCAAAGGCTTATCATAAAGCTCATAGAAACACTTATCCGCATAAGCTTTTGCTGCATTATCGTACGCATTTTTAATGATATTTTGTCTATCTCTATCCATTTAAGCCTCCCGCTTTTCAAATGGTTAAACCTTTCTTTGCTCACTTACTTGATACTTCTCACAAAGCCTTTAATGATAGGCTCCTTTGAATTTTCCCTGAAGGCCGTGTCCACGAGGGACCGGCCTAGGCCTGATATGTCCAGAGATCTACCGCATCTCCGATCGGTTTCGTTTATGCCCAAACCTTTTCTCTGTAAACGAACCATGTCGTATTCATTCCGTCATTTTACTTATAAACGATCTACGTTTACGTAATATAATCCAAAACGCCTCAGTTTAAATAATTAACTGGAAACCATAATTGTAAATTCGTTGTCAATTCCATCTTTTCCTGTTTTTTTAATTAATTTGACATTCAGATTCATAACGGAAATCCGCCGATATGGGTGTAAGGCATGGAGTCGGTAAAGTTGACCTAGATTATTCTTAGCTTTCATATGACCTGGCAAAGATTCAAAACTATCCTTTGCAGGCAGTACCCCAACGTGTAGCCGGAGGAACTTTGAAATTTTTCTAGAGAAACTTTTAAATTTCACTAGAGAAATTTTTTGATTAAGCCAAGTAATTTTAAAATTTGTCCAGAGGAATTTTTGGATTTCTCCAAAGGAATTTTTAAATTGATCGGCTCACCAAGATAAGGATCTTAAGGTAACTATAAACACTATTTGACGCGGGGTGAGCAGTTATTAGACATAGATCCTTTGCGCCGATCAAGGTTTATAATCAGTTAATAAATATTTCTCTAAAAGGAATTATAATACAGATGCCGAAAATTAACTTAGGTGATTAAATGAAGCTAAATGTCGGAATCGTCCAACTGGAAGTATCCCAAAATAAATCGGATAATCTGAAACGGGCCGGGGAAATGATCCTAGAGGCGGGGGCGAAGGGAGCGGACCTGATCGCTTTGCCGGAGATGTTCAACTGCCCTTATCAACAAGATTCCTTCCCCAGTTTTGCGGAGGAAATAACCAACGGGGAGACCGTGGCTTTCTTGAGTGAAACGGCCCGCAAAACCGGAGTTTATCTCATCGGCGGGTCAATTCCGGAAAGAGACGGCGGCAAGATCTACAATACTTCCCTGACTTTTGATCCCCAAGGAAAGCTCATCGCCAAACACCGTAAGATGCATTTATTCGATATCACAATCCCGGGTAAAATCGAGTTTCGCGAATCGGCAGTCTTATCGCCGGGTAATGATCCGACTGTTTTTCCTACGGAACATGGTGTTTTTGGAGTGGTAATCTGTTACGATTTGCGATTTCCGGAACTCTTCCGGTTGTTGGTAGACAGAGGAGCGACCGGAGTTTTTGTTCCAGCCGCCTTTAATATGACAACCGGGCCTGCCCATTGGGAAACCTTGTTTCGGGCCAGGGCCATTGACAACCAGATTTTTATGTTCGGGACCAGCCCCGCCCGGAATGAACAAGCCGGGTACATCGCCTACGGGCATTCATTAGTAGTAGACCCTTGGGGGCAAGTTCTTTGGAAAGCCGGAACCGGAGCGGAAATTGGAATAATTCCGATTGAAACGGAGGAAGCAAATCAAGTCCGGCAAAACCTGCCGTTATTAGCCCATCGCCGCATAGACCGTTATCAGGTGAAAGAAGTGTAATACAAAAAGATATAGATTAGGACTTCAAAGCCTAACTTCTAAACCAGGAACCATGACAGATCCTCTTAAAGGGATAGGGTTGGTTTGGACTTCGAAGACTTCAGACCGAGTTAGACTAATTTTCACCCTTTCGATTGCCTCGACTAGCCGGGGTGGGCGACTACTTAGATATGATCAGCTGTCTCCTTGGTTAATTTGGCCATTTCCAGTTGGTGTTCCACCACTTCTTTGGTCTCAGCCACTTTAGTATGGATCAATTCTACTTGAGCGGTAATCTCCTGGCTGGAGGCGGCCAATTCTTCCATGGAGGCCGAAACCTGTTCCGTTTGAGCGGTGATGTTTTCCACCGCTTTGTTCATATCCAATGCCCTGGTATGAATCTGTTTGGTCCCGTCCAGCTGCAGGTCGGCCGCTTGTAATATGGCAGCGTTAGAACTATAGAGGGACTCCAAAACATGTTTTAAGTTGGAAAACTCCTGATTAACATCGGACACTTCCGAAGCGGAACTTCGCACCGCGGTGATAATATTGTTTAAAGCGCCGGCGACTTCGTTAGCGACTAATTGGATTCCGGTGACCGTATGCTTAATTTGGGTCGTAAAGCTTTTGGTTTCATCGGAAAGGTTACGGATCCGCTCGGCGACGACCGCAAACCCTTTGCCGTGTTCTTCGGCCCGGGCAGCCTCAATGCTGGCGTTCAACGCCAGCAAGTTTGTTTGTTCGGTGATCTCTCCCATTGCTATCAGGAATGAGTTGATGCCTTCCATCTGTTGTTCAAGGTTATTTACTTGAACCGCTAGTTTAGCGGCGATGTCCGCATTTTTATTGATCATCTCCAGGGATTGGGAGACATTTTCTGAAAGTTCTTTTACTTGGGCGATTTTATCCTGAATGTTGGTTTGGTTGTTATCGAGATTTTTGTAGACTGTGTTAGCGATCTCGTCCAGTTCGACGACTAAATCGGATGTAACCTGAATGGAACCAATAATTTTTTCGGCTTGTGCCGAGCTGTCCTGGGCGCCTACTGAGACATCGCTGATGCTCCGGGTAATTTCGATTAAAACATGTTTAAGTTCGGCAATGGACTCGTTGATTTGGGCTGCGTTTTCAAAGGCGTTGGTAGCGCCTAAAACGGCGTTATCAGCGGCTTGCCGGACCGGATTGAAGAGTTTTCTCAGGTTTGAAAGTAAAGGCAAGATCAAGATTAGTAAAAAGATCGGAATAGCCGAGTTCAAAACGAGATTAGAGACTTGAGCGATGCGTACTTGAGTTTCAGCAACAGCTATTTGAGCGTCGATTAAAGTGTTAAGAGTTGTCGCCAAGTCAATGGTGAAAAGTCTAAATTTCATTAAAGTCCCGGCAATTGCAAAAAGGGTGCCGGCGCCTTTGTCCTCTTGCCATGCGTTACAATTATCCAATACTTCCTTGATCAAGGAACCAAAGTCAGCCGATCTGTCGGGCGCCAAATCGTTGACCAGCGGTTCGACCTCACTGGCAACGCTCTCGATTTCGCTGGCTATAGTAGCGATTAAGATGTCGTCTTTAAGTTCTAGGTGAATCCCATTTTCAACCAACCGGCGTAGAAAATCGGCTTGAATCTGTCCTTTGGTGCTGGTATTAGTCATTTGGGTCAAAGTGGAACGGTAAGTATTTCCCTTGATCAAGTGTTGGTTTGCATTGGAGATCCGATTAGTGGTCCATAGATTAACGATGAATAATGTAATCGTTAAAATGATAACAAGAGAAAAAGCGGTAAAAATTTGTTGGGAAATTTTTAATTCCCAAAAGTTTAACAAGTTAAATTTAAGTTTAATTGGTTTTTCCTTTCGCAGCTTGCTAAGAGTTTTCATTTTTTCCCTCTCAATTTTGGTCGTAATAATCTTACTTTAATAATATCGGAATAAGCTGTGTTAATATTAATGGATTTTTGGTTTAAATTTTAGTATCAGTTTATCAATAATTGTTTTCGATAAATTGGTTGACAAAAGAAGTCTGCAAAACATAAAATGAGATTAATCTATAGTAACAACCTTACGGACCAGGCGGCATCGGGATGAGCCGGGCTTTTTGAGACAATAGGTAGCTAAAATGTAATCCTGTGGGACTGGAATCCGATAGGTTTTTTACTTTACGTGGCGGGGGTACTAAACGTGAATGAAAAAATGAGGAAGGTAAAACACGTTTTATGGGTAGTCCTATTTTTGAATGCCGCGGTATCGATCGGGAAAATCGTATTAGGCCTTTATACCAAGAGTAATAGTATTTTGGCCGACGGGTTCCATTCCATCGCAGACAGCACTTCCAATATCGTCGGTTTGGTGGGTATTAGCATCGCGATGATGCCGGTGGATCGGGACCACCCCTATGGGCATAAGAAATTTGAAACCATGGCGACCTTGGGAATCGCGGGACTGCTTGGTATGACAGTGGTGACAATACTTCACGGGGCGTATGAAAGAATCTTCGATCCGGTAATTCCCCAAGTTAATATTTATAGTTTCCTAGTTATGACGGTTACTGTTTTCATTAATATTATGGTAGTCCGGTATGAAAAGAAGCAAGGCATTGCTTTGCAAAGCGATATTCTATTATCCGATTCCTATCATACCGCCACTGATATTTTGGTGTCCTTATCGGTAATTCTAACCTTGGTCGCTGTCAAATTGGGTTGGTTTTGGTTGGATACCGTCGCCGCGATTATTATCGCCGGTTTAATAACCGTAGCGGCCTGGAAGATTATTAAGCAAGGAAGTATGGTCCTTTGCGATCAGGCTGTTTTGAACGAAGAAGCAATCATCGGTTTGGCTATGGAAGTTGAAGGAGTCCAAGGTTGCCATAAGGTCCGGAGCAGGGGTAGACAGGATGATCTCCAAATCGACCTGCACATTCAGGTGGATTCTGACGCCACAATTGATGAAGCGCACCAGATCGGGCATTGGGTAGCCGATGCGGTGCGCAAAGAGTTTGAAGGAGTTTCGGATGTGGTAGTCCATGTAGAACCGCATTATCAAGATTCCTAAATAGCTCTTAGCGGAATCCCGTTAAAAGGTATGCCTTTCAATGGTAAGTTTTCCGGCCATTCCGTTAATTTTGATGGAATCCAAGGCTTTAAAGGTTAAAGCGCCGTTTTGGCCTTTTTTCCAATATAGGATTGCCGCGCTATAAGGAACTCCCTCTTCGGTCAAGCCCCTTAAACCAGCGGCCCCGGTTGTTCCGGCATCATTGATGATCGTACCGGATTCGGTAGTTAAACGGTATTGGTGATCATGGCCATGTAAAATCAAGGGCACCTGCCCGATAAGATCGGTAGCTATTTTTCGGTTATGGACCAGAAGAATATCAGGGGCTTTTCCATCTTTTTCCAGAGTTTGTTTTAAAGTTTCTGCCGCTTTTTGGAGCGCTTCGTCAGATGCCACATCCGAATTGAAACTAGCTGAGGCAGGGTCGGCCTGCCCAGCTATTTTTAGCCCTTTCACAGTCATGGTTCCTTCTTCTAATACTTTCACAAAGGGGATTTTTTTTAACCGTTTAATTATCAACGGAGAATCATGATTTCCCGGAAGGAAGATATACGGTATTTTGATTCGGGCGATGCGATTGATAATTTCCGCTTCGATGGGCGTCCCATAGTCGGTTAAATCCCCGGTGTCAATGATTAATTGGATTTTAAAATTGTTGACTAACTCGGCGATAAATTCGAAAGCGGCCGGATTATTATGAATATCGGAGACGTGCAGCACTGCCAGATCAAATTGTAAGTCGCCAATATTTTTGATCTGTCCGGCTTGTTTAAATAGGAGTGGTAAATCCTGAGAAATTTTTTTAAGATTGTCGCTGATAATTTCGATATTATCAAGACCCATTGTAACCAAATTCATAGCCCAGGGAGCGGAGGCCAATACACCCCGGTATTGAGGGCGGTCAACCGCATCGCGATTGTAAGTTAGTGCTGTTGTTGTAATAAACATCAAAATTAACGCCAATGTTCCCAATATTCCGTACCAAAAATGTTTCGAGAAAGGTTTAACCCGAAAGGCTAAAAGGGTTAAAATAGCGCCGGTCAAACCGGTTACGCTCACCAAGATAAAGAGCTTTAAAACAGCATGCAGCGTTTCGCGCTGCAAGGTTTCTAACCATTGTTCTTTTGCAGGAATTGAGTCTAATTGTTTTTCAAGGATAGTGAAATCAATAGCGTCCAGGGTGAAAATAAATTGCCAAGGCGTATAATGGGTCTTTAAAAAAAGCTGGCCCACCGGGGGGATATTGAGAACGGCGCCGCCGGAAGGATTAAAACTAGCCTTTAAAGTAAAAGAGAGAGAATCGTACTGGAATGAAAGCTGGGCAAACAATTGAATGAAAAGCATTGAACTAATAACAACCATTATGATAAGCGCCAAGATACGTATTCTTTGTGATGTTTTGATCTTTGACAGCATAACATTATACTCCCTGAGTATTTTTCTAATTATAACATATTGCGAGCTAAAAGCCGGAAGTGATTAAAATCCTAAAATGGTATAATTTACTTCACCTTTTAATATCTATATATAAAAACCTCTCCAGAGGTGATCTGAGATGCCATATTGTCAGGAATGCGGAAGTTATTTGGAACAAGATGCCAACGCCTGCAGTAGTTGCGGGAATAAATTAATCGATCTCCTTCAGACTGGCGCTACTCCATTCAAAGGAGAAACGGGAGCTAATTTAGTAGAAAGCGCTGGCAATGTTACTCCGCCATTGGATGCTTTAGAGAAAAGTCAGGATACGGATGGAGCTCCGGAAGACGCTATTGAAACTGTTAAAGAACAAGGACAATTAGTGAGAGGCCCGGAATTTAATGAAGTTTTCACGGAAAACCCAAGTGAATTTATTTCTCAGGAGGGTATCAGTATTGGTTCTCATTGGAACCAGGCCCAGTCCCATTTGGGGAAGGGTTTAATCAAACCGGTCACGATTGAGAATTGTATGGACGGATATCACTTCAAATATGATGAACCACCGCGTCAAATTACCAAACCCGAACCACATCAAGAAAATATTGTAGAATTTAGATTCAGCGGTGAACCGGAGCCGAGTGAAGATTTTGAGAAAGTTCAAGGCCCTGACGATGAAGAAAAGGTTAATCCGGAGATTCTTGATGTTACCGGAGTGAAGCTCGAACAAGAAGAACCACAGGTTGAAGCGGAACCAATAGTTGGGCCGGAATCGGAGGGTGAAAGCAATTTGGAAGATAATTTGGAAGGTCATGACCCGATAAAGGATGAACAAGAAGAAATAACACCGGTTGAAGAAGGTGGTTTACCGGAAGACGATTTAATCCCGGGAATAGATGATCTGGGACCGGAAATTCATACCGTTACGGAACAGGAAATTTTATGGGAAGGACATCGGTCTTGGTATGGTCTTACCTTAAAAGAAGAGTATCGAATAACCGACCAATCCGTTGTATTAGTGAGCGGCGTCGGCCAAATATTAAAGGAAGTTGAATGGCGATCTGTATCCAAGATAGAGTTGAAACAAAACTGGTTATCAAAATTTTTAAACATTGGTAATCTGGAACTAACGGATATCAACTCCGAACCGCTTTTAATCTTGGAGGGGATTGACCATCCGGAGCGACTTCAAAAAAACCTTGTGGAAATGATATCACCTAAAGTATAATAAGTATAATCAAGATGAAAAACCGGCAGGCCGCCGGTTTCGTCATTTAATTGGAACCGAGGAGGAACATTGCGGCAACCGATATTTATCAGCGCATGTTTGTTGGGAATGCCCTGCCGTTATGACGGTGACAGTAAACCATTGCCGGACTTGGTGAAGTTGATAAACAAAAACCAGATCATAATACCCTTTTGTCCCGAAATTCAGGGAGGGTTAGTTATCCCCCGCTTACCGGCAGAGATTATCGATGGCGACGGAACGATGGCGCTTAAGGGGAAAGCCAGGGTTGTCAATGAAAAAGGCGAAGATTATACGGAGCAGTTTTTAAATGGCGCTAAAGCGGTTCTCAAAATGGCAAACGACCTTAAACCTAAATTGATTATTCTGAAGAGCAAGAGCCCTTCTTGCGGGATGGGGAAGATCTATGACGGCAGTTTTAGTGGTAGCTTAGAACAAGGGGACGGAGTGACCGCCGCTTTACTGAAGCAAGCGAATTTCAAAGTTTGTACTGAGTTTCAGTATTTGGAAAAAAATTATTCTTAAATCGCCTTGACGATCGCTAGTAACCTATGATAAAATATTTTTTGCATGTGATGCGGGAGTAGCTCAGTTGGTAGAGCGTCAGCCTTCCAAGCTGAATGTCGCGGGTTCGAGCCCCGTCTCCCGCTCCAATTTGTTAATAAGTATGCTTTCGGTTTAACTCCGGAAGCATTTTTTGTTCCGAAATTAAAGGCGAGGTTTATGTCCGGTCCGGCTATTTTGAAAGGATTTAGCCAAAAAAAGGAGAACCATAAACATAATAGTGTTTTAGGGAGGGGGACCGGGCGTTGAAAAAGAGACATCTTATAGGGCTGGTTGCCGTTTTAGTATTCTTAATGTCAGCTTGGACTATCTTGGCAATAGATGACGGCGGCGAAGCTTTTGAGTATTTTCCGCTAAAGGCTCAGAACTATTGGGCTTACAAAGTATCTCTGCCGGATAATAAGGCTTATTCACAGATAGTATTGGTTAACAGTGATATTGGGCAAGATATCCGAGCGGTGGTTTTAATTAACCAAATACCTCAAATGGAAGTGGTTTACAAGCTGAATGAAGAAGGTTTGTTCAGGACAAAACAAATAAGTCCCGAAGGGGTTAGTACTTTGAATCCAATCCAATTGGTTCTTGCCTCTAAGCTAGATCCCGGCAGTAGTTGGAGTTGGGAAGCGACTGAGGGAAAAGGGAAAGAAACCGCTAAAGTAGTAGGGTTTGAAAAGGTTACCGTACCGACAGGGACTTTTGAGGCGTTACTGGTGCAATACGAAGGGGTTTATAACGATGGGACGGCTTATTTTGAAAAGACTTGGTTCGTTAAGGGAGTCGGCTATGTGAAAGTCGTCTCTACTGTTGGGGATATGACGATTACCAAAGAATTGCTGGAATATAAAGTAAATTAGTGCGCAAAGCAGGTAAGAGGCATGGGGCAAGAGTATAGAAAGTTAAGCCTTTGAAGCCGTTATTCATTGTAAGACAGATAGGGTATGAGGATAGGTAAGTGAATTAGTAAGGTTGATAAAAATACAGTTTTATGTTATAATATTAAATTGTTAAAAGCGCCTGTAGCTCAGGGGATAGAGCAACGGACTTCTAATCCGTTGGTCGTACGTTCGATTCGTACCAGGCGCGCCATAGTTTACAAGGGTTTGGAGAATTCTCTCTAAACCCTTTTTGTATTTGATGGGGATTTTTGATGGGACTTTGTAAACCTATCCTTGCAGAAGAAAGTGTTTTTAATTTCAACTAGGTATTATTCAGCTTGGGCAGCTCAATTAGAAGATACGAAAAAGAGTGTATTTTGACACCATTTCTAATCAGCTAATAATAACCGCTCCATTAATTTGGGGGGATTAACATTATATTGTCTAGAATGAAAACAGATGATAAAATTAAAAGACGAACGGTGGCAAAAAGGAGTTGATTAGCATGGAGAAAATTTTAAATCAGTTATTAGAAGGTCAAAAGGAAATTTTAAAGCGTCTTGATCAAGTGGAAACTAGTCAAACTAGATTAGAAACCATCCAAAAAGTACAGGGCGCAATCTTACAAGGGAACCAAGAAATCCTTTGCGCCGTCAGGGATGCTCAAGAATTTCAAAAAGCGGAAATTGACCGCTTAAATATAACCGTAGCCCATATCGGAGGCGGACAGGAACGGATTGCTGGAGATGTTACTTTTCTAGTCCGCAAAGCTGCTGAACATGAAGATGATATTCGGGAATTAAAGCGGTAAGTAACTGTATAGTTAAAACTGGAATTCTTCGGTTATTTTTTAACCATCTTCGAATTGAGGATGGTTTTTGTTTGTTATTGTGGGTAAAGTGTTTAGTACTGTTCTACGGCGCTACTGTGGCGTATGCCCCAATATGCTGATAATTTGAGATGAATAGGTTATTATTTTTTATGAAATTCACTGGCAGACACATTAACATGAGATTCATAGCGTTAGTACGTATGGGGCTTGGGTCGATTGCATTATTTGTAACAATTCCAGCAGTGCTGGTCTAGAAGGCTTGGCGCATTGGTACAAACGAATATTCCGGTAATTATTAAATTTTAGTATCAACCACTAGATTCAAAGGCAAAAATGGATGGATCTAGAATATTTAAATAATAGCGCAAACGGGGGGAATAGGAATGACAAAAAACAAAGTGCTGGTGTTAATCTCATATTTGACAATCTATCTAGTTTGGGGTTCGACCTATTTCTTCATTAAAATGGCGGTGGAGACTATCCCGCCCTTTTATGTAATCGGATTTCGGTGGCTGGTGGGAGGGGTCTTGATCTTTGGTTTTTCGCTTTTCACGGGGCGGTTCAAAAGGCTTCCCACTCTCCGCGAGGTCGCTAGCGCCGCCTTTTTAGGCATATTATTGCTCTTGACTGGAAATGGACTAATAAGCATTGCCGAACGAAAAGTAGACAGTTATATGGTGGCCTTGGTCTTAGCGCTGACTCCTATTGTAATCGCTTTTTTCGATTGGCTTTTTTTCCAAAAAAAGTTATTACTAACGAATTTGGCAGGTATTTTAGTCGGCGTCGCTGGAGTAGCGTTATTGCTCTATGATGGAACGTCGATTGCTACTAGCCTTTCACCGGATGTGCTTTTAGTCATTTGCGGACTCTTTTCCTGGAGTTTAGCGACCAGCCTCGGACATAAAATCACTGTTTACCCGGATATCTTGATCAATAGCGGGCTGCAGATGCTTATGGTTGGAGCAGGTTGTTTGTTAGGAATGGTTTTTAGCCGACCTTCCCTTGGTGAACTAATGCCGCAATTTTCGGTTTCCTCCTGGACGGGAGTCTGGTATTTAGCGTTCATTGGTTCGTTGGCTTTTTGCGCTTATACCTACTTAATCGCTAATGAACCCGCCATTAGAATCTCCAGTTACGCCCTGGTTAACCCGTTAATCGCCACTTTTTTAGGTTTGGCCGTTGGTAAAGAGACCCCGGCGCCGTTTTTATTTTACGCTTTTCCAATAATATTAGCAGGTTTATTTTTAATGATTTACGGCGAGGTTTTTTTAGGGTACCTGAAATCATTATTTGGAAGGATACTAGGAAGGTTGGATCAATGAAGTGAAGTTAGATTTTTCGAATGAGCAAGGGGTTAAAGGGGGTTTTATCGCTGGGTTCCCAGTCTCCATCGGATACTTCCCGGTGGCGGTCGCTTTCGGAATTTTGGCTAAAACCACCGGCTTATCCACTGGAGACAGCGTTGCTTTCTCAGTTTTGGTTTTCGCGGGCGCCAGCCAATTTATGGCGCTTAATTTAATCAAGGCAGGAGTGGCCGTTGGCGGAATCATTTTAGCTACTTTACTGCTTAATTTGAGGCATTTGTTGATGAGCGCTTCGCTGGCGACCAAAATTACTGCCTCTGACAAACGGTGGCTTCCGGTGGTTGCTTTTGGAGTGACCGATGAGACCTTTGCGGTATCCGCTATTCAATCCGGCCCCCTCGGGATCTCCTTTTTATTAGCTTTGGAAGGTATGGCTTATTTAGGTTGGGTCGGCGGAACCTTGACCGGATATTTAGCCGGAGCGATTCTTCCCGCTTCCCTCGGGAAAAGTATGGGAATTGGATTATACGCATTGTTTGTGGCAATCTTGATTCCGGGTTTCAAAAGGTCCTGGTTGATAGTTGCCCTAACGCTAAGCGCCGGTCTGATTCACACTTTATTGAATTGGATAAATTTATGGCCCGCTTCCTGGAATCTGATAGTTTCGATCATTTGCTGTAGCCTGTTGGGGGCTTGGCTCATTCCACAGCGAATGGAGGGTTTTAATTGAAATATGGATGGTTGATCCTTGGAATGGCGGCTGTTACATACTTGCCCCGATTACTACCCCTAATTATAGTTACTGAACGGCCTTTACCCCAGTTTTGGAAGGGTTTTTTGTTTTGCATTCCCTATACAGCATTGGGCGCATTGATTATCCCCGATGTGTACCGGGCAATCCCTGGAGAACCTTGGGCGGCTATCATCGGCATCAGCGCCGCCGCTGTCTGCGGTTGGTTTCGAAAAGGTTTAATCCTGCCGGTATTAACATCGATCATAGTGGTATATATAATTCTACTTTGGTGAATTTGAACTTGTATTTTGAAACTAGTGGGTTAAAACTTTCGCGATTGTGTTTTGAAAACGGCCTAAGAATAACTTGTTTATCAAAGCAGATCTAAGGTTAACTTTATAGATTACCGATAATTTTTTAAATTCCGGTTATCCTACTACTAGAGGTGGTAGGATTTTGAGTGATTGGGTATTCTTGGGTGAACAAACTGAGGCTGGAGTAGTTTTTCAACTTGGAATGAATTGTCTTGACGGCCAATATTTTCGATTTGAACCTATAGCCACCCGATTGCGGGGGAATGCTGCCGGCGCGTTACGGCAAGAGCTCGAAAACCGGAAGTTAATTGAAACGGACCCAAATCAAGGTATTATCTCAGCAATTGGACCCGTTTTTTATCAAGGCCGATACTGGCTTGGCTGGAAAGATCGGAACGGCCAAAATATATTTGCTATTGAGAGAAAGATAAGAAAACCCCTTCGGGAAGAATTAGCAGACTTGTATCAGTTAATTAATTCCTACAAATTATGGCGCCAACTTGGATTAACGGTGGGACGGCCTGAGTGGAGCCGGTTATTCATAGACGGACGGGGTATCTTTATGCTTGATCCCAAACCGGCGTTTTACCTAAATCAACCCTGGTTTAATCCGCCCATATTTTTAGAACGCTGCCGGCCAGCGGAAGAATACCGCGGTTTACCTCTGGAATCCGGAGATATTTTTTATCTGGGATTGATTATCTATTATTATCTTACCGGAGAGATTCCATTTTCACTGCGTAAAGGTTGGCCTATTCAAAAGATCTTGGCTGGGAAAATAACCAATCCGCAGCTATACCGTTCTATATTGCCTCCCGGTTTGAGCCGGATGATTACGTTAATGTTGGCCCCGGAACCTTCACAGCGCCCATCACTGGAAGAGATCGCAGAATTATGGAATGAATATTTAAAGCTGGATCAGGTTTTTGTGAATCCAAGTTTCAATGATGACCAGTCAACGAGGGTAAGAATAAAAAATAGAAATACTTTAAATAAGGCCGTATCTAAATTGGTAATTTCCCTAAGTGTCTTAGGATTACTGATTACTGGATGCAGCATTTTTTATTTGAAGTTCTTTAACCGTGTGGAAACTTCTCCTCTAGAAACAGCCGCGAATTTCTATCAGGAGATGGGACGAGTTAATTTTGGCAATAGAAAAGGGGTATCGGCCCAAATCGGGAATGATGTTGAGGCAGCAGCGAAACAGCGGCTGGAAATGGTAAGGGTCCTTTTATCAAAACCAGTATTTGAAGTTGACCAAATGAAAATTATAAAAGAAACGCCTGAAACCTCAATAATTGAAGCTGATTTAATCTGGTGGGAATGGTCGGTAGAGGGATGGGCGCGGAGACATAGTCGTGAAAGATTGGTTTTTCGAAAAAAAGGCAAGCAAATGAAGTTGGAATCGAGGGATATGAATCCAATTAACTGAAAGTTACTATTTCGACTTCGGTAAATTTGATCGTTTGTTTTGAAAACAACTCGCTAAACCACGGGCGATTATTTTCACAGCGTTGTATAATGCTGAATTTGACGAAGTAGATTCATTATTTTGTCGAAAAGATTGTTAAATCTTGACAAGCCTATTTCTGTCCTTTATACTATATTTTATAGTAGTATATTTTATATAGGCTTGAGGTGAGTTATCTGTCCGCCATCAACCTAGTTTTACTGGGGTTTTTAATTGATGAGTCTATGAGCGCTTATGATCTCGATAAACTCATCGCGCGCGATAATATCAAAGAGATGGTGAAGATCAGCACCCCGGCCGTTTACAAAAATTTATTGAAATTGAATGAAAATGGGTATCTCGCGGCTCAAACCGTTAAGGAAGGGGAAATGCCCGAGAAAACCGTTTACCGGATTACGGATATGGGACGGCAATACTTTATGGAGTTAATGTATAAGTATGCCGGGGAAAAGGTTAAAATCAATTTTGACCTAAATGCGCTAATTATCAATCTTGATAGGGTTGATAAGGATAAAGCTTTAAGAATGTTGGAAAATATTCGAAACGGTTTTTATTTTCAACAGAAAACATTGGCGGATCAATTACTCTCAAGTCAAATAATGCCCTTAGCGGGCCGGGCGGTTATTCGCCAATCACAGCTGGTAAATGAAGCTTTAATTAGTTGGATTGAAGAGTTAATTCGGGAATTTCGTTAGGAAATCATTTGACAAATACTATAATTTATAGTAATATATATTATAGCCATAGAAGGAGGAGCCGAGTTTGAAAATAATTGGGATTTCAAGTGGTTTATCTTATAACGGGTATACCGCTAATTTAATTAGGGTAGCTCTGCAAGCAGCCGCAAACCAAGGTGCGTTAGTAGAGGAGATTTATCTTCCCGACTATGGCGTCAAGATCTGTAAAGGCTGTTGTAATTGTTTGGCTAAAGGTAAATGCGGAATCAACGATGATCTGGAACTCCTTCGCCAAAAACTATTTAAGGCTGATGGAATTATTATCGGGACCCAAGCCTTTGGCAGCGAACCTGATCCGGCAATGCAAAATTTTATTAACCGGATTGGTTTTTACAATCATTTTACCGGATCGTTGTCGGACAAATATATTTTAACCATCGCCACTACGGAAACTTTTGACGCCGTTAAGGCGGCCCGGAGGTTGACTGGATTAACCTCGGGGTATTTTAAAAACGGATTTGTCTCCGGAGTTTTAGGTTTTAATGTCAGATGGGACCAGATTGAGCATTATCCCGAATATTTAGGAGAGATCGAACGATTAACAAATAAACTGGTGAGTAACATTAGAAGTCAGCGTCAATTTCAATTTTATGGTTTTTTTGAACGTCTGGCAAACCGGCTGTTTAAAGTCACCCAAGTTAAGCATTTGATTGAGAATAACAAAAACGGGAAAATGGAAGCCGTATACAGAGAGTTAAAGGCCAAGGGTTGGCTGGGAGAACCGGCCCACGAAACGGGATCTAAGATAAATGTTACAGCGACAGTTCAACCCTAAAATAAAAGCTGAGAACCAAAGAAGTAACAAGGAGTAACAAAATGAAAGGTGGTCGGGAAAGGCCGCCTTTTATATTTTTCCAGTCCGAATAATTGAGACTAAAAGCCAGACTCCCATTAAAACAGCGATGATGAATCCGACTTCGGCAATGGGAAAACTACCGAAAAAGGCTAATTGAGTTTGTTGAGCGATTAATGAGGACCCAACGATAATCGCAGCGATAATTAAGCTAAATGACATCCTGTTGCCGATGAGGTTCATCTTTGTGATGAAGCTGTCAAAATTCTGATGCTCTAGAATAAATTTTAATTCACCGTTTTCGGTGGCGCGAAAGATACTTTTAAGCCGCCCCGGTAATTCCAGTGAAAGGAAAAGCCAATCTTGGAAAAAGGTTAGGCTGGTTTTGGAGAGATGGCGCCAATTCAGTTGTTCGCGGATAAGTTTGGATCCGAAAGGCCGGGATAGCTCAAGTAGGCTATTTTCCGGGGTTAATTTGGAGATGGTTGATTCCAGTAAAAACAGGCAGCGGGCGATTAGGGAAAGTTCCTTAGGGAATTTGAAATGATAGCTCCAGGCCAAACTCAAGAGTTCGCGTAAGGCGATTCCAATGTGAATCTTGTTCAAAGGCTGGTGATAATACTTGTCAAACAGGTAGAAGATCTCATGGCGCAAAGCTTTGCGATTGGCGTTCCCTTTAATGTCCCCGATTTCAATTAAGATGTCAACCAGATTGTTGATGTTTTCTTGTATTAAGTTCAGCATTAGCAAGACTAGTCGTTCCCGCATCCAATTATTTAACCGTCCCACCATTCCAAAGTCGAGAAAGAGGATGGCGCCGTTAGGAGCGAGGACGATATTTCCCGGATGGGGATCGGCATGAAAAAAACCGTCAATCAGCAATTGCTTGAGGATGGCGTTAACCAGATTTTGAGCGGCCAGTGTTTTGTTGATCTCCAAATCCCCGCAGCCAACCGCGTCATTTACTTTTATTCCGGCAACAGCTTCTAAAACTAACATCTGTCGGCTTGAATATGGCCAAAAAACCTTCGGGAATTTAACGGAAGAGTCAGTTTGAAAATGTCTGGCAAACCGGTCGGCATTTTCCGCCTCAATAGTGTAATCAAGTTCATCACGGATCGTTCGGGAAAATTCCTCGACTAAACTTACGATATTAAAGGTTCGGCCCCATTCGGTCCGGGATTCGAGAAAACGGGCAATATCTCCTAAAATCTCCAGATCGGTCGCCACGATTTTTCCAACTCCAGGACGCTGTACTTTTACAACTATTGATTCTCCAGTAAGCAACCTACCGGAATGAACTTGGCCGATTGAAGCGGCGGCGATCGGATTAGGATTGATTTTCGAAAAAATAGCTGAAACCGGCTGATTTAACTCGGATTCGATTATTTCTTTTATTTTGTGAAAATCAACCGGAGTAACTTGTTCCTGTAATTTTTCAAGTTCAATAAGGTAATTTGGGGGGAGTAGATCCGGCCTAATACTCAATAATTGCCCTAGCTTTATAAAGGTCGGACCCAGCTCTTCTAGGACCATTTTAACTCTGACGGCGTTACTTTGGAAGGCGTTGGTCTTCTTTTGCCGTCCGGGGAAACGGAGGGGATTTTTTAAACCGATAAAATCGAGTAGGTATCCCAGACCATGTTTGCTAACGACATTGATGATCTGGCGATAACGCTGTATATGACGGTAGCCATTAGTAAATAGTCGCATGATTATTAAAAGGGGGTTAGTTTGATTAATTAAGGCTAGGTTTATTATTAACTTGCTCTATAGGAATTAACCAGGATTTATAAAATATCCGGTTGTCTCGTAATTAAACAACCTTAGCCATTTTAATTTGTCTATTATAGTTACTTTTAAATTCAAGTAAAATTATGGTTATATTCGTTTTCTCCAGTATAGTCACGTGATCTTTCAATAATCTTTCCCATATTGGCGGTAGCAAAGGCCATTACCTGTTGATACCATACTTCAATAATTGAGCTGGGGACAATATCTAACCAATGTCCGATGGGAGAGTCGAAAGAACGAAGATTAACTCCAGTATCGGTATAATCATAGACTCCAATGAGACAAATTTTACCATCCCCAAATAAGATATGATTAATGGTGTAACTGAAGTTTTCGTAACCATCGGTAGGAATTTTGGCTTTTCGCAAACTCCTTAGGTAGGTATCTTTTCCGGCTTCCTGATAGGTTACCTTGATCCAGACATTCAAGTAGATACAGTCCGTATTATCATCACATACAACTTTAATACTGTCAGTATCAAAGAAATGCTTTATCAGATCATCGTCCAAAATTAACTTCCATCGGCTCTCAGCTCCGGCTCCTATAGTTGAAAGGGCAAAAAGAACTGCTACCAATAACCAAACGATCTTCGGCATAATTAATATTCCCCTCTTTCCCGGAATGGTTCAATTTAGTAATTTGTTATTCTCGGTGTAACTCAATGTAGTATATGCCTATATCATTTAAATATCACAAATTTAGAGTTGACTCGAACATATGTTCTTGATATAATCTAAATAAGTGAGGTTAAGGTAATGGAACTAGAACAAAAGCTAGGAATTTTAGCTGCGGCGGCTAAATATGACGTATCATGTTCATCGAGCGGCAGCACCCGAACGAACTTGGGGAAAGGTTTGGGAGACGCCGCGATTTCCGGGATTTGCCACAGTTGGTCCGGGGACGGCCGGTGCATTTCACTCTTAAAAGTGTTGTTATCCAATCACTGTATTTACGACTGCGCCTATTGCGCCAATCGAAGGAGCAACGATATACCGCGATCCGCTTTTACCGTAGCTGAAGTTGCCAGGTTAACCATGGATTTTTATCGGAGAAATTATATCGAAGGTCTTTTTTTAAGTTCCGGGATTATTAAAAATGTTGATTACACTATGGAGCTTATGGTAAAAGTAGCCAAGGAACTCAGGTTGAACCATAATTTTCACGGTTATATTCATTTAAAAGCGATCCCCGGAGCCGACCGGGGACTGCTTCAAAGAGCCGGGTTATACGCCGACCGGCTTAGCGCCAATATCGAGCTTCCCTCGGAGCGGGGTTTGAAATTATTAGCTCCAGATAAGTCCAAGGAGCATATTTTGACCTCCTTTTCGTACTTAAGCGCTCAGATCGAACGTTGCCAACAGGAGCGGAGGCTTTTGCGGAGCGCGCCCCGGTTCGCGCCGGCCGGTCAAAGCACTCAACTGATTGTGGGTGCTACTCCGGAGAGCGATCTTCAAATCGTTCTACTAGCGGAGGGATTATATCAAAAGTTTCGTTTGAAAAGGGTTTATTATTCGGCATATATCCCGGTAAATCAAAATTCGTTATTGCCGACTATATCATCTCCGCCTCTTCGGCGGGAAAACCGGCTTTACCAAGCAGATTGGTTGCTGCGTTTCTATGGTTTTAAAGCCGCCGAATTACTGGATCCGGGAAACCCCTTTTTAGATAGGGAACTTGACCCTAAAACCGGTTGGGCGCTTCGGAACTTTGACATTTTTCCGGTGGAGGTGAACTGGGCCGATTATGAGATGTTGCTTCGGGTACCGGGAGTCGGGTTGAAATCGGCGCGGCAGATCATCAACGCCAGACGGTATGGTCCGCTTTCTTTTGATAATTTAAAGAAATTGGGAGTAGTGTTGAAGCGAGCCAGATATTTTTTGACCTGCCGGGGTAGATATCTCGAAAAGATCGATAATCCGGTCTCATTGAGGGAAATGTTAAGTGAAAAGGAAAGAAAAGCTAAAAGAGTAAGCGATGAGTCACAATTGCCATTGTTCGGCCGGGATTTGACTGATTCTACGAATGTCTCAGATTGTAAGCTATGGATGACAGGTTATTACCTGAATCCCGGCAATACCTAAGCCTTTCTGAAAAATATTTGATGGACTATGGGTAATGAATAGAAAATATGGGAGGACCCAATGCTTTATTACATTTACGATGGTACTTTTGACGGGTTTTTGACTTCTGTTTCCGAAGCAATGGAGCTTGAAGAGTTTCCAGAGCAGATTGTGATCATTGATAGATTGGAAATTAATTTGTTCGCTGAGATCAAGGAGATTGAGACTGATTTTGAAAAAGCCAAAGGATTTCTGGGAGCAATTTTTAAAAAATTATCCCGGGAAGGATTAAAGAATGTGCTTTGTTGTTATCTCTCCGATGAACCGGGAAGCGAGGCGGCGCTCTGCGAATATCTTCGCAAAGTGATTGCCGCCGATGAAAATATTGAAACCAAATTAGCCGATCCGGTGGCGCTAAAGGTCAAAAAGACCGGCGAGAAAGTGGCTAAAGAAGTATGCCGTTTTAAAGGGATTATTAGGTTCCGTGAGATCCGGCCCGGATTTTTCTATGCCCCGATTGAACCGGACCATCAGATTATTCCTTTGTTGGCAGAGCATTTTCGGAAGAGATTCGCCGATCAACACTGGTTCATCCATGACCGGCGCCGGAATTGCGGGGTACTTTATGAAGGAAATGAGATCCGGTTTTCAAAGGATGTCAAACTAAAACCAGAATTGGAACGAGCGGGGTATAACTCAGATTGTTTCCCCAACGAAGAACTGGAATGGCAAAGACTTTGGAATGTCTACTTCCGGAATATTGAAATCCGGGAACGGTCCAATCCCAAACTCCAACGGCAATATCTGCCGGCCCGGTATTGGAAGTACCTGGTGGAACGGAATGAGCCGGTTGGCGCCGAATATAGGTTTAGTCCTGTTTTAGAAAGTAATAATTAAATGGGTAACGCTAAGTTCCTTCAAAAGTAGGAGAAAAGATTCCTACTTTTATTTTTTAAAGAAATGGAAGCGGATCTAATAGTTTACGGGACCCCGATCTATTGTCACGATGTTCCGGGGATACTTAAGAACTGTTTCGGTGTATGTGTAGAAATATGAAACATTGATAGATGTTTAAATAAGGTTACCAACCCTTCCCAATCCGTGGCATAAATATCACGGCTGTCACAACCAACCCCCATAAATGGGGCTAAGACCATCCGGGATTCATCATCAAATAGGGTTGAACTGAAAGCTTGCTTTATCGAGCAACACCTAATTACGATAATCCTTTCCCTTAAGTTGACTTTTGTAAATTTTGTTCATGCTACGCTAGTGTTAATAAATATGAAAATTCATTAGGATCCTTCGATCTAATAAGAAATGATGTGATTTTTGAATAAACAATTATGTTCAATAGATAAGCGACATTATTTCTTAAACAAACCACATGGTTTATTAAACAAGTAATCTGGTTTGTTGAATAAGCAACATTGTTTGTTAAACAAACCACATGGTTCATTAAATAAGTAACCTGGCTTGTTGTATAAGTAACATTACTTTTGAAAGAACAATGTCACTTTGGATGAAACCAGATTACTTTGCAAGAAACATCATTGATTTTAAACAAATCGACTATTTTTGGATGACTGTCCATTTTGCCGAGTTTCGAGTCTAAATCCAATTTACCCAGCGATATAAAAATATCAGATAAAATAACCTTGAATCCGGAACTTTTATATGTTATTTCCGATGAAGCCAATAACGAGTTTCGTGGAGACATATCGTTTTCAATGGAGATCCATTGGTAACTAATTGAGGATTCTATAAACGGGTCGTTCTATGGTTCCTACACGGTAAAGATGACTTTTACCGTTGAATCCCGGTTCTCCGGTGTCGGTCAAAAAATCCGTGTAATCCGGCAATCAGCGTAATCCGTGATTTTATTTCACCCGTTTAATCCCAACCTGAACTTCCTGATCCAGTTCCTTAACCATCTGCATAAGTTGTTGGTGTTCTTGGCGGTTTTGTTCAATATGGGCATCAAGCTTTTGTTCGACGCGTTCAAGTCTATGATCCAGACTTCCAAGTCTATGATCCAGACTTTCAATTTTTTGATCCATTTTATCAACTTTATCGTTTACCAGTTGCAATCCTTCACCGAAAGTCCGGAATTGGGACCTTAAATCCTCAAGTAATACGGCGACTTTGTTTTCATCCACCCGATATCACCCCTAAATAAACCTTTGTATCTATTTTATCACAAATCTTGGTTTAAAAAATTAAGAAGGCCAATGTATCGAATTTACAATTGAACCGACTACTTTCGATACGGCTATTTCAACTTATGCTTTTTCTTCTCTTCCTCAGTCACTGAGTCCGGGTCAATCTCGAATTTTGTAGTTGGACTAAATTTATTAAGAGCCTCATCAGTTGCCTTAACCTGCTGGTCGAAGACTAGAGTCGGGGTGATCACGATCACGAATTCGTCCTGAACATCTCTGGTCGAATAATTGGTAAATAATAATCCCAGGATCGGAATATGCCCTAAAATCGGAATTTTGGAGACGGTTTTTTCTTTGCGGGTGTTTTTGAGGCCGCTGATGACGATGGTTTCACCATCATTAACCCGGATAGTGGTTTCGGTTGAACGCTCAAAGGTACTTGGAAGCTCGGTGCCTTGAGCTGGATCGCCGAATTCACTTATTTCCGGTTTAATCTCCATGGTAATCTGGTTGTTCGCCGATACCCAGGGAGTAATGCTTATTCTTAAACCGGATTCATAAGTTTTTACGGTTGAGCCAATACTTTTTGTGCCATCCGTGGCTGTTGTTTCTGCAGTCTGTACTTCATAATTTCGTTTAGTGGAAACATTGAATTTGGCAGCGTAACCATTTAAAGTTGTTATGGTAGGATTAGCCACGATCCTGGCGTTCCCTTTTTGTAACAAAAAGGTTAAAGCACCAATGATTCCTTTTTCGTCATCAGTTTTAACTGTTTTACTTGGGTCTTCTAGTCTGATACTACCTTGGCCCGGCCCGATATATACTTCATTACCGTCACCAAGTTTAATCGCGCCTTGAGGGGCGTTCCAGGTAAATCCCTTGGAGTCCGATATCTGAGCAACCATAATGTCAAAGACGATCAGCGGGTTCACTTGGTCAATTTTATCAATATAATTTTTAACTTGATGGATTAAATTTTGAGGGCCTCTGACAACGATAGCGTTGGCTTCTTTCAAGACAACCAGGTCGTTTTTGGGGATCGACGGCGGAATCAGCTTTAAAACATCCTCGGCTTTAAGGAATTTAATCTTAATTACTTCGGTCATGTCATCGATGGTCGCCACATCGATCTGCTCCAAATAGTTGGTGAAGAGATTATGGATGGTTTCCGGTCCGGTGACTACCAAGGCGTTTTTCTCGGGAATTTGAATGAAATTGGCCCGTGGAAATACCGGGGGTAAGGAATTAAGCATTTGCTCAGCCTTCATATATTTGATGGGGTAGATCTTTACCGTGGCGAAACTGCTGTTCTCCGGCCGGACAATGAGACCATCACCGACAATGTATGTGTTATCTACGAATTGATAGGTGAAGATCGTCCCATTGAACAGAAAATCCATAACCTGAGTGAAGTTAAACCCCTGGAGCCTAATATTATTGACCGTCCAATTAACTTGGGACAATACCACCAAATTAAGATCAGCCTTTCGGGCCATTTCGTTCAGGATCTGAGTTAGCGGGGCGCTATTAACGTCCAGATTAAAGAGTTTGTTTTCCGGGTTGTAGAAGATTCTGATGTTTTTATTTGGGGTAGTATCATTCCTGATAATATAGTGGGTAGGTTGCTTTTCAATAAACCAACCTTGATTTTCAAGGATAATGGAGAGCCCTTGAAATAGGGGGAGATTTTGAAAATGGGCGGTTACCGTTCCCCGGACATCCCGGTCCAGCATGATATTGATCCCGGTTTGCCGCGCAATCTCTTTGGCCAGTACTGCGATATCGATCCCATCGGCATCTACCGTTAACAGCTCCTCACTAAAACGGACCCGATAAGTTCCACTTTTACGGGTTACCCGCCAGGCGTCGCCTTCCTTGAAAAAGATCAATCCGTTCGGCTCGCAAAAAACTCCCAGGCTATCCGGGATTGACAAGTTTTGAAAAAAGACGGTGATATTCAGATTGAGGTTTTGATCGGGAACGATGGAGACTCCGGTTTTTTCAGTAATAGCACGGCATAAAACGGGCAAGGGGATGTCGCGGGCATCGATGGTCAATAACTTATCTTGATAGTTAACGGTAAAGGAGTATTGGGCCGTGGACTTTTTGCGGACCACGGTGACTTCGCCGATTTTCTCCCCGATGCAATTGGTTTGGGACAACAAAGCTTTGATGGCGTCTTCCAAAAGAGCCGGACCTACGACAATCGAAATCTTTTCTTGCAACTCAGGGGCTGGAACCAGGTTGGCCCCGCTTTTTTGGGAGACTGTTTCTAATACGGATGCAAGTTTAATCCTCTTGGCTTCAAGATATAACTTGCCATTGTTATATTGGATATTTAAGATCGGGTCTTCAAGGGGTTTTATGTAATATACATTATCAGCTTTAGTGAAGGCGAGGTTGTTGTTTTTAGTAAGGATCGTCAATGCTTCGATAAAAGTAACCTTATTTAAACTGATGGTAACCTTGCCTGAAACATCGTTATCCACATAGATGCTGACCCTCTCCTGGCTTGCCAGGGAGCGAAAAACGTCTTGGATATCGGCGTTTTTAAAGTCGAGATCGAATACGGTTCCGGTCGCCAACCCGCTAGCGGCCGGAGTAAAAATGATCCAAAGAAATAATAGTAAGAGTAGCAAATGTTTACAATGAAACTTCATTTAATTTCAAACTCCCGCACGATTAGATTCAACACAACTCTTAATTAATATGACACGATTGACGAAGCAAAAAGAAAAATATAATTACAACCATAAAGCAATATGATAAAATTAACATAATTTTAAACGGATTGCAATTGGTTTGATTTTTATTTTATCCTAAATTAGGCAAAATAACAATTGGTTGATACCCCAAGGATCTCCAAAATTCCATAAAGTGGGTAAATATCCATAGATATCATATGAATGTTCATTAATTCTAATTTTATCACGGAGTATAGCATTGATTATATCTGTAAATCAGCTAGATATCATTATTAATTACCCCAAAGATGAACATTGAAGAATTGAAATTCAGAGGCGATAATGACTATAACAAGAATTAAGAAGCTTTTTCTGATAGAAGGAAAACGGGTAAAGTTGACGAATTTTGCAATGGTACGGATATTTAAGGAAAATGATCCGGTAAATTTATTAGGATGAGACAAGATGAAGAATTTGGCAGTGATTTGTTTTGAAAAAGGCTTTATCGACCAGGGCAAGCTTGAGGCCCTTCTTCAGCGGCAGGCTCGAGAGGCTATTTCTTTTGAGACCGTCTTGTTGAATTCCGGTTACATAAACGAGGAACAACTGGCCGAAGCCATCAGTATCCAGCTGGGGTTGGCTTATACTCTTCCCCTTGAAATCACTCCTGCTCCCGAATTACTCAAACTGTTAAGCCCTAGGCAAGCTGAACGTTATCGGGCGATCCCGATTCTAAAGGAAGAGGACCGGTTGGTTCTGGCGACTGATAAACCGTTGAACCTTGAGGCATTTGATAATCTAAGCCAATTATTGAATTGTCGTATTAAAATCACGGTCGCTTCAGCAACCCAAGTCACGGAAACCCTAAAAAAACACTACGGTTCCTCCTCCCAATCAGTGGCGGCAGTTTTAGAAGATTTGAATGAAACCGATTTAAACCAATATGAAAGCATGTCCGATAGCGATGTCAGCACGATTGCTCCGGAATCAATGGCTAACGAAGCCCCCATCATCCGGCTGGTAAATACGATTATCAGCGGAGCGGTCAAAGCTGGGGCCAGCGATATTCATTTAGAGCCTTTTGAAGGTGAAGTCAAGCTTAGGTACCGGGTCGACGGAGTGCTCCATGAGACTCTCCCGCCGCCCAAAGCCTTATATCCGGCGGTGGTTTCCAGGATTAAACTAATGGCCGGCATGGATATTACCGAGCGCCGAATCCCCCAAGACGGGCGGATTAAAATTAGGATCGATCAACGGGATCTGGATTTGCGGGTAGCGGTCGCTTCCACGTTATACGGCGAGGGGATCGTAATGCGGGTCCTCAACCGGGAAAGCATCATGCTGGGCTTGGAAGAATTGGGGTTTTCAACCCAGAACCTGTTGGAGTTTTCTAAATTAATCGCCAAACCTCATGGGATGATCTTAGTTACCGGACCGACCGGTAGCGGAAAAACAACTACACTATATGCCGCGCTGCAGCGCTTGAATGATCCGAGCCGTAAAATAATCACCATCGAAGACCCTGTTGAGTATCAGCTAAAAGGGGTCAATCAAATGCAGGTCAATCCCAAAGTTAATTTTACTTTTGCTCAAGGTTTGCGTACTGTGGTCCGGCACGATCCCGACGTTATCCTGGTAGGTGAGATTCGGGACCGGGAAACCGCCGATGTTGCCATCCAATCAGCTTTAACCGGGCATTTGGTTTTGGCTACTTTACATACTAATGACGCGCCCAGCGCTTTTACCCGATTAATCGATATGGGGGTTGAGGAATTTTTAGTAGCGTCAACTGTCCGGGGAGTTTTGGCCCAACGTTTGGTGCGAAAGATTTGTCCCCATTGTTCCGCTGTTTATCAACCTACCCCAGTAGAACTGGAAGTTTCCGGTTTGGGAAATGATTTAGATGGTTTACGGCAGGGGATTGGTTGTGAGAAATGCAATTCTTTCGGATACAAAGGACAAGTGGGGCTCTTTGAGTTATTGGTAGTTTCGGAAGAGATCGAGCGCTTGGTCATGGAAAGGGCCAATGCTGGGCGAATCCGGGAAGTTGCCGTCGGTCGAGGAATGGTTACCTTGAGAGAAGACGGCCTCACTAAAGTTAAAATGGGCGCCACCAGTATCTCCGAGGTTATCCGGGTAACCAATGAATAACACTTTAGGAGGCGGCTTTGGAATTTGTTTATAAGGCAGCCAACAATAACGGCCTAATCGAAACCGGCCGGTTCGAGGCGGCATCGGAGGAACAATTAGCGGCAACCCTAAAAGCCAAAGGCCTTTATCCCTTGGAGATTAAAGCGGTGTCCGGATCTGGTCTTAATCTCTTTAAAAAGCGTTTCTCAAGCAAAGAAAGGTTGACCTTTACCAGGCAATTGGCCGGGCTGTTAAACGCCGGGATTGGGTTGGAAAAATCCTTGGCTATCGTTAACCGGTTATCATTCAGCCGGGAGATGAATGAAATAATCACTCAATTATGCAGGCTACTTCAAGAAGGGCATTCTTTTACCGCAGCTTTAGAAAAGTATCCGCAACATTTTAATAAATTGTACATCAGTTTGATCAAGGCCGGGGAGGCTGGAGGAATATTACCCCAGGTATTGAACAGGCTTATTCGCTATCAAGAAGAAGAGTTAAGTTTGAAGAATTTTATCATCAGTAGTCTCATTTATCCGTTCATTTTAGCTTTGGCTAGTATAGCAGTACTTTTGTTATATGTAATCGTGGTGCTACCTACCTTTGAACCGATTTTCGCGGAAATGAGCAATGAATTGCCGTTCATTACTAAAATGGTGATCTTTTTCGGAAACGGATTGCAATATTTTTGGTGGGTTTTTTTACTGTTCGCGGCGGGGACCGGTTTTTTGTTTTGGAAGTGGATCGGCGCTGAAGAGGGAAGATTGAAGTTTGATCGTTTAAAGCTAAAGGTGCCGTTACTGGGCAATGTATTATCAAAACTTGCGGTGTCGCGAATGAGCCTGTCCTTAAGCATGCTTTGCGGCAGCGGCGTGCCGTTACTTACGGCATTGAGTATTGCCGGAGATGTTTCCGGCAACTTGGTCTTAAACCAAGCGCTGCGGGAGGTCATTAAAGAGGTTAAACAAGGCAGCACTTTGGTGGCAAGCATGTCCAATAAAAAGATTTTTCCGGTTTTGGCCGTGGAAATGATCGGCGTTGGGGAAGAGAGCGGGAATCTGGAAGGAATGTTGGACCAAGCGTCAAATACGTACGATACTGAAGTAAAGCAGTCCCTCGGTATGTTCATGGCTGTATTTGAACCTTTATTGATCCTGTCGATGGTCGGTGTAATTGGCGTATTAGCCATCGCTATTTTGGTGCCTATTTTTAATCTAAATTCTCAGATTGACTCATTTTGAGAGCTATAATATTTAAAGGAGGAAAAACAGTGGTTCGTGAGAAAAAACAGGAACAAGGGTATACCTTACTGGAAGTGGTTGCGGTCCTTACCTTGATGGCCGCTTTACTGACATTGGTGACTCCAAACATCATTAAGGAGCTGAAAAAAGGGCAAGCCAAAGCCGCCCGAGCTCAAGTCCAGTCCCTGAAAAATGTGCTTAACTCTTATTATATGGATAACTCTTGTTATCCTACCACTGAACAAGGCTTAAAGGCTTTAGTGGAAAAGCCGTCCATCCCACCAGTTCCGGAAAGCTGGAACGGCCCCTATCTGGAAGATAAAAGCATTCCCCGGGACCCGTGGGGAGAAGAATTGCGTTACTTTTGTCCCGGGGTCCATAACCCGGACCGGTATGACCTTTATAGTTTAGGGAGCGATAAAAAAGAAGGCGGCGAAGGGAACGATGCCGATATTGGAAACTGGTAACCCAAAAGCCTCGCCGGAGTCGGGTTATACCCTAATTGAGATCTTAGCGGTCTTAGTTATCCTAAGTATAATCGGTTTATTGGTTTTCCCCCGCTATGAGAGGGGAGAAGAGAAGGCTTATCTCAAGCAGATCGGCAATTTGATTCAAGCCGACATCCGGACGGTAAGTGAGGAAGCCGTCTGTGAAAAGTCTGAAATTTTAGTGGAATTTTTTTATAACGGTTATCGTTTTGATATAGGAGATACGGAAATAAGGCGGGTCTTTGATAGATTTCAGTTCCGCTGGGATGTGCCGGTTGGTGAATTGGAGGAAAGCGATGGAGACGCCGTATTCGAAACCCTTGGATATTTCGATGAGGAAGCGGAAGAAATTGAGTACGGCAATATCGAATTGTATTTTAGCAGTGATGGAATTTACCCGGATATGACAGTTGATTGGACATCCAAAAATTTTTCCGGAAGTATGTTAATTAAAGCTAACGGAAGGATAGATTGGGTTTCAAGCTGAAAGAAAAAAGCCAACAAGTAAAGGCCGATACCTGAGGGGGCGTTGAATGGTGATGATTTTTAAAATGATAACTCGGCTAATCAGGGATCGATTCGGTCCCGGAGAGGTTGGGATGACTTTACTTGAAGTTTTGCTAACGCTAGCGTTAACTGGAATATCGGCCGGGGTTTTAGTCGCTGTTTTTATGCAAACCACTCATACTAGGGAACAGTTAAACGGAAGAGTCACCGCCCAAATCTTAGGCGCCTGTAAACTGGCTGAGTTGGGCGGCAGGGGCGAACTGGGAAATTCCGGCGAATTTTCCGAGCCATACCGGAAGTATAAATGGATCGCTCAGGAAGACAAATTGGAGGGCGGTACCTCGGTTATTTTTTTAACGGTCGAATGGAGTAGGGGCAATGATTTGGCGCAAAAGTCTTTCCGGGGGCACCGGGAGCCGGAATATGACGATCTCAACTAAAAACGGCTTAGCTAATGAAAATGGGATGACCTTGGCTGAGGTAGTGGCGGCTCTGGCCTTAACTTCATTATTATTAGGCCTGTTATCCCAATTTTTATATACCACAGTCGGGTTTTGGAGTAAAAATGATAAAGCATACCGCTATCAACATCAATTAAAATATATCTACCAGACTCTGGCTAACGACTTTGGAACCGTATTCACTAGCAGGTTTTTACCGGAGGAACCTTTTCAAGGCGAGGAGCTTCACTTGAGTTTTTGGAGCGAAAACTACCACGGTTTGGAAGAAATCCGGTACCGCTATGACTTTGAAACCAAAGCGCTCTGGCGTTCATCCGGCTTTTGGGGCAGTGAACCCGAAGCGCGAAAATTGTTTACCGGGATCTCCGAATGGAAGTTTGAATATTTCGAACCTAAGAAACGGAATTGGGTCTTGTATTGGAAACCGTCATACCGGACAGAACTGCCGTCCCTCGTTAAAATTACCGCCAAAACGGAATTGGGTGTTGTGGGGCCTTTGGTTTTTTCCATTAAGACCCGGCGAAACGGGGAAGATTGATGACGTTTAACGATGAACGCGGTTCGGTTTTGATCCTGGTGGCCTGGGTGTTTGCGATTATCGGTATTATCGCCGCCTTTTTGTTACAACGTTCCGAGATGGAATGGGCGGCTGTGGCGAATCTGGAACGGAATATCCAAGCCAGGCAGTTGGCTGAGGAGATACTCCAGGAATGCATAGTCCTACTCCGCGAAGATGATACGGAGAATGACAGTAAGGCCGACGCCTGGTTCGATAATGACGGTTTTTCCCAATATGAAAGGGATGGTTATCAGGTTACCGTTAAAATTGAGGATGAAAGCAGTAAACCGAATTTAAATTTGTTGAATTTAGATGAGTTGCAATATTTGAAGATCGACGGCGAAGAGATCGAACCGTTATTGGACTGGATCGATCTTGACGACGAACTTCGTCCGACAGGAGCTGAGATTGAATATTACCAAGCATTGACTCCGGCCTATAAACCTCGGAATGGATTTTTGTCTGCGATGCGGGAAGTTTTAGCGATCAAGACCGGCCCGATTATTTACCAGGACCTTACGCCCCATTGCACCGTGTTCGGCAAGTATAATCTAAATGTGTTGACCGACCTTCAACTGGAAAACCTGTTGTCCTCGGCGGGTTTTGAAAAATCTTGGGTGGAACGGATGGTTAATGATGTTAAGTCTTTTCGAGGGGAAAAGTCGGCCCGAGAATTTAGTCATTTCGATGAATTGCGCCAATTGGGAGCGGTCAGCCTTGAAAAACTGGCTGAACTTCGTCCCTTATTGACGTTAAGCGGGATTATCAATATCAATTTCATCAGTGAAGCCGGGCTGAAAATGATTCTTAAAAAAACCGGTTATGATACCGACTTGTCGAAGACGATTATCCATCGCCGCCGGGAAGAACCTTTTAGTGACATTTCCGAAGTGCAGCATTTCTTCAACAATAAAGAAAACCCGTTAAAAGTAGAAAAATATTTTACCACAATTTCAACGATTATCCGTTATCAAATCTGGCTTAGTAAGGGTAGGCACAGTTATTATCTGGAGACTGTCCAAGAAAGGATCTCCGACGATGATGAGTGGCGGCTTGATCCCCTTTCCCGCTGTTTCTTGCTTAACCAGGAAGTCCCGGAATTGCCGGAACCACCAGCGGCGGATCTTATTGAAGATGAAGAGGTTGAATAATGGCTAAGACAAAGATCGTTCTCTATTTAAGCGAAGATTACTTTACTGCTGTTGAAGTTAGAATGAATAAGACCGGTGGCGAGTTATTACGCTATAGCCATTATCAGCTGGGGGAAGCCGGGTTTTCCAAGGAATGGCTGGCCAGGATCTGGAAGAAAGAATATTACGGCCATAGTAAGGTTATTTCATTATTGCCTCAGAACTTAGTCGGATACAAAACTTTATCGTTGCCGCCGCTCGCGGATGAACAGCTCAAGGCCGCAGTCCGGTTGGAGATGGAAAATAGCGAGGCGGGATCGGTTTACCGGATTATAACCATTAAAAGAGAAGAACAGCATACCTCGGTGAAGCTGGCCCTAATTAAAGACGATAAGTTAGGGTCCTATCTCAGCCAACTTCAGGACGCCGGTTTAACTGTGGAATGGGCTGGCCTCAACCATCACGGGCTTCAAAATTATTTAGCCTTCAACTTCGATTTTTTGGAAGGTTCCGGAGCAGATATCTATCTGAGCTTCAATAATGCGGATACGGAAATCGGAGCGCTGACCGATACCGAACTCCTATACCGGCGCGTTTTACCAATTGGCAAAGATCGATTGGAGGAAGCTCCTTCAAAATATCTCCCGGAGTTAATTGAAGAACTCAGGCTTTCCTTAGCTTCTTATCAGACAACCAACAGTATTCCGTTACCGGAACAGGTTTGGCTATTCGGAGAGGCCAAACCCGAACCGGAATGGCTGCGCCAGTTAGCTGAGGCTTTGGGAATTTCATTCGAGGTACCATTAAAAACCAGGCTTTCCGGGGTGATTACCGGAAATCATACCGCTGAACTGGCGCCGTTAATCGGTTTGGCCCTGGATGAAGCCTGGCTTGCCCGGCCAGATTGGCGTTTCAACACTTTTCTCCAAACCCGCCGGGAGCGGGAGCGGCGCCGGACTTTGACAGCGCTAAAAGCGGGTTTGGCCGGAACGTTGCTGATTGCCGGGTTGTTTCTGGGAGTACAAGCCCGGGCGATTAGAGATGAAAAGAATGCAGTATGGCTCGGAAGGCAGAAAGAAACGGTCGCCCGGTTACGTAAGATTGAGGCTGATACTAATCAAAAGATTAGCCAACTAAAGCAATTGGAGAACTGGATGGGCCGGCGCGGACATGAGTTGGAGTTCTTACGGGCGCTCCAGGCCGGTTTGCCCGAGGGGACCAAAATAACCGATTTAATAATGGAAGACGGAGTTATTAAAGGGCTATCCGGTTCAACCCGTTCGGTCTCAAGACTTCTTGAAAAACTGCAGCGGACGCCGGAACTTCAAACGTTTAAACTTAAGGGAACGATCACTTCGGATAAGAACGGGATGGAACTTTTCCAATTGGAAGGAAAGTTCACCCCCGGGGAGCAGACGCCATGAAAGTGAGTAAACGGGAGCAGAACCTGTTGTTAGTTGTGGGGATAGCTGTTTTAGCGATGATTGGATTCAATTTTTATTATAATAATAGCGGCAGTTTGAAAACAGCCGCCGTTGACGCCGGTGATTTGGAAGAGACTCGCCGCTTGTTGCGTTCGGAACGAAACTTAATCGCCCGTCAAAAGGCGGTCACTGAAGGCTTGGCTGAAATGGAAAGGGGTTTTTTGGACGCATTCAATAAGGAGACGGCCAAGATTGAGCTCCTGCAAGAAGTGGAAAAACTAGCCGGTACTATCGGCTTGGCGGTAGATCAGAAAAACTTGCTCCAGTTGGAAGAGGATATTGTCGGAGTCGCGTTGGAGGGTTCCGCCGAGCCGGCTACGCTGATCAAGTTTTTGCATGGGGCCGCTACCAACCGGTTAGGAATGAATTTGAAACGCCTTCAAATACATGCCAACCAAAAGACCGAAGAGTTAAAATATCAAGTCATTATCCAACTGATGCTGGTGGATAAGAAGGCGGGTCAATGAAACGTTCACAATTAATCTGGAGCGTCATCTTTGCAATTAATGCAATCATCTTGGGGTGGGCCGTATTTAATCTGCTTGGAGCCGTTAATTATCATCCGACCGCCCCGGAACCGGCCCAGTTGAATAAGTTTGATTATCGGGCGAAAACAGCGGCGCTGAAATTATCTAGATACCAGGAGTTGCTGGCGGGAGGGCTTTTTTTTGAAAGGCCTTCGGCGCCTCCGACGCCCCAAGCGCCACTAATGAAGTTTCATTCGGAATTGGTGGTCTATGGTATCGTTAAGGGTGAGGAGAGCCGGGCCATAGTAGGGTTGGGAGAAGACTCAACTAAGACCTGGATCGTCAAACCCGGTTTGGTGGTGGATGGGGAGACGATCATGGCGATTGGGGCTAATTATATTGAAGTAAGAAATGAAAGCGGGACTGGGAAGGTGTTTTTAAGGGAGTGATTAGGCGCAAGGCATGAGGCGTGAGTAATAAAAGATAAGCTTTGAAGAGAAGTTGAGGATAAAATAACTAATCTGCCACAAAGACGCGGAGACACAGAGGAGGTTTTCTAATGCGCCGTGTTGTTGTGGCAAATTTTATAGATTAGAGGTATTTGGCGGGTCTTGCTGAACCATAGCGAGTGAAAGTTCGGCCAATTTAACAAGGGGTTTCACTCTAGCGCGCTCGGGTCAATTGCGCCGGTTATCGGGCACCTACTTAGTAGTTGGAATGATAATATGGATATATTCGATTAATATAATAAATGCAACACTTTTAGGTTTAGCAAGTAAAAAGCCTTTTACAGAGCTAGTCAAGCCATCCGCTACACGGTTGGTCATGACTTTAATCGGCTGGGATGCCGCCGAAGTGCGAAATGGGAGGGAAGGTGTGTTGAGGATTAGAATAAGCGTGAGGATTGAGTCGGGAGTTTTGAAAGATGAGCTTTAAGGGCTTGTCTTTTTTTGTTGATATTCCTCTTGTAGCTTGGATGCAAAAGTATGAATTGTCTGTAATGTAAGGTTTTTAGAATAAAACTGAATGTCAAATTTTTATTACAATTTTTTAAAGGAGTTTCCAAGATAATGAAGAAATATGGATAAT